>CAUTSX010000021.1:0-10016 GCA_963541405.1 uncultured Acholeplasmataceae bacterium | reverse complement strand
TAATAAGTTAATTTTGGGTTGTAAAAACACTATTATCCCAAACACTGTAACTAGTATTGAGTCTTATGCCTTTTATTACTGCAAATCACTAAGTTCAATTACAATTCCAAGCAGTGTTAGAAGCATAGGTACGTTTGCCTATTGTGGTTGTAAATCGTTAGATTTAATCACAATCCCGAAAAGTGTCACAAAAATAGGTGATTCTGCATTTTCAGAATGCCCTGCTCTTGAACAAATAAAAGTTGCAGGTGGCAATCCTAATTACGATTCGCGTGAAAATTGTAATGCAATAATTGAAAAAAGCACTAATAAGTTAATTTTGGGTTGTAAAAACACTATTATCCCAAATAGTGTCAAAATTATTGGCGAGTTTGCATTTTCAGAATGTCTCTCACTTAGTTCAATCATAATTCCTAGTAGTGTAAAAAGTATAAAATTCAAAGCTTTTAATAAATGTACATCTCTAAATAGCATCATAATTCAAAACGGAGTAAAAAGTATCGAAGATGCTGCATTTTCAGAATGTCTCTCACTTAGTTCAATCATAATTCCTGGTACTGTTGAAAGTATAGGGGCTTTTGCTTTTCATAATTGTCCATCTTTGACAAAAATATTTTATAAACGCGATACTAAACCCAAAAAAGACAAACCAGAATCATGGGTAACTACAGCAAAATTATACTTATATAGTAATACTCTTAATAAGGATGGAAATCACTGGAGATATGTTGATGGTAAACCTGTAGTTTGGGAATAAAACATTTAAACTAATCACAATAACTAAGGAAAAAATATTTTGATTAACATCTCTTTTATAAATAAAATTCAAAATTATTTTTAACTATCACAAAGTCTAGTTTGTATATGAACTAGACTTTTTTGGTCTGTAAACCTGCGTTAAAATATAGCGCAATTTATTTTTTATAAGACAATTTAAACACTTTCTTTTTTGTTTGTACCTAAACTTTTAATTTTATATGGTAATTTAACTTTAAAACCCAAAAACCATACATTTTACTTGAAAAAAAAAAAAACGACTATCATATACTTTGTTTGAAAAGGAGTGATTTTACATATGAAAATCAAAAAAATCTTAATGTATTTACTGCTTCCAGCATTATTGATTACTTTAGTTGCGTGTGGCGGCGACAAACCAACACCAGCACCTTCCCCTGCGCCAATACCTACACCTACACCAAAACCGGCGCCAAATACAGATGAAACACCAAAACCATCTAAAGTTGAATACAGCGTGAAGTTCTTTGAAGGACAAACACTGCTTGCTGACAAGACAGTTGAAAAAAACAAAACAGTTGACTTACCTGCAAACCCTGCAAAAGAAGGACATGAGTTTAGTGGTTGGTTTCTAGATAAAGCGTTTACCCAAAAATTTGAAGCAAATCAAAAAATTACTAGTAATTTGAATATCTACGCTAAGTTTACCCCACTTAAATACAATGTAGACTTCTTTGATGGCGCTAATAAAATTGCCAATAGACTAATTGAATACAACCAAACAATTCAACTGCCTGATGCTCCTAAAAAAGATGGATATAACTTCGTAGGTTGGTTTCAAGACAGCGAACTTACCAAAAAACTAGACTTAAACTCTAAAGTTACTAAAGACATGAAAATCTACGCAAAATATCTAACTGATTTAGAGTATTTCTTAGAGGCTAGAACTAACACTGTTGAAAAAGATACATTTAAATACAACTACAGTCTTTCTTTTACTAATGTTTTTGAAAACAAAATTAAAAACGTTCCGCTACCAGGCGCTTTCTTTAACGGAACTACTTACTATAACCGCAACAACAGTCTATCTTACCTAAGGGATGAAATCACAAGTGGTGCTTTACTTAAAGACCAACACAACTATCATTTCTTAAAAGACGGAAACCTACATAAAGTAGCCTACAAACACAACAAAAAAACTAATAAAGATACAGATCCAAAAGAAACTATTAAAGAAAACTTTAAAGACCCATATGAATACTCAATTTACGCAAAAGCCTTATTTAAATACGCTAAAGAGAAAATCAGCGCCGCTACTAAGAAAGGTTCAGTTTACGAACTTACTTTTACAGAAAGTCAAATTGATTTAATTAAGGAATTCTTAATTTCACATGGTCAAGAAAAAGTAGCGGGTAAACTTAAACAAGAAAACATCCGCGAAATTAAAGTTAGTGTGGAAATTGATGCGAAAACCCACACTATTTCTAAATTCAGATATAGTTTTGAGTTTGCTCAAGAATTTGAACAAAGAATTCTTGGCAAAACCGTAAAAGGTACTTTAGTTTCTAAATTAAACTACGAACTTACATTCGACAAAGCATTCAACGGAGAAATTCCGCTTGACAGCAATGTTAAACCTTTTATTAAATAAGTAAAACCTTTTAACTTTCTCAAAAAGCCACTTAAAGCCTTATTTATTTTTTAAAAAATAAGCAGTTATGTGGCTTTTTTCATACATAAACCCGGTACAAAGCCATTTATTCTAGCAAAAAATTAGTTTAGATTATTATTGCGTTTTTTTTGACTATGTGATATTATTATAAAAATACCCAAAAGGAGGAGTAAAAAATGAAAAAAATCTTACTTATTATTGTCACTATTTTCTCATTATTAACACTAGCCTCATGTGGTGGGGGTGATAAACTACTTACCAATGGCGGTGTGCAAACCACCTCGGTTAGAAAAGGTGGCAAACGTGTAGTTGAAAAACTAGACGAAAATAAATATAAACCACAAGCAAGTGGCGAGTTGCGTTTTGAAGGTTGGTTTAAATCAGCGCGTGGACGTTGGTGGGGTGAACAAAACCCGATTAAGTTTCCACTTGAGTTAAAAGAAAGCGAAAAAGACCCAATTCTTTACCCAGTTTTCCGCCCACTTAATTCAAAAACTCACAAGTGGTCTAAAGCAGAAACTTATCGTTCTGGTGTAACTATGTCTACAGAGCCTATTTTAAACCCGTTAACTTATACACAAAACTACGAAAATGCTTTCATGAATATGCTTTCAACTTTTCTTTACGATAGAGACATTGATTGGGATAAAGCAATTAAAGACAAAATTGCTGACCACGTTGGTGATTTTTCTAAAATCCAAGGTTCAGCGATTAATAAGTTTGTCACAAAATACGAACTAAAAGGTGCGACTTCTTACCCAACTATTCAAGATGGTGAGTTTGAAGGAAGAGATGGAACACACGCTGGTAAATTCAACGAAAACATCGCGTCTACTCAAAAAGGAAAAAGATATCGTATTACTCTAAACCCAAACATTAAATGGGAAGATGGAACTCCAGTTACTGCCCATGACTATGTGTATTCATATTTGCAATACATTGACCCAGTTCAATTAAACTCACGTTCAAATGGTATGTATCCATCTGGTAGTAGAAAAAGTGGTGTTGCTATTGTCAACGCTCGCAAATACTTCTCACAAGGTCAAATTATTGGTGCAAAAGACAAAGATGGTAAATACATTGACAAAGAATCTAACTTTGACTTTAGTGAAAAGATTTTAACTAAGTTAACAACTAGCAAGACTACTAAAATAGAAATCAAATTCGGTACAGTTAACTATGAATTAACTTTACCAGTAAACACAACAGTTTGGGAAGGCTCACAAACTACTTCTGGACTAGTTGACAATACTGCTTTAACTGAAGCACAAGTAAAACGTCTATTTGGTCAAATCATCAACAGTATGATTCAAAAAAACGATGAACTTTACGGGGCCATTGTATCTGCAATTAGACAAGGCAAAAAAGCTGAGGCTTTCGCTGCACTTACCAAAGCCTTAATAAAAGCTGCAATACTACCTTCAGTTTCTAAAAATGAATATTATGTAGGTAAAGAAGGCGATAAGTTCCCTGAAGTTAAAAAAGAAGATGTTGGAATTCGTGCAATTGATGACTACACTCTTGAAATTGAATACGAAAAAGAAGTTACAGTTAAAGATGTATTTAGCGATTTTGGTCAATTTAAACTAGTTAACAAAAAAGCCTACGAGGCTTCTTTAGACAAAGATGGTAAAAACTCAACTTATGGAACTGAGAAAAACCACCCAGTTAGCTACGGTACTTTTACAATTTCAGACTGGGCTCCTGGCAAATACTTAAGATTTAACAAAAACTTTGCACACGAATACGCTTGGACTACTAACTACAAGTCTGTTCAATATACTTACTTTGCTAAAGAAAATGATTTCTTAAATGCTTTTAAACAAGGTGAAATTGATAACTTAAGTATCAGAAAAGACTACTATAAAGAAAGATATTCTGAAGAAAAAGTTAAACAAGGTTTAATTAGAAAATCAATAACTGGTGCACCAACTATTATGGTTCCAAATCCACTGACTGACACAAAAGACGAATACGTTAAGAAACTAATTAAAAATGTTAACTTTAGAAAAGCGCTTTATATGGCGGTTAACCGAGAAGGTCTAAAAGGAATTCACCCAACTTCTGACCCAATTTACGCACCAGTTCCGGCCAACGCTACTCAGTTTGACACAGACGAACTTTACTATGTTCAAAGACCTCAATACAAAGCCTTGCTAGAAAAATCTGGAATTGGCTCTGGATACGATCCAGTTAAGGCAAAAGAACTTTACGAAAAAGCCTTAAAAGAAGTAGGTGTTCCTGAAAACCACAAAATGACTTTCCGTCTATCTGCCCCAGATATTGAATACTTAGAACGTGCATCTAAATACATCAAAGAAACTTTTGAACGTATTTTTAAAAATATCACTATTGATGTTAAGTTAGAAAAAGACAACGACAATACAATTGTTACTAACCAATTTGAACTGCAAATCACTGCAGTTGGTGGTACAAACGCAACTAACTTATCTGTTATGAATCCGCTATTTATGTTCTTCTTTAGATCTGAACTTAGCGCAAAATTTGGTATTGCTGATCTTGCTGATTTCGGTGAAAACTTCGATGACCAAAAATACTGGGTGCAACCTGAAGACAAAATTGACCTTACAGCAACTTATAAATTCCTGCAAGAACTTGAGGCTCAAGGCAAAATCAACAAGGAAACAGATGGTGGAACTCTGTGGCCACTTTACGAAACTCTAAAGAAAAACAACGGCTACTTTGTAGGTAATTTACGTCAAGTTGTTGAGTTTGGTATTAAATGTCAAACTGTTTGGGCAGGTTCTGCTCCACAATACCCAGGCGAAGTTGAAGACCGTAACCGCTTAGTTGATGCTTTCTTAAAAATTTACTTCCAAACTTTCACTCAAATTCCGCTATTTAACAACGTATCCTACTCAGAACTTTCACAACGCGTAGTTTCTCCTCGCATCAAAGTTGAACACAACATCTTTGGCTTTGGTCAACAAAGATACTCACACCTAAATACTGACCCAGACTGGAAAAATT
The DNA here is from genome assembly GCA_963541405.1 of uncultured Acholeplasmataceae bacterium. Lineage (GTDB taxonomy): Bacteria > Bacillota_I > Bacilli_A > Acholeplasmatales > Acholeplasmataceae > CALISC01. The sequence continues at coordinate 4,618 of CAUTSX010000021.1, read as the reverse complement.
TAACTCCAGCAGACTACGGTTGGACTAACCCTAAATAGATTAAAACTCACCTATATATTTATATAAATAGGCACAAAAAATGCTATAATGTTTTAAACACATTTAAGCAAAAACTACTAAAAAAAGATAGAAAACCGCTTTAAAACGTGTGTTTTCTATCTTTTTTATATCAAACACACAAATAAACGAAAGGAATTTGCCGATGCTAAAATACTTCTCAAAAAGATTCGGACTAATGTTAATTACTTTTGCAATCGTAATTTTTATCTTCTTTGCCTTCATTCACATGTTGCCAGACTACAACAAGTCTTTGGGTAACGACCCGCTTTACGACATAATTCGTGAGCGAGAAGGTCTAGATAAACCAATCATTGTTCAGTTTTTTTATTGGCTTAGAAATATTTTTGTAAACGGCGACTTTGGTTTCTCTGCACATAAACGCCAGTCTGCGGGTTCTGTAGTTTTCTCAAAAATCCCAAATACCTTGGCATTCCAAATTGTGCCGTATCTAATTACTGTACCGCTTGGCATAATGCTTGGCGTAGTTGCCGCACTTTATAAAAACAAAACCGCCGACAACGTTATTTCGGTTGGTATTATGGTGTTAATTTCTATTCCTACTTTCGTTTTAGCTGTTGTATTTCAGTTAATTTTCTACTGGAAATTACACTGGGCGCCAAGTCTTGGTGTGGCTTCGCCAAGTGAGTTTAAGGCCAATGCTCTTTACGGTATTTCTACCTACATCATGCCAACTGTCGTAATGGTGTTTGGTGGAATTGCCGGCTGGGCTCGCTCAATTCGCGCAGAACTAACTGAGCAACTTACTCAAGACTACATGCTTCTCGCTCGTTCAAAAGGTCTATCTAAAAGGCAAGCGGTGTATAGACACGCTCTTAAAAATGCTTTAGTGCCTTTCGCACCTGCAATTTTTTTAGGTTTCCTTGGTCTAATTTCCGGATCTATTATTCTTGAAACCATTTTTAAAGTAGATGGAGTTGGCAAAGTTTATTTGACTGCCTTTAGTCAAAAAGACTACCCAGTGCTTTTACTAAATATGGTGTTTTTTGAGTTTTTAGGCTTAATTACCTCAATATTAGCCGACATGAGTTACACAATTTTAGACCCACGTGTCAGAATTGGAAGTGGTAAATAATTATGCAAGACCTAGATAGAAGTAAATTTGTTTTAATTAACGAAGATAAAGAAATTAAAGACAAACCGCTTGAAACTAAGCGAGTTGGCTACTACAAAGACGCCTGGAACCGTTTTAAGAAAAACAAAATGTCTTTAACTGCTTTCATTATCATTTGCATTTTGATGTTTTTCGTGATTTTTGGCCCGATTTTAAAAAACTACAAAGAACCTACTCGTCTGGAGTTTAAAAATGATTTAAGTTATTTGCCGCCCAGAATTCCGGGTATATTTTCTGGAACCCGTTTTACAGAACTACCACGTGAGTTTATAGAAAAAGCCAAGGCTCATCCTAAATACAACAATATGTTTTTGTCAGATACCAGCAAAAAATACATGGACGAAGTGCATAAAAAAACTCCAGGCGCAAATATTCCGGTAAAAGTTGATCAGTATAAGTTTCTAGATTTTACCAAATCTTACTTTGGCACTGACTTAAAGCCCAACTACTATACCTTTACCAAAGCAGAGTTTCAAAATTTACTTAAACGCAACTTAATTACCGCAATTCACGAAGTAGATCACCAAAAAGACATTTACAAAGTTTCGGTTAAATTCTTTGAAACCGCGCTTGGCCAAACTGTTGATCAGGTTAACTTCTGGTTTGGTACAATCGGAACCGGCGAGGACTTGTACACTCAACTTTGGCAAGGTGCCCGAATTTCTTTTATGGTCGCGTTGGCCGTGATTTCGGTAAACGCATTAATCGGGCTGACAGTTGGTGCGATTTCAGGTTACTACGGCGGAACTTTTGACTTGTTGTTTGACCGTTTTGTTGAAATTCTTTCAGGTATTCCTTTTATCGCAGTTTTAACGCTACTTGTAATTAAATATGGCACAACTTTCCCAGTAATTATTTTTGCCTTTACAATTACCGGTTGGATCGGCTACTACTCAATGGCCAGAATGCAATTTTATCGTTTTAAAAACCGCGAGTATATCCTTGCTGCCCGCACACTTGGTGCGTCAGATGCGCGCATTATGTTTAGACACATTTTCCCAAATGCGATTGGCTACATGGTAACGTCTTTTGCGCTAGCTCTACCTTCCTTTATATTTTCAGAGGCTTCGTTTGCCTACCTTGGAATTTTGAAGTATGGAAATACAATTTCTGTAGGTCAACTCCTTGAACAAGGTCAAAGCGTGATGCAATCACAACCACATGTGCTGGTGTTCCCAGCAATTTACATTTCTATCTTAATGATTACCTTTAACTTATTTGGCAACGGTTTAAGAGATGCATTTAACCCAAGTTTAAGAGGTGTTGAATAATGGCTATTTTAAATAAAGACAAAAAAGTTATCTTGTCAGTTGAAGATTTAAAAATTTCTTTTAAAACGCAATTTGGTATTCTTCAGGCCATCAACGGTGTTTCTTTTGACTTGCAAAAAGGCGAGACTTTGGCGATAGTTGGAGAGTCCGGTTCTGGAAAGTCAGTAACCTCAAAAGCCCTAATAGGGCTATTGGCCGGCAACGCAATTGTGGAAAACGGCAAAGTTTTATACGCAAACCGCGATCTACTTAAAGTAAAAGAAGAAGTGTTTCACGAAATCAGAGGCTCTAAAATCTCAATGATTTTCCAAGACCCGATGAGTTCACTCAACCCGATTGTCAAAATCGGTAAACAAATCACCGAAACTTTAGTTTTTAAATTAGGCATGAATAAAGTTTTGGCCAAAAAACGCGCAATTGAATTGATGCGAGAAGTAGGAATTCCTGAGCCTGAAAAAAGATATCACCAATATCCTTTTCAGTTTTCAGGTGGCATGCGCCAACGTATAGTTATTGCAATAGCACTTGCCAACAATGCAGAGATTTTGATTTGCGACGAGCCAACTACAGCCTTAGACGTTACAATTCAGTCGCAAATTCTTGAGTTAATTCAAAAACTCAAAGAAGAGCGCAACCTTTCTATTATTTTTATTACCCACGACCTTGGGGTAGTTGCCAATATCGCTGACCGCATAGCTGTGATGTATGCTGGCAAAATTGTAGAAATTGGCACAACCGACGAGATTTTTTATGACCCTAGACATCCCTATACCTGGGCTTTGCTTTCTTCAATGCCATCGCTGGCCACTTCTGAGAAACTAGACGCAATTGGCGGAACTCCGCCTAACTTAACTCAAAAAATTAAAGGAGACGCTTTTGCGCCTAGAAACAAATACGCAATGCAAATAGACCTTGAACAAGCACCGCCAATGTTTAAAGTTACAGATACTCACTATGCCGCGACTTGGTTGCTGCATCCAAATGCCCCTAAAGTAACTCCGCCAAAAGCGGTTTTAGAAATCAAAAAAAAGAGAGGTAAAGTTCATGAAGTATAAAGTTGATTACACTAAAACTCCTCTTTTACACGTTGAAAACCTAAAACAACACTTTAAAGTAGGAGTTGGCAAAAACCGACTTAAAGTTAAGGCCGTAGACGGTGTTTCCTTTGATGTTTTTAAAGGCGAAGTATTTGGTTTAGTTGGCGAGTCTGGCTGTGGAAAAACCACGACTGGCCGCACAATTATTAGACTATACAAGCCTTCTGACGGTCGCGTAGTTTTAGGCGGCCAGACTATAGTTGCCGGAGTTGGTGATTTAGTTTCTAAACTAAAAAAAACAAAACGCCAATATAAAACAACTCTACTTAACTCAGTTTTTCCCAAAACTAAAGAGGCCGTTTTAAGATTTAATGAATTTCAAGAAAATTACCTTGCTGATAAGGCTAAAATTCATAAATTCCGCCAAGACTTAAAGGCTGAGTTTTTAGCGGAACGCGAAAAAAGTCTGCTTTATAAAAACAAGATTTTTGACATTAAAAACTTTTACGCTGCCAAAATCCAAAAAGGTAATTTAAACTACAAAGCAGAACGTGAAGAAATTATTTCTTTTACCTACAATGCCAAAGAAAAAGAATACAAAATTGCTTTGAAAAAAGCCAAAAAGGCTTATCGTCAAAAAATTAGCGGTATCAACGACTCAGCTGCCTTGACTAAAAATACTAAACTTGAGTTAAAAAAAGACTTTCAAGAGCAGTTTGCGCAAACTATTTTAAACCTTGAAAAAGAATACTTGCCTTTAATTGAAGAAAACGCAAAAACTATCATTTCTAAAGAAGAAATGCAGGCTAGATTAAAAGAGTTAGATGCTTTTCATAAAGAAAAAACTGACATTCAGTATGTTCGCGAAGCTAATGAAATCGCTGAGTTTAAAGCAAACGCCGACCTTCCTAAAAAAGGTTATTTAAAAAATTATTTACTTACACGCCTATTTGCTTGTTTTGGAGTTTTTAAAAAATACTCAAAAGATGCAAATAAGTTAAGCCAAATTACTGCAAAAACCGCCAAAGACTTCAGTGAATTTAAAGCACTTAAACGCCGTAGATTTGTGAATTTTTTTAAATATTGGTTTAAAGAAAGACCAAGATTTAAAGCAGTTA
>CAUTSX010000020.1:0-10473 GCA_963541405.1 uncultured Acholeplasmataceae bacterium | reverse complement strand
ACGTTCTGAACCCAGCTCGCGTGCCGCTTTAATGGGCGAACAGCCCAACCCTTGGAACCGACTCCAGCTCCAGGATGCGACAAGCCGACATCGAGGTGCCAAACCGCTTCGTCGCTGTGAACGCTTGGAAGCGATTAGCCTGTTATCCCCAGGGTAGCTTTTATCCGTTGAGCTACGGCCCTTCCACGCGGAACCGTAGGATCACTAAGCCCTACTTTCGTACCTGCTCGACTTGTTTGTCTCGCAGTCAAGCTCCCTTATGCCTTTGCACTCTATAAAATGATTTCCAACCATTCTGAGGGAACCTTCGGGCGCCTCCGTTACTCTTTAGGAGGCGGCCGCCCCAGTCAAACTACCCACCTGACACTGTCCCTGAAAATCCACTTTTCTAGGTTAGAAACTCAATTGTCAAAGGGTGGTATCCCAACGTCCACTCCATCTACACTAGCGTGCAAACTTCCAAGTGTCCCACCTATCCTGTACATTGGCAACCAAGTTTCAATATCAAGCTATAGTAAAGCTCCATGGGGTCTTTTCGTCCTGTCGCGGTTAACCGGCATTTTCACCGGTAATTTGATTTCACCGAGTCACTTGTTGAGACAGCGCCCAAATCGTTACGCCTTTCGTGCGGGTCGGAACTTACCCGACAAGGAATTTCGCTACCTTAGGACCGTCACAGTTACGGCCGCCGTTCACTGGGGCTTCAATTCAAAGCTTCGGATTTAACTCCTAACCTCTCCTCTTAACCTTCCAGCACCGGGCAGGCATCAGTACCTATATGTCTGCTTTCGCATTAGCAGATACCTATGTTTTTGATAAACAGTCGCTTGGGCCTATTCTCTGCGGCCTTGATTTCTCAAGGCTCCCTTTATCCCTAAGTTACAGGGTCATTTTGCCGAGTTCCTTAACAAGTGTTTTCTCGCGCGTCTTAGTATATTCTACCCACCCACCTGTGTCGGTTTACGGTACGGGCACATTAGACATATCTTTAGAAGCTTTTCTAGAAACTATGACCTCGTGTACTTTTACCTAACACACCTTGATGTTAGTAGCCAACTGATTTGCATATTGGCTCACCTTGGTGTCTCGATCCACATCCATTCGCGGACAGTACCTAGCCTGATTTGTCACTCCATCAGTCTCCAATGTGGTAAATGAATATCTACATTATTGCCATCGTCTACGCCGTTTGGCCTCGACTTAGGTCCCGACTTACCCAGGGCGGACGAACCTTCCCCTGGAATCCTTGGGTTTTCGACGGATAGGATTTCCACCTATCTTTTCGTTACTTACACCGGCATTCTCACTTCTATACACTCCACCAGTCCTTACGATCTGGCTTCAGCGCCGTATAGAACGCTCCCCTACCACGTATAGATAAATCTATACATCCGCAGTTTCGGTATGATGCTTAGCCCCGGTACATTTTCGGCGCGAAAACACTCGACTAGTGAGCTATTACGCACTCTTTTAAGGGTGGCTGCTTCTAAGCCAACCTCCTAGCTGTTTAGGCGTTTTCACTTCCTTTTCCACTTAGCATCAATTTAGGGACCTTAACTGGCGATCTGGGCTATTTCCCTTTCGACCACGGACCTTAGCACTCGTAGTCTGACTGCTAGCCATATTTTACGACATTCGAAGTTTAATTGGGCTCAGTACCTCGAGGTGAGGCCATCACACATTCAGAGCTCTACCTTCGTAAAACTAAGACTAACGCTAGTCCTAAAACTATTTCGGGGAGAACCAGCTATCTCCAAGTTCGATTGGCTTTTCACCCCTAACCACAGGTCATCTAAAAACTTTTTAACGTTTCCTAGTTCGGTCCTCCATAAAGTTTTACCTTTACTTCAACCTGCCCATGGCTAGCTCACTTGGTTTCGGGTCTACGACATTTAACTAATTCGCCCTATTCAGACTCGCTTTCGCTGCGGCTTAAACCTAAATTATTAACCTTGCTTAATATCGTAACTCGCCGGTTCATTCTGCAAAAGGCATGCCATTACCCATTAACGGGCTTTGACTAATTGTAAGCACACAGTTTCAGGATCTATTTCACTCCCCTTTCGGGGTTCTTTTCACCTTTCCCTCACGGTACTTGTCCACTATCGGTCACTAAGGAGTATTTAGCCTTCGCGGGTGGTCCCGCCTGTTCGTTCCAACAAGATTTCTCGTGTCTCGCCGTACTTTTTTCTACATCAGTCGTGCATTATTTCGTCTACAGGGCTATAACCCTCTGTGGCCACTCTTTTCAAAGTGTTCAACTATAATACACGAAGTTTCTGTGGTAGTAGATGGCTGTTTTGCGTTCGCTCGTCACTACTAACAAAATCGCTAATTGCTTTCTTTTCCTGAAGCTACTTAGATATTTCAGTTCACTTCGTTCCCATGTGCAAATGAATTGCTACATAACATCTAAAAGATGTTGGGTTCCCCCATTCGGAGATCTGCGAGTCTTCGTTTACTTACAACTCGTCGCAGCGTATCGCCGTTAGTTGCGTCCTTCATCGGCTCTTAGTGCCAAGGCATTCACTATGCGCTCTTACTTTCTTAACCTTTTTTAATTAAAAATTGACAGAAAATTTATCTACTTTTCAAAGATCTTTCTTTATTTTAAATAAAAATAAAGCGAGTTTATTTGAAAATAAACTGGCTCTTTGAAAACTAAATATAGACAAACACGTAAATAAATTTATGTTTTACTCCTTAGAAAGGAGGTGATCCATCCCCACGTTCTCGTAGGGATACCTTGTTACGACTTAACCCCAATCATTAACCCTACCTTAGACGGCTCCTTCTTTACAGTTAGGCCACCGGTTTTGGGTATTGTTAACTTTCGTGGTTTGACGGGCGGTGTGTGCAAACCTCGAGAACGTATTCACCGTAGCGTTCTGATCTACGATTACTAGCGATTCCGACTTCATGAAGTCGAGTTGCAGACTTCAATCCGAACTGAGATTGTATTTAAGGATTTGCCTAAAATCACTTTCTAGCATCCTTTTGTGACAACCATTGTATCACGTTTGTAGCCCAGGCCATAAGGGGCATGATGATTTGACGTCATTCCCACCTTCCTCCAGTTTATCACTGGCAGTCTCACTATAGTGCCCAACTGAATGATGGCAAATAGCAATAAGAGTTGCGCTCGTTGCAGGACTTAACCTAACATCTCACGACACGAGCTGACGACAACCATGCACCACCTGTATCCCTGGTAACCTCCGCATCCATTTCTGGTGCATTGCAAGGTATGTCAAGGCCTGGTAAGGTTCATCGCGTATCAACGAATTAAACAACATGATCCACCGCTTGTGCGAGGTCCCGCCAATTCCTTTGAGTTTTATACTTGCGTACGTACTACTCAGGCGGAGCACTTATCGCGTTAACTTGAAAGCCGAGTAATCCCGACTTTTAGTGCTCATCGTTTACGGCGTGGACTACCAGGGTATCTAATCCTGTTTGCTCCCCACGCTTTCGTGCCTCAGCGTCAGTGAAGACCCAGCAAGCCGCCTTCGCCTCTGGTGTTCTGCCATATATTTACGCATTTTACCGCTACACATGGAATTCCACTTGCCTCTATCTTACTCTAGTGTGCCAGTTTTCAAAGCGATATAGGGTTGAGCCCTACGATTAAACCTTGAACTTAACACACCGCCTACGCACCCTTTACGCCCAATTATTCCGGATAACGCTCGTCCCCTATGTATTACCGCGGCTGCTGGCACATAGTTAGCCGGGACTTATTCATTAAATAACGTCACTTATAAATCATTGCCTATTTATATCATTCTTCTTTAATAAAAGAGTTTTACATACCGAAGTATTTCATCACTCACGCGGTATCGCTCGGTCAGGGTTTCCCCCATTGCCGAAGATTCTCTACTGCTGCCTCCCGTAGGAGTCTGGGCCGTTTCTCAGTCCCAATGTGGCTGTTCAACCTCTCAGTCCAGCTACGCATCATCGTCTTGGTAAGCCGTTACCTTACCAACTAACTAATGCGCCGCAGGCCCCTCTTCAAGCAGACCTAACGGTCCTTTAAATGTTTCTAGATGCCTAAAAACATCATTATTCGGTATTAGCACAAGTTTCCTTGTGTTATCCCCAACTTGTAGGCAGGTTACCTACGTGTTACTCACCCGTTCGCCACTAGATAGTTACCTATCTCGTTCGACTTGCATGTATTAGACGTACCGCCAGCGTTAATCCTGAGCCAGGATCAAACTCTCCATAGATTGAAAAGAGTTTAAATTGACTCTAATTAGTTTTATTCTTTGTAAAAGAATTGGTGTATATCATTTTCATATTTAGTTTTCAAAGATTTGTTGCCTTTTGGCACACTTAAATAATTATATATTAAATAAAAAAATATTTCAACAAGTATTTGTAAAAATATTTTTTTAAAAACAATATATAAAAGATGGTGGGCAGGGACGGATTCGAACCGCCGAAACCGGAGGTAACAGATTTACAGTCTGCCGCGTTTAGCCACTTCGCTACCTGCCCAAACACTTGTTAAAGTATATAATAAGTGGTTTAAAAATGCAAATAAATTAAAATTGGTTTTATTTTGTGTGTTGGTTTTAGATGCAAAATAGGTTAAGAAAGTTAGATAGTTAGAAACAGTATTGTTTATAATTTTTAGCATATAGTGAAAAAAGTGTAGGTTTAAACATTGGAAAGAATCACAAAGATTATCAAAATTAACAAGGTAGTAAAACACCGCACTAAAGACTTTTATTTTGTCTTTGGTGTATTTAACGATGTTTTTGAAAAATATTTAGTGAACTCAAAGAAATACATTAAGTACGGAGAAATGCAGTTAGGTGAAAATTACGCTGTGGTAGTCTCTGGCGTTGGTTATGCGAATAAAAGTCAAATTATTCAAAGTTTTAAAAAGATAGGCGATGAAGTTGATGAAGATAGAAAAGAAAAAAGTGTTGTTTTTGAAATTTCTAAAAAGAAGGTTTTTGTTAAAGAGTTGGAATTGTTTTTAAGACAAAAAAGTGATTTATCTAGTCTGCAAATTAAAGAAATTTGTGCGTGGGTTTATTCAAACCACGCGCTGTTTAAAGAAAACCCTTATTTACTTTTGAAATTAAACTTAGATTTAAGTTTTCTAGATATTGACCAAATTGCTAAGTTTATAGGTTTTTCAAGTAGCTCTAAAGTCAGAGTCAAGGCTTGTCTGGATTTTTGTTTTAAAAATGGAGTTGGTGGTAATGCTGTGATCTCTAGACGCGAGTTGTTTAGAATGTGTTTTGATTTGCTTAATACACTTTACTTTAAATTTCAAGATGTTTTGCAAATCAAGACTGTTTTAGTTGAGTTATTAAAATCAGGAGAAGTCAAAGAATTAAAGATTAAAAGAGAGGGTGAATTTTTCATCCATTCTTGGTATTGTCGTCAAACTGAATTGTTAGTAAAAGAGTTAAAAAGAAGAAATAAGGAAGCAGGTCGGTTTGTACAAAATATTGTGGTTGACAGTGCAAGCAGTGATTTTCAAAAATGTTTAGAAAATACGCTGAACCGCAAAATAAGTTTTATTACAGGACCTGCTGGCAGTGGTAAATCTCACATGTTAAAACTGCTTTATAAAACCTTTTCAAAAATGTTAAATAATGAGAAATATAGTGAAAAAGTTGTAGTTTTAACACCTACTGGTAAAGCCAGCGCTAGACTTAACTCAGACTTAAAAGTCTTTTCAAGTACAGTGCACTCAGCACTTGGCTGGTGCGCAAAAAGTAGCGTAATTGATTTAAATAGTTATTACAGTTTTTCTTTTAACTACAAAGATAAGTTTAAAAATACTAAGGTAGTTTTAGTAGACGAAAGCAGTATGTTGGAAGATGCATTAGTTTGGGTCATGCTAAATAGTTTTCCTAAAAACTGTCATTTCGTTTTTGTAGGAGACTCAAATCAACTGACAAGTATTTTGCCGGGTTCTTTTTTCAAAGATTGTGTTTCTTCTGGTATTTTTCCAACACATTATCTTTGCTATAACCATAGACAAATTGACACAGATTTGCCTAAGTTACTTAATCGCGTGTTAATGGGCGATAGAGATTGTCTTAACTACAGGTATGAATCGGTAGTTGTTAGGTATCTTTCGTATAAAAATTTTCTGTTTAAATTGAGTTTGCTGATTAGCAAACTCAATCAAGACACAAATAGTTTTTATGTAGATTTTCAAATTTTACTAGCAATTAAAAATCCAGAAAGAGGAGTAATTGAACTAAATAAATTTATCCAAAATATTTTTATCAAACATAAAGAAAACTCAATTAGCAGTGGTATTTATGATTTTTATGTTGGCGACAAAGTTATTCAAGTTTTTAACAACAAAGAAACCAAGGTACTAAATGGAGAGATCGGAATTATTAGAAAAATTGTTAAAGATAAAGTTACAGTAGAATTTCAAAACGGGTTTGTTTGTGAGTACACAAAAGAAAATATTTCTGAACTTGAACTTGCTTATGCTTTAACTGTACACAAAGCACAAGGCTCTGAGTTTAAATATGTTGTTTTTTATGCAGATAAACATTCTGGTAGAATGCTTAATAAAAATTTAGTCTACACAGCATTTTCAAGAGCGAAAACTAAATTGTTTGTGTTTGGAGATATTGATAGAATTGCTGACTCTGTCGGCAAAGAAAATACAGGTTTTAGTTATTTTAAATATCTACTTGAAAAAGAAGAAGGTGAGTTAGTTTAAACAAATATCTTTAGGGTCTCTAGTTCTTTTTCTTGACTTTCTTTTCGCCTAAGTTTTTCAACTATTGACTTAAGCAAGTAAAGTCCTTTGATAGAAGTGTGCGTATTTAATTCTTTTTTCAAGATTGACCTATATGCGTTAAAAACAGAATAAGCATGTAGGTAATCTGTTTTACCTGTCTTGAAAAGCAGAATTTCTTTAGCTATTTTCTTTCGTGCTCTTAGCACAGTTGAGCGCCTAAGTTTGATTTTAAAAATTGGTTTGTTGTCTGACTTTCGTCTGTCAATAAAATAAGTGTAGCCAAGATAAGATACTCCGTTTGCCATTGGCGCTAGCGTGGTTTTTTGGTTAAAACTCAAATGCAGGGTTTTAATAAACTCATTTAATCGCTTCAAGTGGGACTTTAGTTTTTCTTTGGTTTCACCAAAAATCAGTAAATCATCCATATAGCGAACATAGTGTTTTACTCTCAAAGTTTGTTTAATAAAGTTATCAAGCGGAGTTAATATTAGGTTTGCAAGAAGCTGTGAAACTTGATTGCCAAGTGGCAATCCTTTTTCGCTTAGCGGGATATTATCTGTAAGAAAAGAAGTGGAATCAATTTTTGGAAGTTTCTTTCTTTCTCTAAACTCATTTTCTTGTATAATTTGTTTTTCCTTATTGTAAGAACATAAGATTGTTTTAATAATTTCAAGACTTTCTTGATGGTCTTTTAAAATTTCTTTAGTGGCGTTTAAAACTAAACTGTGTGCGATATTGTCGTAAAACTTAGCAATATCTAGTTTTAAATAATATTTGTTTTTTAGTTCTTCAGGGGTGTGCTTTAAATAGTAGTTTTTAACAATGTTTCTAGCGTAATCTGTACCTTTGCCAATAATGCAAGCGCAGGCAGCTGGATTTAGTTTATCTGCAATTAGCCGATAAACTAAATTAGTGCAAAGCGCCATTTGTACGACCCTGTCTTGAAAAGTTGGGGCAGATATCATTCTAAACTTAGGGTCATAAATATGAAAAATTTTGTAGGCAAACATTTGGTATTTACCACTCAATACTTTTTTGTGAATTTCCATTATAAAGTCAGATATTTTAAAAATGCTGACAGCAACTGGTTTTTTGTCTTGCTTGCCACGAAGGCAAGCAAGCGTTGCTTTATACAAATTAGGCACTGAAAATATCTCGTCAAAAGAAATTAGTGTGTTTTGGGTTTTTTGTTTTAACGCTTGGTCTTTTTTGGTTAATTTAGCCATTTTTCACCTCTTTGTCTGGGTTTTTTAACAAAATAAAGGCTGCTTGAAAAAACAGCCTATATTTTGTTTGTAATTTAAGTTTTTTAAATAGTTTGAAGGTAAAAAACTTAGAGAAAAAACCAACTAAAGCAACACAACACAGGTTTAAACCAAAATTAGTTTAGCGGTGTATTGTAGTTTTCATTCGCTTTATTTAACAGCATGTGCTGTGGCTCTGGATTAAGCTTTTTTGGTTTTTAAAAAGCTTTAGTAAATGCAAGATAAGGATTCCCTTAAGTTTGCTTTATGCGGGTCTTTTGGCCTACATCTTAAATAAAAAATTATTAAAATTAGGAGTAAGCTTTTGTGTTAAAAAGATTTATGTGAGAAAGCCGCGCAGTGGCAAAATCTCTCAAAATAAGAATAAGAGAGACTACCTAATGCAAACTACTACACCCAAAACGTTGTTGACGTTGTTCCAGTTCAGGTTGCCGTTGGAGTTGATGTTGCGCGCGTTCGGGTTAGAGTTAGGATACTGCGTACCGAGCCACCAGTTCTGGTGGTTGCCACTGTTGTAATAAGGCATTGACTTTCTTAACACATCCGAGCCATTTTTTTGCTTATTTTTTTGAAATGTATTTACGATATCTTTCGTAGTCGGAAATTATCCAACCTTTAAGTGAGTTTAGAGTTTTTAAGTGTATGGTTGAAAGTACTGAAAACTCATGTGGACTAAGGGCGTTTTCTTCTAAGTAAATTGCAAAAGTTACTGCTTGAACCATTAGAATTTCAAAAGCATTTTCCTGATAACTTCGCCTTTTCTTGGGCCTTGAATACAGATTCACGGCATTTGCCAGAGTGATTTGTTTTATTAAAAGAAGTAGTTCACGACGTGTCTCTGCAAGCAGTGAACTTCTTGTATTTTTGTCTTTTTTGTGATAGTACATTTTAAACTGTCTAAACAGTTGTTTTGCGTTTTCCAAAACTTCTAGTTTTGGATTTGAAAACTCAAATAGCGCCAATACTTCTTCGTGAGTTTGAGTTGGAAACTCTTCGTTTGGTGAGCTGTCACTGTCTAAGACGTTTTCGTATGTTTCTTGAAATAATTCTTTGGTGGTTTTTGGGTTTTTACTGTTGTCTTGATTCATATTTTTTATACTTTCTTTGTTTGTTTTGCCTTTGGTGTAAAAGAAAACTCAGATTTAAGTGTATAGGCAAAACAAGGAAGTTCTGTGTTTTTAAGAGTAGCAACTTCGTATAGTCTTTTGTCTATGTGTTCCATTACGAAGTAGTTGCCAGCTGAAAACATTTTCGTGTGTTTAAGTGCTTCCCAGGTTTCAAAAATTGAAAAGAACTTACCAGTTCTCTTGATTTCATTGATTTCGTTGAAAGTCAACGAAATCAATGGTAAGAAATTTTTAAAATTGGTTTGAGAAATGGTTTTGCTAAATATCGGCATAAACTGTTGAAAAAACATTTGCAGTTCTTGTTTTTGTCTAAAAATTGTTTCAATTTTTGTGTCTTTAATCTGCAAAACTTCTAATTTAGCGGTATTAAAGTTTTTTGGAGTGTAAACGGCAATTTCAGATTCTTTGCTAAGGTCAAGAATGCTTTTTTCAAAATCAGTGGCGAGCAACTTAAAGTTTTGAAAAGTAAGAGATAGTTTAATGAGTTTTTGTTTAATTAAGTTGATTTGTTTTGTATCTGAAATGAATGCGGAGTATAAATTGACAATTGCCAGGTCATAGCCAAGAATAGGAACAAGCAAAATGTATTCATTCATCTTGCCTTTAATTGGTGAAGGCAAAATGAAGGGCATTGCAAATACAGACATTAAGCGATCTACGTCTCTTTTAAATAAGGAGTAAATTAGCGGAGTTATTGCAGGGATTGTGCTGATTTGGATGTTTTTGTGTACAAACTTACCAATTTGACTAAGTTCATACTTAGTAAGGGCGTATAAATTAGTCGGAGAAACTGCCAACGGTTCAAAAATCAGTGCTGACACTATCGCTCTTAGATTGCGCTCAAGTCTAAAAATTGTACCATCATAGCCTTTGTAGTCAAAGGAATGAAAGTTAAGAGCTTTATGGTTTGCATAAATTAAGCGTTCGCCTAAAAACTTAGCGCGTCTGGTATTGTGGTAGTCAAAAGAAATGTTTGTGTTAATTTCATTTATTTCTTTATCGCTTAATTGTGCGATGTTTTTCGATTTAATTATTTCAGTTAATTCATCGGCTAAGTCAAATTCATCTTTATCTTGATTTAATTTACTTCTGTTCATTTTTCTCCTTCTTTTTTTAAAAAAGTTATCCACATTTTAAAATTTGACTTCGCTACGCTTCGCAACAGCGAAGCGTAGCGAAGTACCCCTAACTAGAGTTTCCTCAAACTGCAAGTAAGTACTCCAAAAATCAGAAGATGGCTTTTTGAAAACCTTAAAGATTTTCAAAAAGCTGATTGCACAAATTAACGGATTGTTCTATGTGAGAAAGCCGCGCAGTGGCAAAATCTCTCAAAATAAGAATAAGAGAGACT
>CAUTSX010000019.1:0-10670 GCA_963541405.1 uncultured Acholeplasmataceae bacterium | reverse complement strand
TATTTTGAAACAGATACACTTACCACAGTAGTCTCTAGATTAAGTGAATTTAAACCAAAGCAAGAAATTACTTTAAATCAAGTAGGCCTGCTTTCTTTTTTTGATTTGTTGACTAACTTAAATGAAGAAAAGTTCACTAAATTAAAAGAACTCAAACTAAAAATCAACTCAGTGTATTTACCAGTTTACGACACTTACTCAGAACTTACAGAGCCTGCTAGTCTACTTTTTTTAAAAAGACTAAAAGAGTTAAATGTCAAAACCATTTTAATTCGCCCAATTTTTTTAAAAAACACTAAACTAGAATTAAAAAAAGAACTACTTAAACTAAAATGGCTTTTGCGTGGTTTTAAAATTATTTTCCAATTAAAAGAAAGCGAGGACCACCTGGCCTTAAAAACTTTGATTGACAAAAAACTTAAATTCAAACTTTACTTTGACCCAGTTTACTTTTATTTAAATAATTTAGGGGCAATTGGCAATTTTAAAATTTTTTTAAAACACACAGCATTGCTTAGAATGACCGATATTGACGAACTTGGACAAGGTGAGTTTTTGAACTTCGGGATAGTTGGAGTTAATCAAATGGCCACGCAACTAAAACTACATGGACTTAAACCAGACTTGGTTTTAGATAGTCGCGCAAACTGTTTTTTTCAAGGTGACAAGCAAAACCCTAACTTAAATAAAAAGTCCAGAAACGTCTTAGAACTCCAACTTTTAAATCAACCCGAAGTTGATTTTAACTCAGTTTTAAAGTCTGAGCACCAAGGTCTTGAAACACTAATTTCAGCAATTTTAGACTAACTTAAACTAAACAAAATTAGCCTTTGAAAACGGGTATTTCCTTTGCGAAAATACCCGTTTTTTTATATAATATTATATAAAGAGGTCAAAAAATATGAATACACTTTTAAAATTTAGTATCAGAGACATAGTCTTTATTTCAATACTATTTTTCTTACTGGTTTACTTTACAATCAGAATTGCATCTGTTTCAAAACGCAACTTTTTTGGCTTCGTTTGTTTTTTAGTGGCTCTACTTTTTTTAATCCCACTTTACTTTTTTTGGTTTAGCCAAAGTGCTGTGTTTTCAAAAAAAGCCCTGCCCTTGACCTTGTCATTTAGTTTTACTTTTTTTGTAGGCTACTTAATTTATTCACTCGCAGATGTTCAAAAAGCAATCACTAAAGTCTTTAAAGCAAAAGAAGAGCGCGCAACTACACACGGTTCAATTGAAACTAAAGAAGAAGTAATATCAGCGGCAGTCGTGCTTTCTTACCGCAAAATTGGGGCAATTATTTGTTTTGAGAAATACAACTCACTTAGCCATTACGCCGAGAAAGCTATTCCTTTAAACTCAACTGTCAACAAGGAACTGCTTTTAAATATTTTTACACCAAACACCCCTCTTCACGACGGAGCGGTGATTATTAAAAACGACATTTTAATTTGTGCGGGTGCTTATTTTACAATTTCAAAAACAGAACTGGCTGATAAAACCACCGGTTCTCGCCACCGAGCAGCCTTAGGTATTTCTGAAGAAACTGATGCTTTGACACTAGTTGTCTCTGAAGAAACTGGAAATATTTCGATTGCTTACAACGGGGTTTTGATTAAAATGAAAGACGTTGAGCAACTGAGAAGTTACTTAAATCTATACGTTTAAAAAGGGCAAAAACATGAAAAAAATTATTAAAATATTTAAAAAAATCTCAATATACTTATTTTCGCCCATTTCTTCTTTGGCTTTTTTGCTTTCTCAAACCAAGGTATATACGCTATTTAAATCCAAAACATTTGCGTTCGGTTTGGCTTTCCTGGCCGCCACTACTTGTTTTCTTTTGCTATTCTTTTTAGCCAGATAAACTTTTAAATGTCTAAACTACACATCGTACTACTTTCTTTATTTGCTGTTCTGTTAGTAGTTTCTTTGGTTTTAGCACTACTTGCAGCAACTAGAAAAAAACGACACACCACTGCTGTGTTATTTTTGCTTGCCGAAGTTTTTATTTTAGCAACTACCCCGCTTTTGCTTTATCTAACTCCGCCAATTTCTCTTAACTTCATAATTTATCCACAAATTGCCACACAAGCCTTTGTTTTTTCACTTGTTTTAACTAATCTGATTTTGATTTTCAGTGAGCATATTGTACTTGCAGGCTACGAAAATACTGATAACAACTTTTACCTGTATTTGGCTCCAAACGGCTACATTAAGTCAATTTCTAAAAACCTTGCTTTAGAACTTAACTGCTCGGTATTAAAAGCCAGAAGATACCGATTTTTGGATTTATTTCTAAAAACATCGCGTGTGGCTAAACTAAACACTAAAGACTGTACGAACCACGCTTTTTCAGCTTTTTTTCAGCCACTTTTTATCAACGAAGAGACCAAAAGTTTTAATTTAGAGTTCAAAAATCATTCAGGCGAGCGAGTTTATTTGCACGTCAATGTTTTTCACCTTGGCGCTGAGTTAATTTTTACCGGTAAACTCCTTAAAGGCATGTCTGCAATAGAACACGAAGACGCCGTCTTTAAACTAAAAGAAGACTTAAAAGACATGTCTGGAAAACTAATGGGCTTTTTTGAAATCTCTGAGTCTGGCTACACTATGTATGACAAGCAACTTGGCAAAATTTGGCTTTCGCCTTCTATGCTGGAACTACTTAAACTCCCTAAAAACTACGCTAACTTAAAGTTCACAGAATACGAAAAACTAATTCATCCAGATGACTACATTAAAGTACTTAAAAAATACACAGAAATTAAGCCAAACTCCAACCAAACTCAGCGCTACCGCCTAAAAAGTGGCAACAAATACATCTGGTTTAAAGAAAACGCAGGTGCAACTAAAGAAAACGAAAACTGCGTGATTTCTTGTTTTAATTTAATTGAAACCGCTGACTTTAGTAAGTCAAACATCCAACTACTTGATGAACTTAAAAACTACTCAGACTTAGAACTTGACTTAGAGCAGTTAATTAAAAATAAAACCAAGTTTGAACTGGTTTTTATCAAAGTTGCCAATATTGACAATATTAACAAAAAATATGGCAGGGAAATTGGCAACATGGCCCTGGCTCACTATGTTTATAACTTAAAAAAAGCGTTTGTGACAGAAACTGGGGCAATTTATAGAATTGGTGGAGCTACTTTTGCCTATACTGTGACTGACTTAGTCCGCTTTGGCGCTTTAAAAAGTGGCGCTAGTAGACAAAGCGGATACCTGAACTTAAAAATGGAGTTTGGTGGCTCTAGTTTTACGCTAAACGCCAAAGCGGGCGCTTTTTTAGTTGAAAACAACTTAAACTCAGCGCAAACTATTTTAAAAGCCACCAGAACTGCACTTGAGACTACTTTTTCTGAAAACTATGTAAGTAATTTTCTGTATGTAGGAGATGAATATCGTGTTTAGTAAGACAGAGGCTAGAGCCTATATTTTGGTTGAACGCAAAACCTACACGGTTTTAGAAAAACAGCAAAGAAACGAAATTGTGATAAGTAAAATCAAAGCACATCCTCTATATCAAAACAGTGAAACTGTTGCGCTTTACTTTCCAATTCAGGGAGAACTAGACATCACTGCTTTAACTAAAGAAAGCAACAAAGTTTTTTTGTTTCCGGCGTTTGTTGAAAATGAACTGAAATATGTTTTACCAAAACGAAACACTCAGTTTATTAAACGCTACAACTTTTTTGAACCTGCAGACTTTACTGTATACTCAGAAAAAATTGACTTGTATTTAGTGCCATGCTTAGCAGTTAACGAACACAGCCAAAGACTTGGCTACGGAAAGGGCAACATTGACAGGTATTTTGCTTCTCTTAAATACTCGGCTGCCTTAATTCATGTAACCGACCGCTTGATTTCGTTTGAAGCTGAAGCGCACGACGTAAAGGCTAAAGATATCGTCACTCCTTTTAAAAACACAGCACTAATTTTAGCAGCAGGAAAGTCTTCTCGCTTTGGTGAAAGCAAAGCCTTAAAAAAACTCGTTAATTTACCAATTTTTATGCACTCTGTTAACACTTTTTTAAAAAACGGTTTTGAGTGTATCTTAGTTGCGCAAACCGAGGTTTTAGAGGCTTTCTTTAATTCTGAGTTCAAAAATCCAGCGGTATTTACGCTAACTGGCAAAGAAACCAGATTTTTGTCAATGCAAACTGGACTTAACCAAGCAACAGGAACTTATGTTTACGTGCACGATGCTGCAAGACCAGTAATTCTAGGTGAAGACCTTGAAAACATAAAAACAGTTTTAGAAACTAAACAAGGCGCTGTTTTAGCAAACCCAATTTATTCGTCTTTAAAAAACTACAACGGAGAAACCCTTGACAGAACCAACTATTTCACCACAATTACGCCACAAGCTTTTTTAAAAACAAAGTTAAGAGAATGTGTATCCGTTGCTAAAAAAACCGACTATCAAGATGAGTTTGAATTGTTTTCAGAACAAAGCGAACCATTTACCTTGTTGCTTTCTGAAAACAGATTACCTAAAATCACAACACCTACTGATTTTTCACTGACTAAATCATACTTTTTAAAACCTAGTTTAGTTGGCAGTTCTTTTGACATTCACCCTTTTGAAAAAGGTGGAGAACTCACTCTTGCTGGAGTTTTGATTGAAAAAAACTATCACTTTTTAGCAGTTTCAGACGGAGATGTTGTTTTGCACTCACTAACCGAAGCAATACTAGGTGCTTTAAATTCAGGTGATTTGGGTGATAACTTCAAAGAAACCGATAAAATCAATCAAAACAGATCTTCTTTTGAATTTTTAGCATTTGCTTTAAAGAAAGCAAGCGACCTAAATTACCGCGTGAAAAACGCAGATATTACTGTGATGCTTGAACAACCTAAACTAGGCCTTAAAAAAACTTTAATTTCAAAAAACCTAATGCGAGCGCTTAACTGTCCTTTGGTTTCAGTTAAAGCCACTACTTTTGAAAAAAATGGGCTAATTGGCCAAAGCCGGGCAATCGGTTGCCTGGCCACAGTACTTTTGGAGGAAAAACTATGTTAATTGAAACAATTTACGGTAACTTCACCCTGCTTAAAGACTACAGGTCAGTTTTTTCACAAGAAGAATTTCAAAACCGTTACTTTCCAGAAGTTTACGATAAATTTGACTTTATCGTAGGTGACGTGACTGCAAACATGCTTAGATTAAAAGGTTTTACTAAAAAAGAAGGTAAAGCCAATTTTGCCTATATTCCTGACTACTTAAACTCAACTTGCAACTTTAACACTGGCTACTTTATCTTAAAACGCCTAGATACCCCTGAACTTTCTGAATACATCAAAACTAAAAAATCTGAGTTTTTAGCGAGTTTAACCCAAAAATATGCAGACCTTTTAAATAGTCTTCCTGAAAAATGTACGAAGAAGTAAAAGCGTTAATTGACCGAGTAAAACCCTACATTCAAGCAGATGGCGGCGATATTGAACTTGTGGCCGTTGAAGAAGGAATTGTCTATGTTAAAATGCACGGCGCTTGCGTTGGTTGTAATTTAATTGATTCAACCTTATTTGATGGTCTACTAGCTTTGCTTAAAGACAACGTAGAGGGTGTAATTTCGGTCGTAGAGGTTTAAATAATGCAAAAAATCGCAAAGTTTACTACCAGTAACTTTAAAGAAACCCAAAACCTGGGTAAAAAAATCGCAAAGTGTCTAAAAGCGCCTGCGGTTATTTTGTTGTATGGTGATTTAGCGGCCGGAAAAACTACTTTTACACAAGGTCTAGCCAAAGGTCTTGGCATTGACGCGGTTGTCAATTCCCCTTCTTTTACAATCATGCGTTCATACGAAACAAAGTCTGGCATGTCTTTTAACCACCTTGATCTGTATAGGTTAAACGGAGTTGGTGCTGACTTTGACTTACAAGACTACATAGACCAAGGAATTTGTGTAATTGAGTGGCCATGTCAGGCAACTGATTTGCTTCCCAAAAACCGAATTGAAATTAGTATTGAAAAACTTGACGAAAACTCGCGAGTTTTTCAAATTAAGGAAGTTGGCGGAAGCAGAATGCTGGATTTTGCTAAACTAACTAAAGGTGAAAATAAATGAAACTAATTGTAGATACATCTAACCACGCTCTGATTTTGTTGTTAATTCGGCCAAACGGTGAAACTAAATGTTTTTATGACCTAAATACTCGCGACTTTTCTGCAAATACCGCTGAGCAAGTTAGTACTTTTTTAAAAAGCAACTCAGTAAAACCAAGCGATTTAACAGCTGTGATTGCTGGAGTTGGACCAGGTTCTTACACTGGAACCCGCGTTGCGGTTACTATTGGAAAAACTTTGGCATACGCCTTAAATATTCCGGCGTACTCCATTTCTTCACTTGCTTTGTTTGCCTCTGCTTTAAAGGAAGAAAAAACAATTATTTATAAATCTGCTCGCAACCAAAACTACTATGTTGGAATGTTTAAAGAAAATCAGGCCGCGCAAAGTGACGCTTTACTTAAAGAAAGTGAACTAAACGAACTAATTTCTAATAAACCTGACTTTAAAGTAATTGAACTAAGTACAATTACTGAGTTTAGTGGTGAGTTTAACTTAAAACTAATTGAAAATAGTTTAGTTTCTGTAGACGCATTTGCTTTAGAGCCAAATTACTTAAGGAAAACTGAAGCCGAGATTAACTATGATCAGAAAAATAACAGATGAGCCCACTTTAGGTTTAGTTTTAACTTCTTTAAAAGAAGACTTTGGTCAAACTGAAGACCTAAAGTCACTTTCAAACCGAGAGGTCTATGGCTTTTTTAGCGAAGATACATTACTAGGTTATATTGTTTGGCTTAAAGTAGTAGATGTTGCCGATATTTTGAACTTGTTCGTATTTCCGGAGCACCGCAAATCTGGCAAAGCCACTGCTCTACTTCTTGCCACAATTGACACACTTAAACAAACTGGCATTAAAACTTTTTATCTAGAAGTTAAAAAATCAAACAAGCAAGCGATTTCTGTTTACGAAAAAGTTGGCTTCAAGGTAGTTAGAGAAATTAAAAATTACTATGAAAACGAAGACGGTCTTGCTTATATGTACGGAGAAATGATATGAAAATTTTAGCAATTGAATCAAGCTGCGACGAAACTAGTGCCGCTGTTGTTGAAAACGGCACCAAGGTGCTTTCATGCGCTGTTCGCAGTCAAATTAAGACCCACGCTAAGTTTGGCGGAGTTGTTCCTGAAATCGCGGCTCGCGACCACGTTTTAGCGATTAACTTTGTTGTTGACCAAGCCCTTAAAGACGCTGGCATAAAACTAAGTGAAATTGATAAAATCGCGGTCACTCAAGGACCTGGTCTAATTGGTGCCTTGTTTGTTGGAATTAATGCAGCACAAAGTCTGGCTATGGCTTTAGACAAACCGCTAATTGGAGTTAATCATTTAGTAGGACACGCTTATGCTGCGGCTATTGGCAAAGAACTTAAGTTTCCATGTCTAGTTTTGCTAGTTAGTGGCGGACACACAGAACTTTTAATTTTGCGTTCACACCTTGAATTTGAACATATTGGTCAAACTTTGGACGACGCTGTTGGAGAGTGCTATGACAAGGTAGCCCGAGTACTAGGCTTTCCTTATCCCGGTGGCAAAACTATTGATGACCTTGCGCAAACCGGCAATCCTGAGGCTTTTTCTTTTCCAAGGCCAATTTTAAAACAAGGTTTTAACTTCTCGTTTTCAGGGCTAAAAAGTGCAGTTATCAACGCTTACGCAAAAATTGAAGACAAAGCTAATTTAAACAAAGCAGATTTTGCTGCATCTTTTCAAAAAGCAGTGCTGGACACCATTATTTATAAAACTAAAAAAGCCTTGAAGAAATACCCAGATTTAAAACAACTAATAGTTGGTGGTGGGGTTTCTGCAAACAAAGGCCTAAGAACAGCGCTTGCCAAGGAAATCAAAGGAGTTGAAGTTTTAATTCCTGAGTTTAAATACTGCACCGATAACGCTGCGATGATTGGCGCAGCTGCTTACTTTCAAGTCACTAAGTTTGGGGCAAGCGATAGCCTGTGTTTAAAAGGTTACTCAGTTAATAACCTATAATTTATCTAGTGAGGACTTAAAAATGGAATCAAATTTTATTAAAACTATTATTGAATGCGACATAAAATCAGGCAAACACACAGAAATTATTACCCGTTTTCCGCCAGAGCCAAATGGTTTCTTGCATATTGGACACGCCAGAGCCATCATTATTAACTTCGAACTAGCGAAAGCCTTTGGTGGAAAAACCTATCTGCGTTTTGACGACACAAATCCAAGTAATGAAAATATGGAATATGTAAATAGCGCAATTGAAGACATTAAGTGGCTGGGCTATGAGCCGGCTGCTGTCTTTTTTGCTTCGGATTATTTTGACTTCATGTTTGAAAAAGCCTTAGTGTTAATCAAAAAAGGGCTTGCTTATGTGGATCGCCAAACTGCCGAAGAGATTTCTCTACAACGCGGAAACATTCTAAAACCTGGCATAAACTCACCCTACAGAGACACTACGATTGCGGAAAACCTGTGTTTATTTTTAGAAATGAAAGCAGGTAAGTTTGCTCCTGGTGAAATGGTGCTGCGCGCAAAAATTGACATGTCTTCACCTAACATGAATATGCGAGACCCAGCGATTTACCGAATTACTAACCAAGAGCATTTTAGAAAAGGCAAAGCATGGTGTATTTATCCGCTTTACGACTTTGCGCATCCTCTTGAAGACGCCAAAGAAGGTATAACTCATTCTCTGTGTTCTCTTGAGTTTGAAGACCACCGTCCGCTTTACAACTGGGTGGTTGATAACACGGAATGCGAAAACCAGCCAAGACAAATTGAGTTTGGAAGGCTAAATATTGAAAATACTGTACTTTCCAAAAGATATTTAAAGGCTTTGGTGGAAAATCAGTTAGTAGCGGGTTGGGACGATCCTAGAATGCCAACTATCAAAGGCCTGAAGAAAAAAGGCTACTCACCTGCGGCAATTCGTGCCTTTATTTTAGGAGCAGGCCTGTCTAAAACCAACGCAGATTGCTCCCGCGAGATGCTAGAAAGTTTTGTACGCAGTGATTTAATGGAGACAAGTGCACGCCTAAACGCGATAATTGACCCACTAGAAGTTGAAATTACTAACTTTAAAGAAGGTGAAGTTGAGACTATCAAAGTCCCACTACTTGAAGGAAAAGCAGAAAGAGACCTTTATTTTTCTCGCCATCTTTATATTGACAAGGCTGACTTTTTAAAAGAAAAGCCAAACCGTCAGTGGAAACGCCTTTATGTTGGTGGCGAAGTTAGACTAATGAACGCCTATTTTATTAAGTGCGAAGATGTTGTTGTAGACAAAGCAGGCGAAGTTATTAAACTGCTTTGTACATATGACCCTGAAACTAAATCAGGCAGTGGTTTTGATCTGCGCAAACCAAACGGCACGATTAACTTTGTTGAAAAAACAACTGCTAAGCCTGCTACTTTTTTCTTTACTGCTGACTTGATTGACAATAGTAAGGAAGGAGATTTAATTCAACGCTTTAATCATGCATCTTTAGTTGAAAAACACGGATTTACGGAACCTTATTTAACTGAAGTTCTGGCAGGAGAAGTAGTTCAATTTATCAGACAAGGTTTCTTTTCAAAACAACAAACTAAGGACAACTCACTTGAGTTTGTTGAAACTGTTAAACTAAAATCTAACTTTAAAAAGTAATGATAGATTACTTAAAGGAATTAAACCCTCAACAAAAAGAGGCGGTTTTATGTAGTGAACCTAGTTATATAGTTGCAGGTGCTGGCACTGGAAAAACTAAAACTCTAACCACTAAAATTGCCTATCTGATAGATAAAGTTGGAATTTCACCCACCAGAATTTTGGCGCTAACTTTTACTAACAACGCGGCTAAAGAAATGATGGAAAGAATCCAACTAATTCTTGGAAGTGAACATAAACTCAAGTGGTGTTCAACTTTTCACTCGTTTGCCTATAAAATTTTGAGACTACATATTGAAGATATTCCTGGTTTAAATTACAAAAAAGATTTTTTAATTTTAGATGAACAAGACGCAACCTCCTTAATTTCTGAAATTAAAAAACAAGTAGACTCTAACCTTAAATTAAGTAAAGGGACAATACTTGAGTGCATTTATAATTTAAAAACCTTTAATTTGCTTAATTTTCAGTCAGATGAAGATAAAGACAATGCAGTTGCTTTTATTCAAACTTGGCTTGAGAAAAATCAAGTGCTGAAATTTGAATCAAGTGATTATATTTCTATATTCCAAATTTTTTTAAAATATTTTGCATATATTAAACAAAATAACTCGCTTTATTTCGATGATTTGCAACTTTATTTATATCAGTTGCTAAGAGACAACGAAAAAGTTTCAAATAAACTAAACTCTAACTTTGACTATATTTTGGTAGATGAATTTCAAGATACCGACTATATACAATTTCAAATTCTTAAATTACTTAGAAAAACAAATAGACAAATCTTTGTAGTTGGAGACCCAGATCAGTCTATCTATGGGTTTCGTGGCGCGAGATTTGAAAACAATGCAGATTTTTTAACTTATTTTCAGGCAAAAGAACTTCTTTTATCTGAAAATTACCGTTCTTGTCAAAATATCTTAGATGCTGCAAATAGGTTAATTGTAAAAAATACGCAGTCTACT
>CAUTSX010000018.1:0-10869 GCA_963541405.1 uncultured Acholeplasmataceae bacterium | reverse complement strand
AGTCTCTGCACAACACGAGCCAGATGTTGACTTAAGCGAGTTAAAAAAACAAATCAATGAAAACGTCATCAAGGCAATTATTCCTACAAACTTAATAACTAAAAACACCCAAATTTTTATCAATGCAACAGGTAGATTCGTAATTGGTGGCCCACACGGAGACTCAGGTTTAACCGGCCGCAAGATTATTGTAGACACCTACGGTGGAACCGCGCCACATGGTGGTGGTGCATTTAGTGGCAAAGACCCTTCAAAAGTAGACCGCTCGGCTTCTTATATGGCCAGATACTTGGCTAAAAACATAGTAGCCGCAGGTCTTGCACACAGAGCAACCATTGAAATTTCTTATTGTATTGGAGTTGCACAGCCAACTTCTTTATTTGTTACATTGGACGACGGCACTAACAAAGCACTCGAACAAAAATTGTTTGAGTTTATTAAGGCTAACTTTGACCTTTCGCCAAAAGGCATTATTCAAAAACTAAACTTAAAACAACCACTTTACTCAAAAACTGCCATTTCTGGCCATTTTGGCAATCCCGAATTTCCTTGGGAACAACTAGATTCGGTTGCGTTGTTTCAAAAACTTTTATAGGCGATTTTAAATAGTTTGCATATTTAAAATAATTAAAATATAATTAACTTACTGCCCGCTTAGCTCAGTTTGGTTAGAGCATCTGACTCTTAATCAGAGGGTCTAGGGTTCGAGTCCCTAAGCGGGTACGGATAAAAAAAGATTTTAAAAATCGCTTAAGTTCGCTTAAGCGATTTTTTTAAAGTAATTCAAATCAAAAGAGGTAAAGATGCAAGAAACTTTGCTTAAAAAACTCGCCAATGCTAATCATTGCCTGGTGTGTGGAAGTAGACCAACTGACCTAAACTTAAAAATATATGAACTTAGCAACAAAACACTTTACTCTAGTTTTTCACCAACTGAATTTCATCAAAGTTACAGCGGAATTACCCACGGTGGCGCAATATCTGCGGTTTTAGATGAACTGGCATGCCGTGCTTACATTCCTTATTTTCCTCAAAAACTCGCAATGACCGGCAGTTTAAAAGTTAAATTCATAAAACCAGTTTTTACAAATCATCAGCACACTGCTTTGGCTAAAGTCCTAAGAATTAACGAAAAATACTTTTCAGCAAAGTCAGTTATTTTTAACGAAAAACAAGAAAAATGTGCAGAAGCAGAAGGTGTTTTTATCTTTGTAGAACCTCAAAAAATCAATACTGTTTCTAAAAACGGCCACCAAATTGGCGAGCTAAGCGAGACTGAGTTTGAGGAAAAAAACCAACCAGTTTTAATTTTTGAATTTTAACGGCTCTAAATTGAAAATTATTTTTGAAAGTGTTATACTTATTTGGTAGATTTTATTAAGTGGTTACCTAATAAATTCTTGCCTGTACCCATAGCTCAACTGGATAGAGCATTTGACTACGGATCAAAAGGTTGGGAGTTCGAATCTTCTTGGGTACGCCATCTAATCGGGAAGTGGCTCAGCTTGGTAGAGCGCTTGGTTTGGGACCAAGATGTCGCAGGTTCAAATCCTGTCTTCCCGACCATTTGTAGGTGTAGTTTAGTGGTAAAACTCCAGCCTTCCAAGCTGGCTATGTGGGTTCGATTCCCATCACCTGCTCCATTTTTGCTCCCTTCTTTGAAAAACTCCGCTTGCGGAGTTTTTTTATTTTTTTAGTATATCACGCACCGAAACTTTGACAAGAAGTCTTTTTAAAAACAATGTAAAAAAACAAACTAGTCTTGCTTTATTTGAACTTAGGCAAATGATATAATGATTGTTGATGAACACAGAGATAAAATATATTTATAAAATTGAAAATCCCCACGCTTTGGTCAATATTTTTGGTGCTAACTACAAGAATTTAAAAGCAATTTCTGACTACTTCCAAAGAGAGTTTCAAGTAAGCAATGACGCAATTGTCACTAAAGCCTTTTCTGAGCAAGAAAAGGTAATTTTCACGCAGATGTTTAACTCGCTTTTTAAAGTTGGCAGCAACATCGTACTTTCTAAAAGAGACCTGGCGTATTGTGCTAATTTAGCCGAAAAAGATGACCTTGATAATTTTGAGAAATTGTATAAAAACACCAAACCAATTGGTTATACTGCAAAGGGTAAAAAACTATTTCCCAAAACTTACTCGCAACTGATTTACTTTGAGGCTTTAAATAAATACGATTTAGTTTTTTCAACAGGACCTGCTGGAACTGGTAAAACCTTTATAGCGGTTGCTTATGCTTTAAATGAACTTAAGGCAGAAAACGTTAAAAAAATTATAATTACTCGCCCTGTTGTGGAGGCCGGTGAAAACCTAGGGTTTTTACCTGGCGACTTAAAGGAAAAAATTGATCCTTATTTAACTCCGATTTACGATATTCTTTACGATATTTTGGGTCGTGAAAAAACTCTTTCTTACATTGAAAAAGGTTTGATTGAAATTGCACCACTTGCCTATATGCGTGGACGCACTTTGGAAGACGCCATTGTGATTTTAGACGAGGCTCAAAACACAACTTGCTCGCAGATGAAAATGTTTTTAACTAGACTTGGTTTTAACTCTAAAATGGCTATCACTGGCGATATTTCGCAAATTGATTTACCTGCAAAAGTTCAGTCTGGCTTAGTTCAGGCTAAACAACTACTTAGCGATATTTCAGATATTCGCTTCATTGAGTTTGAACCAATGGACGTAGTTAGACACCCACTGGTCATGAAAATAGTTGACCGCTACGAAAAAAATGCGCGTTAATATTTTCTCTGAGTTAGGTACTCGCGAAATTAAAGCAGAGGTTAAATTACTTACGCAACTATTTAAAACAATAGACGACACAAAAACTCTGCAAATAATTTTGGCAGACAACGCGTATTTGCATAATTTAAACAAACAATACAGAAATATAGACAGACCAACTGATGTCATTTCATTTCCAGACGAACTTGACGAACAAAGTTGTGGCGACATCTTTATTTCGCTTGACAAAGCCCTTGAGCAGGCAAAAGAATACGAGCATTCCTATGAACGCGAACTTTGTTTTTTGGCAGTGCATGGCTATTTACACGTCAAAGGCTATGACCATGAGACTAAAGAAGACGAACAGGTCATGATGGATTTAACTGAAAAAATTTTGAAGTTTATAGGAATGGAAAGGAAGAAATATGACTGGCATAAGTAAAGCCCTTGACGCTATGAAAATGGCGTATTGCCCTTACTCAAATTTTCAAGTAGGCGCAGCCCTGGAACTTAAAAACGGTAAGTTTATTTTAGGATTCAACATTGAAAACGGAGCGTATTCAATGTGCAATTGTGCAGAGCGCACAGCGCTTTTTTCTGCAATGTCACAAGGATACCACAAGGCTGACTTTAAAACTCTTTTTGTGGCAGCCAAGACTAACACACCGATTTCTCCGTGTGGAGCCTGCAGACAAGTAATCGCTGAACTTTGTCCAAAAGACATGAAAGTGGTTTTAACCAACACCAAAAAAGACATCAAAGAAACCACTGTTTCTGAACTTTTGCCGTTTTCTTTTGACTTAGATAATGACCGAATTTAAAGCAGGTTCGGTGTGCATTGTTGGTGCTCCAAACACTGGTAAGTCTAGTTTACTTAACAACATTTTAGGCTACCGCGCGCAAGCGGTTTCGCCAAAACCAGAGACTACTAAAAAAGCGTTACTTGGAGTTAAAACTACTAAGAACTTCCAAATCGGGTTTGTAGACACGCCAGGTATCACTTTTAGACCTACTACTCAACTAGAAACTCTGGTCACAAAAGAAGCCTACAGTGCAATTTATGGAAGTGATGTTTGTTATTTGTTGGTAGACCGTGTATATTCAGAGGCTTTTTTGCCTGTACTTAAAGTCTTGAAAAGCGAAAAAATCCCGACAATTTTGGTAATTACCAAAGAAGATATTTTAAAGAAAAACAAAATTCTTGAAATCATTTTATCATTTCAAGCCGTGCACGACTTTGCTGAGTTTATCCCGATTTCTAACGTAACTTTGAAAAACCTAGATAAACTAATTGAACTGACCTTGCCTTACTTTCGCGCAAATGAGTTAATTTATCCGGCTGACTACAACAGTTCACAAACTTACAACGAATACATTTTGTCATTTGTCCACGAGCAACTGCTTAAATTATATGACAAAGAAATTCCCTACAAAGTTGCAGTTTCCCTGGAAGGCACCAAAGAAGTTGGCACAAAAACCGTGTTTTTTGTCAAGATAGTTTGTCAAAAACCTGGTCAAAAAGCCATTTTAATTGGCAAAAGTGGAGCTGCTATTAATTTACTTAAAAGGAATTTAGCGATGCAAGCGAGACAAGAACTTAAACAAAAAGTTGAGTTTGACATCGTAGTTTCAGTTTCTGAAAACATTGAGAAGTTAATGCTTAAAAACTGGAAGGAAGAATAATTTATGGAAAAAAACGAAAAACAACTTACATTAGAAGAAATAGTTACTTACTGTAAACAACAAGGCTTTGTCTATCAAGGCAGCGAGATTTACGGTGGACTTTCCAATACTTGGGATTTTGGACCGCTTGGAGCACTTCTTAAACAAAACATCAAAACAGCCTGGACTAAATACTTCATCCAAGCCTTTCCACGCAATCAACTGCTAAACGGACCAATTTTGCTTAACAATTTAGTTTGGCAAGCCTCTGGCCACGTCAAAAGTTTCTCAGATCCGCTTATTGAATGCAAGGCCTGCAACCAAAGATTTAGAGCAGACAAGTTAGTTTTTGACTTCAACGGTTTTGATGTAGACGGCATGAAAACCAAAGAAATTGAGGCCTATATTGCCGATAAAAAAATTCCTTGTCAAAACTGTCAAAAAACCGAGTGGCTGCCACTTCGTGCGTTTAACATGATGTTTGAAACTTACCAAGGGGTTGTTCAAGACAGCACAGACAAAATTTATCTGCGTCCTGAAAACGCCCAAAATATTTTTATTCAGTTTAAAAATGTCCTTAGAACTACTCGCGCTAAGTTGCCGTTTGGAATTGGCCAAATTGGCAAGGCTTTCCGCAATGAAATTACACCTGGTAACTTTATTTTTAGAACCCGCGAGTTTGAACAAATGGAACTTGAATACTTTGTTAAACCCGGCACTGAACTAGAGGTTTTTGCTTTCTTTAAAAAATACTGTATGCAGTTTTTATTAGACTTGGGAGTAAATCCGGCTGACTTAGTTTATTCAGATCACAAAAAAGAAGCCTTAGCCTTTTACTCAAACGCCACTACCGACATTCAGTACCGCTTTCCGTGGGGGTTTGACGAACTTTGGGGAATTGCCTCTAGAACCGACTACGACCTTTTTCAACACCAGAAGTTTTCAGGCCAGGATTTAAGTTATTTAGATCCAGATGATAACTCTCGTTTTGTACCCTATTGTGTGGAGCCTAGTGTTGGAGTTGAGCGTTTGTTTTTTATGTTTATCGCCAACGCTTTAAAAGAAGAAGAGGTAGAAGCCGGAGATGTTCGTCAAGTTCTGAAAATCTCTCCATTTTTAGCGCCGTATAAGGCTGCAATCATTCCTTTAAATAAGGCAAAACACTCAGAACTAGCCGAATCCATTTATCGTCAAGTTGCAAGAGACTTTGACTGCTATTTAGAAGAAAGCGGTGGGTCTGTTGGAAAAAAATACCGCCGACAAGATGCAATCGGTACACCTTTTTGCATTACCGTGGACTTTGAAAGCGAAGACACTCAAACTGTGACAATTCGCGACCGCGACACAATGCAACAAGAGCGAATCAACATTAAAGATATCAATCAATATCTTTTAAATAAAATTAAACTTTAGAAAATTGCAAACAAATCAAGACAACATCTTTACTAAAATCAACTCAGAAATCAATATTTTAGAGTTAGTTCAAGAGCTAGGGATAGCAGTCTCGCAAACCGGCAAGAACTTCAAGGCGCTTTGTCCGTTTCACAATGACAGCAATCCCTCACTTTCTATTTCTGTTGAAAAAAACATCGCCTATTGCATGTCTTGCAAAACTGGTGGGGCTCCTTTTAGTTTTTATCAAAAATTTAAGAAACTAGATGTAAAAGCCACGCTTGAGTATTTTTCTAAAAGACTAAATTTAGGATATACCTACAAGCCAGATCCACTTGAAAAAGAATACACAGCGTGTGCAGAAGCTGCTAAGTTCATGCATATGCGTTTACTTAAAACTAACTCTGGGGCTGAATTTTTTTCGTATTTAACTGAAAAACGTAGATTAAGCCAAGAGACTATTGAACACTTTCAAATCGGTGTTGCACTTTCTGACAACTTAATGTCAGAAACCTTGCTCAAACAAGGAATTGCTGCACAAACTTTAAAAAACACCTCGCTAGTTGGCATGCATGGCGACCGTATATATGATTTTTTTAAAAATCGTGTAATGTTTCCGCTTAAAAACATAAGTGGCAAAATTGTTGGCTTTTCGGGCCGCGCTTTAACTGAATCTAAAGATAACCCTAAATACGTAAACTCACCAGATACTTTGGTGTTTAAAAAAGAAGAAGTAATTTATCACTTGTCAGATGCACTTCAAGAAAACCCTAGAAAAGAAGTTATATTAGTTGAAGGTTTTTTTGACGTCATAGCTCTTTTTAACGCAGGTTTTAAAAATGCATGTGCGACAATGGGAACTACTTTAACCGAGGCTAACTTAAAGATGCTTGTTGACAACGCCAAAAGCGTTATTTTAATGTATGATGGCGACTTGCCTGGACAAAAGGCCGCTGAAAGCGTTGCTTTTAAGTTTTTAAGGTTTCCCAAAACCAATGTTTATATAGTAAATATTCCAAATAAACAAGATCCTGATGAGTATTTTCAGACCAATGGCAAAGCAGGAATTGAGAAACTACTTAGCCAAAAACAAGATATCTTGACCTTCTTTTTTAACAAAATAGTAAGTCAAGTAGATATTTCTGACATTACTTCTGTTATGCGTTTTAAAAATAACTTTAAAGAAGTTTTTAAATATGTAGACGAGACAGTTAAGAACTTATTTATCGCCAAAACTAAAGAAAAATTAAACATAGACTTGAGCTTAAACGAAGTTGCTGAAGTCAAACCAGTGCTTAAACCTGCAGTTAAGCCAAAAGCCAACTCAGAAATTGAGAAACTAAAACAGGCGATGAACACACTAGTTTTACACTGCTTAAACTCAGAAATTGAGGAACACGCTATTGCTTTAATTAAAAGAGATATCCTTAGACACTTTGAGTTTCAAAGTTACAGTATTTTACTTTTTACAATTTTAACTCACTTAATTGAAAGTAAGTTATACGGCAAAAACAAAACAGTCACTCAAGTTAAGGTCTACTTTGAAACAGTAGAAGGCTTAAATCCTGTAGAAAGACAAGAGATTTTAAAGAAAATCAGCACCGCCATTGAAACGGTTGAAAACAACGAAAGCACGGAGCCAGCCGCTATTACTGCGGACATTGTTAAAATCCTTGCCCACATTAAAAAAATCCGAAAACTAATAGCAGCAACTACAAAGGAAGTTTCTGCAACTTCAAGTAAAGTAGAAATTGATGCCTTTACTAAAGAAGCCAACGAGATTTTAAATTAAAGAAATGAAAGAAACCAATAGACTGGAGTTTTTAGCCAGACTTGCTAAAGACGCGAGTGTAGTTTTAGACATAGGCTGCGACCACGGATATTTTTTAAAAATCTTGTTTGATAAATATAACTTAAAAAAAGGGATAGCCGTTGACAATAAAGTCTTGCCTCTTGAAAACGCCAAACGTAATTTAAAGGGCTATAATTGCGACTTTGTATTATCAAATGGTTTTGAAGAAGTTAGTGCTAATTTTGAGGTTTGTAATATCTCGGGAGTTGGAGGAATTACTGCGATTGAAATCCTTGCTCTTGCGAGACCTGGTAAATACATAGTTTCTGTGCACTCTAAGTTAACTGAACTTAAGCAATTTTTAAACGAAAAAGGCTTTTGGCTACTAGACGAATACATTGTTTTTGACAAAGGCGTATACTATAATGTTCTTGTTTTAAGTCTAAAAAACGATAAACCCGAAACTCCTTTTGATTGTTTTTATTCACCCTTTATTTTAAATAAAGAAGGATACGAAAGTTACTTTCTTGAACTTAAAGAAAAGTGCATAAAAATCTTGAAGTTCAGACCAAATGACAAAAAAACTTTATTAGAACTTAAATACATTGACCTGTATTTGTCTAAACACCTAAAATAATTTTAATAAGAGAGGTTTTAATATGAAAAAAATATTTTTATTTATCTTAATCCTACTAAGCGCACTTAGTTTAACTGCTTGTAAACTATATGACCCACGTTGGATAATTCCTGACAACAAAGAAACTCAAAGCGGCGGCGAAATAGATCAACTACAACGAAAAATTTTTGACTACTACAAACAAAATTACTACAAGGATATAGACGAACAGTTGTTCGATAGACTTAAATATGGTTCCCTTGAAAACTTTATGAGCCAAATTTTAGACAAATACTCAAGAGTGTTTGTCAATTACCCTGAACTTTCTGGTGGTGAACCTTCACCATATGACCAAAAAGAAGAAGCTAGAGACGAAATTGGTGTTTCTTTTGAATATCAAGCGAAGTTTCCAAGATTGATTGTGAAAACTGTATACAGACAATCTAGTGCTTTTGGGAAACTTTATCCAACTGATGAAATTCTTGGTGTAGTTGACACTAAAAATAACGGCGAAAAATTATATTTTGAACAGGCTCAAGACATTAACGCAAGAATTGCCGTGCAAATGATTAGAACTCAAACTGATGAAAACAACGGCAAAGTTAGGTTAATTGTCCAAAGTAAAGACGCAAATGATGAACGTATTGTTGAAGTTGAAAGAAGAAAAACTTACCACCGTTCAGTTGAAGAACTAAACACAGCAGACCCTAAGACTGCAGTTATCAGAATTAGTGAGTTTAAAAAAGATATCACAGGTGATGCTTTTGTCTCTCTTTTAGATAAACTTGAAAAGTCTAAGTTAAATTCAAGCGACAGCACTTTAATTTTAGATTTAAGAAATAATCCAGGTGGTGAGCTTGGCGCTCTTGAAACTATAGTTGGTGCACTTCTGCCAAAATCTGAAAATCCATATGCTAAATTAGTTAACTCAAAAACTAAAGAAGAACACCTAATTGAAGGTAAACTAGAGAGTAAAAAACCTTATAATATCAAAGTTTTAGTAAATCAAAACTCAGCGTCTGCTGCCGAAGTTTTAGCGGCTTGCTTAAAATACGGTGGTGGATATAAACTATATGGAACTGAAACTTTCGGTAAAAACATTTACCAAAGTTACTATGTGCTGCAACAAGCAACTTTTGCAAAACCGCAAATTACACTTTCTTGCACTCAAGGTTTTTGGCATTATTTTGACCATACACTAAACAAATGGCAAACTTTAGATAAGGAAAACAATCCATTTGAAGTTGAAAAGCTACCTGACGAAAATGCATACACTTTAAACGACAAACAAGATTATTTCCTTGAGAAAGACATTAAAAAAGACACAGTTAACCAAGAGGCTAAAGCTATTCAAAGATATCTATCCCTTCGCTACGCCGCCTTACTTAAAGCAAACTCAGAGACTTTGCGCACAGACGGATATATTGATGAAACTACTATTAAATACATCAAAAAATTCCAAGCAGACTCAGGTTTAGCAGTATCAGAAATCGCTGACCTAAATACTAGAAAAGCCCTTTACAAGGCGATGTCAACATACTATGACAATCCAGACACTGACTTTTTAGTTCAGTTTGCGAAAGCAAATTAAGGTGGGTAAAAACATTGGAAATCCCGCTTATTGAACTTAAAGACATCACGAAAAGTTTTGACAATCAAATAGTTTTGCGTGGTGTCTCTCTAAACATTAACGACAACGAATTTGTTACACTTCTTGGCCCTTCTGGTTGTGGTAAAACCACTTTACTTAGAATAATTGGTGGTTTTGAAACTCCTGGCTCTGGCGATGTTTTGTTTTGTGGCAAAAGTATCGTTGACGTGCCTGCACACAAAAGACAAACAAATACCGTATTTCAAAAATACGCTCTTTTTCCGCACCTTAATGTTTTTGAAAACATCGCATTCCCCCTTAGAATTAAAAACTATCGTTTTAGATTAAAAGAAGCAATTAAAAAACTGCAACATGAGTTTTTAGAAAAATCCGAAAAAATCAAAGATAAATCAGAGTTAAAAGAACTTAAAAAAACCTACAAAGCCAAACTTTGGGCACTAAAACACCCCAACGCTAAAATTGACTCAGAAATTAAAGCACTTAAACGCAGCGAGAAAACCGAAGATAACTTAAAGAAAATCGCTGAACTTAAAAAGAAAAGAGTGACGGCTAAGTCTATTGAAGCCGAACTTTCTAAAAAAGTTTTAAGATACTTAAAACTAGTTGGCCTGCAAGGCTTTGAAAACCGCGAAGTTTATTCACTTTCTGGAGGTCAGCAACAGCGAGTTGCGATTGCTCGCGCTTTGATAAACGAACCAAAAGTCCTGCTACTTGACGAACCACTCGCTGCTCTTGACTTAAAAACTCGCCAAGAAATGCAATACGAACTAAAAGAAATGCAGAAAAACGCTGGAATTACTTTTATTTTTGTTACGCACGACCAAGAAGAAGCACTAACCATGTCTGACAAAATTGTTGTTATGAACAAAGGAGAAATTCAGCAAATCGGAACTCCAGTTGACATATACAATGAACCTGTTAACCGCTTTGTTGCGCGTTTTATTGGTGAATCTAACATTATTCCTGCTATTATGAAAGACGACTTTTTGGTAAGTTTTGACCACAAAGAACTTGAGTGCGTAGACTCTGGATTTTCAAAAAACC
>CAUTSX010000017.1:0-11118 GCA_963541405.1 uncultured Acholeplasmataceae bacterium | reverse complement strand
ATACACACCTCTGGCGGGTGGT
This sequence comes from uncultured Acholeplasmataceae bacterium, assembly GCA_963541405.1. Taxonomy (GTDB): domain Bacteria; phylum Bacillota_I; class Bacilli_A; order Acholeplasmatales; family Acholeplasmataceae; genus CALISC01. The sequence continues at coordinate 11,096 of CAUTSX010000017.1, read as the reverse complement.
ACAACATTTGAGTTTATAACAGTAAAAGAAACAGTAAAGTAGCGGCGTTTTAAAGTAATTGTTACTGTGTTTTCTGTGTTGTCAACAGATACTTTAAAGGTGGTTCTTGTAAATTCAGGGTCAAAATAAATTTCTTTGTTGTAGGCAAAAGAAACAGTGTGAGTTTCACCTATTTTTTGCTCTTGTGTTTGATAAGAGACTTTGTAATATCCATGCTCGTTTTGACTTTTAATTATGTAAGTAATTTTACGAGTCTGAATTTCAACTTGAGTATACAAGTTAAGTTCGTTTATACCAACTATATATTTTGTCTGAACTGGTCCAGAAATAGAATCTGACCAACCAAGGAAGTTATAGCCAGTTTTTGGCTTAACTAAAGGATATTCCACTGCTCTAGTTTGTTTTACTAACTTGGTTTTAGGGCCAGTAATATCAATGTTATCATTTCCGATAAAATTTACTTTAGTAGTTTTTAATCTATAGTATTGTTTTAATACAACAGGACTTCCACCTTTGGTAAGTTGTGCTGACAATAAGTCACCGCTGTGCGTAGTGTCTTTTTCGTATTTAGTTTTGTCCAAAGCACTATATTCTGTATATTGAACTGTTTTTAAAGCAATGTCTTTTTTTACTTCTTTAATTTCTTCAAAAGTGTTGTCAAGAGCACTGCTTTCGCCTTGCTTTTCAAGTAAGTGCATTACTGTATATTCTACTTCTAAGGCGGTTTTAGTAAATACTGGTTTGATTTTTAAGTCAGTGTCGTATGCTTTTTCAAAATCTAAAGTCTCGCCGTTTTCAAGTACAAAATGAGAAAGCGTGAACTTATGGGTTTCGCTATCTTGCTTTTTAACTGCGAGCAACGCTGTTTTAATTTCTGCGGGTATTTTGTTTGTGTACTTTAAACCAAGTGGTTGTTTTAAGATATCTGAAACCGTAGATTGGTCAACCCCGCTTTCTGTAAAATCAAAAGTAATGCGGTAAGTTTTGGCTTTAAAGTAAAGTAAAAAATATTGCTTTTCGGTGCTAGACTGAACTTTTAAACTTTGCGTTGACTTTGCTGAATCTGGTTTAATTTCGTGGTTTTCAGAAGTTAAGTCATTTAATTTAGCCAAAATTTCAGAGTGCGTAATTTTAAGTTCTGTACCTACTTTAAAATCACCAAGTTTAATTTCTTTTTCAAAGTCTGCTGCACTGTCTAGAGTTTCGTAAACTGCTTTTAGATAAACAGGTTTTTTGGTTTGAGGTTTGATTTTATCTTTTGTTTTACTTTTAAAATGCATCGGTAAAGCAACTGAAAGTGCAAGGATAAAGATAAGCAATAGCGCGAGTAAACCAATTAAAATATGTTTCTTTTTAATTTTCATATGTCTCCTAATCAAATTAAGTTATAGTGGCTCAAAACATATAAAAAGTCGTTAAAACTTTTTGTGTTTCTAATTTCTTCAATGTTTTTACTTAGTTTAAATGTGCTTACACTGTTTTGAGTTTTTAAAGTTAAGGTGTTTTTTTCAAAAGAAATTTCACTAAAATCGTTGGGTGAAATTAAATAAACGATGTTAAAGTTTGACGAGTTTACTAACTTAAACTTAAGGTCCTTTGTGACTGCAAAAATGTAAGTTCCTGCAGCAACAGTTGAATTTTTCACAACAAATGGCGTCTGAATTTCTACGTCAAAAACTTCGCGTTCATGTTCTAGATAAATTTGGGCTTTATTGCTGTTTTTTTGCTCAATTGTATTAAAAGTAAAAGTTAAAATGATAGAAATACCAAACAAAACACCCGAAAGCGAAAGTAAAATAATATAGACTAACTTAACGCGAAAGTTAGCAATTAGAAAGAAAAAACCAACTAAAAATGAAATAAAAGCAACAATAGTTAAAACAAAATTAACAATTCTTTTTGTCTGCATTATCTTAAGCGAGGAACAGTGCTATGACTGCTATTGTGTTGTGCAAAATATGCAGCACTGAAGTTACAACCACGTTTCTTTTTGAGTAAACATAGACTAAAGAAAATGCCAGTCCCCCCACTAAATATGCAAAGATATTGTAAGCAAATAAAGTAAAGGAAGACTCGTTGACTACGTGAATTGCACCAAACACCAAGGTTGAAACTAAAACCCCTGGCCAGTTGGTTTTAAACAGTGAAAATATCGCTTTTCTGAAAACTAGTTCTTCAATAATTGGCCCAAAAATGCAGACTGTGAATATCAAGAACCATTTAAACTCACCTCGCATCGCAGTTTCTATAGTTTGTTGGTTTAAAGATTCACGAGAAAGCGCGTATCCGTAGAATCCATCAATGCCTGCGCGCATAGATTGTACAACAAATCCACCGACTATTGAAACTCCGAAAGAGATACCAAGGCCAAATAGTAAAACTAACCAGTTCTTATTTAAAGCGAGCACGTCTTTTTTAATAAATACAAAGTTTAGCCCAAAAATAGCGGCAAATCCGACTGCCATGCCGATGAAGTTAAATAAAGCAAAAGCATTGACTTGCGAAGTTATTTTTTCGGCAAAAAATACATCATGTTTAAGTAGGGATGCAGTTTCTAGTTCATAGTTTGTATTTTTGACAAAAAACGGTAGTTTTTGAATGTTTTGATCAATATACACGCGTTCGTAAACATCTCGTCTATCTGCACCCGAAAGTGGAACATTGGCAAGCAATCTTGAGTAAAGTACAGGATACAGATCTTTTTGAATTTTGGAAGTCAAACCAATTAGTCTGCTGGTTTTACTAATGTAAATGTCTGGAAACTCAGCACTTGGTGCTTCTACTTTTTGATATCCTTCAATTTGACTGTTTTTTTGATGTTGGCGCACAACTACTGTGTATTTATCTAGTTTAACGTCGTTGATGTTAGAAAAAGTACTAATAATTTTGCGGTCTTGAGAATCTGCGTAAATTAGTTGTGGCAAGGTTATGCCAAAGCCAGCGGTTTCAGCAATATCAAAGAAAACTAAGCGATTCAATATTTTGTTTTCTTTTTTGGCTTGTTCAAAATTATTTAAAGTAGTTTGTTGCTCAGGAGTAAGTGTTTTAGTATTGTCTGATTTAATTTTAAGAATTTCACTAATTTTTGCTTTTTCAGCAAGAGTTTGGATATACAAGTTTTGAAGTTCAACTAAATTTGCGTAAGCTACGCTACTTTCTTTATTTTGAAAAGTTGTGTATTCGCTAAAAGTTTTAGAAACTAAGTTATGTTTCTTTTCAAGTTCTTTGATTTTATTAACATCGCTAATTTTATAAATCCCGATGTTAGTTTTGGAGTGTTTAATTTGATTAAAAAAACTCTCTTCTTTAGTGGTCACCTTAGAAAGGATGTTGCTTTTGCTCTTGTTGGCTTTTTGAAATATAGCCATAATTCCACTAACTAAAACAAACATAAAGAAGTAAAGTAAGAAAGTTAAAACTGCCCAAAGCACAGTTTTTTTAGTAACTTCAAAGCGTTGTGGTGCTTTAGTTTTTTTAACTGGTTCAAACTGCTTTTCGTAGTCCGGTCCAAATTGATTTACTGGTTCGGTGTTTGGTTTAGTTTCTTTAAGTTCATCTGGTTTCTTTTCAATGATTACCATTATTGGCGCTCCTTAATTTTGAGTTTTCTGGCTCTTTTAGTGCAGCTTCTGTGTCATTTGTTTCTAGTTCTTGAGTTTCGACTTCTATAACTTCGCTTTCATTTGATTGGCCTTCAACGACATTTAAATCAATATTGGTAGTTTCAATAACTTCAGGTTCAATTAAATCACTTTCAGCATCTTGGGGTTTTGCTTGTTTATAAGTGTTCATTAGTTGTTTTTCACGAACTTTCCAGGTTGTAGTTAAACAAAAAGGAACAGCGATAGCGATAGAAGAAACGCCAACTACAATAAACGCAATTGCTAAAATTAACGAAAAAGTCTTAGTTGGATCAAATAAATTGATGTAAAAAGGAATTAACATCAAAAATCCCGCGACTGAATACAAAATATCGTCCATATTTTTTTCAAACTTATAAAAATAAAGTCCAATAGTGGTAGCAATTAAGTTAACTCCAAATATAGACTTTGCGACTATATAGCAAATTAAAAGGTTATAATTAGTTGGACTTTTAATAAAACTAAAGCCGATTGTAACTGCCAAAATTATTGATGTAATTAAAATATAATAACTTCTTTTTTCTTTAAACATATCAACTAATTATACTAAATAAACTTAGGCTTTGTTATAATATAGCCGTCTTTTTAATTTATTTTAAAGAAACAAATTGAGGTATTTATCGTGAAAAAAACTATCTTAGTAGTAGGCCTTGATAATTTCGGGCAAACAATTTGCAAAGACTTGTCTGAAAACGGACATATCGTAATTGCACTTGACCAAACTAGTGAAAAAACTTTGAGAGTTGAGCCTTTTGTTGAACACGCTGCAACTGGTGTTTTGACAACTGCAGACATCTACAAAGACCTTGGACTTGGCCACGCTGACTGGGCTGTGGTTTCTTTTCCAACTCACTTTGACACCGCGATGATTATTGTCACTATCTTAAAAGATTTGGGAATGAGCAACATAATTTGTCAGGTTACAAATGAATATCAGGAACGAATTGCGAAAATGCTTGGAGCCTCGGTTACGATTTATCCAGATAACATCGCAAGTAAACAAACTGTTCGCAAAATCATTTGGCAAAACGTGCTGGAACACTATGCACTTGACCAAAACTACGGAGTTTACGAAGTAAGTGTCAATACCGACCGTTTTGACGGAAAAACTTTAAGAGAACTACAATTTCCAGAGACTTACTCGGTAAACATAGTTTTGATTCGCAGAGCGGGTGTGACCAAAATGCCTTCTAAAAATGAAGTTTTAGAGAAAAACGACGTCGTAATTGTGTTGTGCGAGCAAAACAAAATCAGTAAATTTCAAGAAATCTTAAATGACTAAACTGCTTTTTGCAAGTCATAATTTAAACAAAGTTAAAGAAATTAAAGCGTTTTTTTTAAATACTGGGTTTGAAATAATTTCTTTAACTGATTTAAATGACCAAAGTAAAATCGAAGAATCCGGAAAAACTTTTCAAGAAAACGCGTTAATCAAAGCGCGTTATTTTTTCAATAAGTATCATTTGCCGACAATCGCCGACGACTCAGGTTTAGAAATACTCGCACTAAACAGCTATCCTGGGGTTGAAACTAAAAGAAAAGAAGCAGAAATTTTTAAAGACCAAGGAAAACAGTTATTTGAAAAACTTACAGGTTTAAGTAAAAAAGCGTTGTTTAAAGTGGTACTTTGTCTTTATTTTAACGGTGAGGCTAGGTACTTTGATGGTGAAATTAAAGGTGAGGTCAAACCACGCAAAGAGTTTATCAAAAACTCATTTTTATATGACAACATTTTTTGGCCGCGTAGTGCTAATCGTGCTTTTTGTGAGTTTTCGGTAGACGAAAAAAATAAAATTTCGCACCGCGGGCAAGCAATTTCTAAGTTAATAAAATCAGTTAAGGGCAAAACTTTTTTATTTGACCCAAAAAAAACTGCCTGCGCCTTTATTAAAGACACCTTTGGACTTGAACCTGAATACATAGACAGACTAAATAAGGGTCGTCAAAACTTTGTTTTTAAATTTCAGGTGTTTGGGAAAACCTACACTATCCGCATCCCTGGATTTCCGCTTTATCCGTTTATTTCATATACTGACGAAGAAAAGATCCTAGAGATTGCCGAAAAAAACTCAATTTGCCCCGAAACTTTTTATCACAACCCAGATACTGGAATTAAAATCTCTAAATATATAGAGACTACTTTAGGGTCTAAAACTGACTTAAAGGAAGTAGTTTTTAGACTAAAAACCCTTCATCAAATTCAAAAAGTAGAGGCTTTTGACTATATTGCTCGTCTTGATAAAGCGATAAAAATGTCTAATTCTGTTTCTAATAATTTAGTTTTTCAAAAAGGATATGAGTTATTTAAAGCAGAACACAAAGAATTGTTTTCTAAATTTTCGTCTTGCCAAATTCACGGTGATTTTCAGGCTGACAATATTTTGGTTGACAAATATTTAGCAAAACCTTTAATTTCTGATTTTGAGTTTACTAGAACAGGATATCCAATTGAAGATATCGCTAGTTTTTCAGGGCTTAGTTTAACTAAAATTAAAGAGATTTTTGCGCTTTATTTTGAAAAAGAACCAACAAAAACAGAAATTAAGGCTGTTTTATTTGCTCGCCTTTTTCAGATGCTTTTTTGGAATGCTGTGGCTAATTTTAAAAAAGATAGAGAAAACGCAGATTTGTTTAATTTAAATTGGCGGGAAATTGAGCGCTATTTAAATAACGAAGTCAAAAATGCAATTGAGGCAATTGAGGACTTGAAATGAATATAAAGAAATTACTGCAACTTGAACGCACAGTAGACACAGTTTATATCATTAAGTCTTTTTTAGATAAAAACACAATTTCTTTGCAAGACTATCGCCGTGCAGTTTTTTTCATGCAAGAAATACTTTTAGAAAACCACAAACACAAAGAAGCAATTGAAGTTTCAAACTCCGTGTGGCCAAAGTTCAAAGAAGCCGAAGAAAAAGAATACTTACTTTTTTTAACTAATTGGTTTTGGGCTTATTTAAGAAGTGGCAGCGCCGTAAACGCCCGCGAGATTTTTTTAAAAATTAAGGAAAAATACGGCTATAAAGTTAACTTTGATTTAGTTTATCTAGAGACAAATTTACTTAAACTAGAACTAAAGTTTGACTCAGATAAAGTAATTTCAGAGCTGAAAAAACCAGATTTACCAGAAACCTACGCTAGATACTATTTAAAAGAACTAGTTTCGTTTTTTGTGAGTCAAAACAAATTAGACTTAGCCTATGACTATTTAAATCAGGCAAATTCCAGGTTTGATGAACGCGACTTTGAGCAAGAACTTAAATTGCTATTCGCCCTTGGTTGGGTTGATGAGTTAAAACAAGTTTTAAAAGACTGCAAAGGTATGGGCCAATATAAAGTAATTTCACAAGTTTACCATTACTGTATCGCCGTTAGCGAGCAAAACAACCACCGTGCAGATATTATTCAGTCAGAATACGAAAAAGACATTTTAAAGTTAGCAGACAATGACTTAATTTTAATGTTTCTAGAAGCGCAGCTTAAGTTTTTTAAAGCAAACTCACAACGTAACAACGAAGAAAAAACTGCAAAACGCATTGCTAAGTTTCAACAAAAGAAAGACAAAACAACTAAGTTAAACCTTGACGAAGAACCAGTTATTTCGCTTCAAGAAGATACTAAACCTAACTTTGAAGTAAAAGAAAAAGCCATAAAAGTTGAGGCCAAAGTTTATCAAAACTTTTTTGACGTCATGACTTTTTACGCCAAAATTCCGCAAGATTTGAGTCTAAGAGAAACACTTAGAAGCCTTTTAATTAAAAGCGAGGCTTTAGTGCCAGCGGCTGATTTGGTGATTTTAAAAAATCAAACTTTATATAACTACAAAAAAGAAAGACTTTACAACAAAGATATTGAAGACATTCAGTTAGCAGATACTGCTTTTAGTAAACTAGTCCAAGTTAACTTTGACAAAATATACCAACAAGGCGATTTAACTGAGTTTAAAAATCCACTTACTGGCAGTCCTTACTCCCCTGAATACCAGACGCTTTACTGTTTTTCTTTAAGTAAAAACTTAAAATTTATCGTGCAAAGTCATAACTTTCAAGAAAGTGAGTACTCTTACTTTAAATTACTTTCCGCGCTTATTTTAGATGTTTTTGAAAAAGACAAAAGCTTACTTAAACTAAAACAAATTACTAACTTATTTACCACTTTAAAAGAAAACTCAACTCTAGCATTTAAATACTACATAGACGAGCAGATTCATCTAAGCACAGGAATGCGCACGCTTTTAGATGGAGTTGAGACAACTACGCTAGACCAATACTGCACGCAAATTGTAGGTAGCGATAAAATTAGCTATAAAAAAGAATTTTTAACTTGTAGTTTAAAACCAGGAAACTCACTAAAACAAAAGTATAGACTCAGAAAAAAACAAGTCGTGGAACTCGCAAGTTCTGTTGATTTGTTTGGTAAAGTCGTGGTCTTTTCAGTAGTTTTAGACATAGACGAAGAACAAAGCACAATCAACACATTGGCAGAAACTGCAAAGGTCAACAATATATATGGGCTGTATTCCTACACTGAACTTGAACGTGCTTTTCAAAGTAAGTTAATTGATAAGTTTTCCTTAATTTTAATTGAACTGAACTTTGATAACCGTCATCTTTACTCACTTGAACTACAAGAAAAATATATCGCTGAATTTCTAGATGTCTTAAAAGAGTTTTTCAACACTGACTTAATTTACTTCATTCAAGACAACAAGTTTGCTTTGTTTGTGGATTTTAACGACATCAGAGCCTTGAGCAATGTACTTAGCGAACTAAGTAAAAAAACGCAAAACATCGGCAAACAAAACTGCTTAGAGTTAACCTTCTTATTTACAGCCTCTGCACTTAGATACCCAACTGCGACTTACAACAAAACTTTTAAAAAAATCTACAGATTTGCAGACCTTGCTTTAAACCTTGCAAAAACCAACGGCAAAGTTTTCCATATTTTTGAAAAAGAAGACCTGCATCAAGATATATTTGAAGACGACGTTATCAAACTAATTTTAAACTACCCAGATAAGTTAAAGTTAATGCTTTTGCCAATAGTTGATGAAAATAAAAATGTTGTGCTTTACCAGACTGGCTTTAGTCTAGATGGCTTTGACCTGGATTTTAAAGAAATTAAAGAAATTGCAAAAAAACACCGCAAGGCTGCAGAAATCGACTCAATTTTATTTAAGCAAGTTGTAAACGCTTTAAATATAGCAACTGAAAGATTTGGCCAGATTTTTGATGTTCTTTTGCCCTTGTCTAAAGAGTCCTTAATGTCTATAGAGCTTAAAAAACAAATAAGTAAACTAAAATACAAATATCTAGCTCCACACATTTGTTTTTTATTTCCAAACGATGAAGAACTGCCTGGCGTAGTTGAAAACTTCAAGCAAAACCTTGAACAAAGCAAACATAAAGTGTTTACCAAAAATATCTCGGCGTACTTAAGATATGGTTTTCAAGGAGTAGTTCAAAGATACACCGACGGTATTCTTTTTACTGAGTTTATCAAGGTTTTTGCCTTTGAAACTAAAAAAACAAACTCTTATTTGATTGTCAAAGACTTAACTAAAAAAGAAGAGTTTAACACAATTAAAAAAATTAAAGACATCTGTTTTCAAGGCAAGTTATTCGCGCCAATTTCGGTTAGTGAAATATTTAGCAAAATGCAAGAATCCCAAGCCCAAAAGCCTGAGTTAGACAATGAAAACGAGATTTAAAAAATCTCGTTTTTTATTTTAAAATCGCAAAAAATCCGACTTTTTTTAGGTTTACTAGCGTTTCGTGGTAAAATTAAAACCAAAGAGGTACTAATTTATGGACAGAATAGAAGACAAAAAACTAATTGGCCAAAAAGTCAAAGTAGAAAAAGAAAGAAGTTATGGAGTGGTTACCAGAATAGACTATGAACACGGTTTAATTTACGTGATTTTTGCCAGAATGCGTGAAGAAAAATACCCTTATCCAGAAGCAATTGACCAAGGTATTTTAACTCCAGTTGGAAAATAATTATGGAAATTTCAAAAGAGCTACTTCAAAAATACAACAAAAGTTTTTTGAAAAACAAACAACTTAGTGCAATTAAAAGAGCCCTTGTTCGCTCTAAATTAGCAGATGTTGTCTATGTTCAAGAAAGCGAACAACTTGTTAGCACTCATTTTTCTCACTCCATCCCTGCTTTAAATATCTCTAACCAAAAACAATCTGGCCGTTGCTGGATGTTTTCAGGTTTAACTTTTTTAAGATATCAAATAGCCAAAAAATTAAAACTAGAGAGTTTTGAACTTTCGCAGTCTTATCTGCAATACTATGATTTACTTGAAAAAGTAAATTACTTTTTTTCAGTAATTGACAAAAACTTAACTCTAGACCCAGAAGATCGTCGTTTTATGTTTATCAACGAGCCTTTAACTGGAGACGGTGGCTACTGGCAATACTTTGTTAACTTAGTTAAAAAATACGGAATTGTGCCAAAATCTGTACACCCTGAAAACGCACAAACTTCAAATACACACCATATGCAAAGTTTAATTACTTTGATTGCCAAAAAATACGCAGCAGACGCACAAAGTAATTTCAAATCAGGCAAAGTTGAATTAAATAAAGAACTTAGAGAAAAAGCGTTTTTAGATGCTTTTAAAGTTATTTCTAGTTCAATGCCAGCGCCAATTGAAAAATTTGACTTTGAATACACCGATAAAGACAAAAAATACCACATTGAGCGCAATTTAACTCCGCAAACTTTCTTTGAAAAATACGTAGACATTAACTTAGATGACTACGTGACTGTCTCTTCAGACTGCTCACGCAACTTTGAGTTTATGCAACCCTATGAACTTGAATACTGCACAAACATGGAAGGTGCTCCTTTGCAAGTTGAGTTTAACTTACCAAAACAAAGACTAATTGAACTAACTGTTGCCCAACTTAGAGACAACTTACCTGTTTGGTTTGCCTGCGATGTTGGCAAAGAAAGCGACTCTAAACATTTTGCTAATGAAATGGTTGCTTGGAAAGAAATTTTTGGCCTAGATTTAGAGTACTCAGAAAAAGACAGAATTGAAATGCAAGAGCTAAGACTAACTCACGCCATGGTTTTCACTGGTTTTTCTGAAGTCAAAAAACAAGTTACTAAGTTTAAAGTAGAAAACTCATGGGGCACTGAACCTGGGTTTTCCGGAATTTATCCGATGTCTGTAAGTTGGTTTAAAAAGTATGTTGGCGAAGTTATTGTTGACAAAAAATACTTAACCAACGAAGAAAGACAAGCACTTTTAAAGAAACCAATCTTAAAGCAATACTTCGAATTAAACTAAAACAATAAACATTTTAAAAGCCCCACAATGTGGGGCTTTTAATTTGCTTATCGTTTTAGTTTAATTCGAAGTATTGTTTTAAGATTGGTTTCTTTAAAAGTGCTTGTCTTTCTTCGTCGGTTAAGTATTTTTTGTCAATAATAACT
>CAUTSX010000016.1:0-11170 GCA_963541405.1 uncultured Acholeplasmataceae bacterium | reverse complement strand
TTATGGTAGAAGAGTCGGTGTGAGTTGCAACTTTAAAACCAATTCTAGTTGGAATATTTGCTTTAATTGTCCCTTTTACGACGTCTGTGGTTGGACGTTGAGTGGCCACAATTAAATGAATTCCGGCGGCTCTGGCCTTTTGTGTCAGTCTTTGGATTTTAGCCTCAACTTCTTGGCCATATTGCACAATTAGCTCTGCCAATTCTTCAATAACTATGACAATATATGGCATTTTGTCGCCAAAAACAGTCTTGTTTTCCACACGTGAATTGTAGTTTTCGATGTTTTTACATTTAGCCTCATCCCAAAAAACCTTAAAACGACGATCCATTTCACTAATTGCCCAACTCAAAACAGCAGTTGCTTTTTTAGGGTCGGTAATGACTTTGGTCAGTAAGTGTGGTAAACCTTCGTAAGGTTTGAGTTCAACAACCTTTGGGTCAATTAAAATTAGTTTTAACTCATCTGGTGAGTTTTTTAAAATTAAGGAAGTGATAATGGTGTTCACGCAGACTGATTTACCTGAGTTAGTAGCACCTGCAATCAGTCCGTGTGGCATTTTAGTAATATCTAGATTTACGATTTTGCCGTCAATGTCAATGCCAAGCGGCACAATTAACTTGTTTTCAGGTGCTCTAAATTCATTTTCACGAATTACATTTGAGTAATTTACAATTTCTGGGTTGATATTAGGAACTTCCACCCCGATGTATGGTTTACCTGGAATTGGGGTTTGCATACGAATTGATGTAACAGATAAGTTCATTTGCAGATTATGAATTAGTGAGTTGTAGCGACTAACATTAGTCTTACTATCTGGCTCGATTTCGTATCTAGTTACAGTTGGTCCTTTAATTGAGTTCACAACCTTGCCAGTAAAGCCAAGTTCAGCAATAGTGTTGTCAATAATTTTAATTTGTTCAAGCAACCAGTCTGGTTTATCGTTTAGACTTAAATTAGACTTGTGAAATAAGTTAAGCGGAACAAAGTATTCGCCTTCCTTTGGTTTTGCTGGTGTAGATTGAGTGAATGTTTCTGGTTGAACTGTGCTTTCGTTTACCGCCGGCGAAACCGGTGTAGTGCTAGTAGATTCAGTCATTGAACTTTGTGTTGTAGTTTGAGTAAAACCACGCACTGAGTTTAAAATATCGGCATCTGAGTTTGCAGAAGTTGCACTAACGCTTGGTTTTTGAAATTCACGAAAATTAGTTTGAACTGAACTTTGTTCTTGAAAGTATGCGGGTTCTTGAGTTTTAGCTTTAGTGATTTTTACAGGATTGTCATTAACTCCAGCTGCTTGAAACTCAGCACTACTTTTGAAAGTTTCTGGCTCAAATGTTACGCTGTGGACTTCATCAAGTTGTTTAGAGGGGTCTTCTACAACAACTTCAACAAAACTAGTTCTAGGTTTTTGCTTGCGAAAAATTGGTGAAATTGTGGTGTCTGTGTTGGTTTTTTCTGGTTTTCTTTGACTCGCTTGATAAATTTGCTCTTGACCGTTTGTTGGAATACTCAAGATATTGTTAAACTCATAATACGCATTCCCGTGTTTATCTATAATTTCATTTTGTGTCATTTTTTTATCAGAGACACTACGAAAAGCCTCGTATTTTTCCAAAGCGTCAAAACCTTCGCCAACTAACGCCTTTGGGTTTGAAATGTTTTTAACGTTTCTGCCAGTTCCAGGAGACGCAACTATAGAAGGTGTAAACTCCTCAGCTTCTCTTAGCCCATTTAGTGGGGCAAATTGGTGAATTTTAAATTTCTTAAATTGTTGGTTTTTAGTTGGTTTTTTAACTTTTTTTCGCCATAAACACATAATTATTTCGCTCCTTTTTCGCTATTTTCATTAACCTGTTTGTAAAGTTCTTCAAAAAACTCTCTATCAGTTTCAAAAAACATATCGTTGTTAAACATTTTTTTTGAGTAAATTTTGTAAGTTTCTTCGCCGGTAATTTTAATAATCTCGTAGCCGATTTTGTCAAAAATCTTGTCAATCAACTTATCAAAAGTCAAAGTTTTTATCCAATAAAGCGGGTTAAAAAGTCTGGTTTTAGAATAAGCCTTAAGTGGTGCGGCTCCAGCAAGTTTTGAATCGTCTATTTCACTCTTTACAGACCTAAACTGATCAATTCGCTTCAAAGTCAAACCTCTAAATAAACTAAAAATTTTGGCAGACATCATTTCATCAATTCTAGCAGCCAAGTAACCAGCAAACAAGATAGTTTCGTCAATTGTCAACTCAAGATACGGTTTTTTTGATTTAGGAAAGTAAAGTGAAGTAATGTCGTAGGCAAGTTGTTTTGATAGGGTGTAGGCAAATCCGATTTGTCCTTGCTCTTTTTTAGCGACCTTGTCAGTTTTATATAGTTGCAAAGTTGCAACAATCGCTCTTTGCACATCGGTTTGCATATCTTTTTTGGCTTTTTTGACGCGAGTTTTTTTGTTTATCGCAATTAAACAGGCATAAATGTAGAAAAGTAACATCAAAAAGAAACCCAGCGCCACACCAGATAACATCATTAAGATAGATGAAATTAAATTTTCAGGGGCAAACGCTTTGCCTAAAGTAAAATAAATTATTGCTTGCATACTTTATATTATATAATATTAAGACATCTTTTTAAGACATTTTAATGAAAGTAAATGAACAGAAAAAAAGAAATAATTAAACTAGATTTAGCATTTTTAATTCGCTATATGGGAGACGCCTTACTGTACCCATTTATGTTTTTGTATTTCCAAAGTTTAGGCTACAAAAATGACCAAATTAGCTATATTTTAATTATTTTTCCATTAGTTTCAATTTTTATTAACCCTTTTTGGACGTATTTTGCCAAAAATATCAACAGAAATATCTTTTTGATTGTGATGCTGACTGCACTTGAAACTGGTGCAATTTTAGCCTTTGTCTTTTTTACTAAAAATATTTACATTGTCGCTTTAATTGCTTTAGCAATTGCCATTTTTAGTCAGCCAATTTACTTGCTTTTAGATTCTTTTGCAGGTGGTTTTTGTGAAAACAATGACTATGAATTTGCCAATATCCGAGTATTTGGAGCAATTGGCTATGCTTTACTTTGTGTAGTTGGTGGTCTGGTTGCAGAGTACTTTGGGTTTAAAGTTTCTTTTTTGTCGGCGGTTACTTTGTTTATTTTAGCCGGAGTTTTAATCTTTTTAATTAAGCCGATTAAGTTTAACAAAAGTGCAAAGTTTGCCGAAAAAACTCAATTAAAACTGCTTTTGAAAAATAAAAAGTTTTGGATTTTTACAACTATTTTTGTCTTGTTTATGAGCACTTTTAAGGTTTTTGACCAATTTCAACCAGACTACTTTTCAGTAGTAGGTACAATCAATAAGTCTTGGTATGGTGCAATTTTAACTGGCTTTGTGGTCGTTGAAACCATCTTTATTTTCCTGTTAGCAAGATACTTTAAAGAAGTTGACTCCTATCTGCTTTTTGGAGTTGCGATTGCTCTTACCTTATTTAGATTTTTTGTCTATATCTCTACTGACAACATCTACGCAATAATTGCAGTTACTTTGCTTAGAAGCGTATCAATGGCTATTTTTATCTTTGTTTACTTTAAACTACTATTTAGCCTTGTTGCCCCAAATAACTTTAATTTCTCAGTCATTATAATTAACTCACTGGTTAATGTTTTGTTTATTATATTAAATATTTTTGCAGGAAAATTGACTAAAAATCATGACTATTTTTACTTCTTTCTAATCTGTATCGTGCTTTGTGGGGTTGCTTTTTTAATCTACGCGCGTGATATAATGAAAAAGATAGAAAGGGAATATTTTGATATCAATGTTAACGCCTGGTCAAGTTTATAAGTTTGAAATAATTAAAAAAACTGACATCGCATATATGGCGAAAAATTTTTTTGATGAAGAAATTTATTTCCTGCATTTCAATGAAAGCGAGCACCGTGATTTTAAACCAGGTGATGAGGCTGAACTCTATCTTTTTATAGATAGTAAAAAAAGACCTGCTTTGACTGTTAAAAAACCAATCATTCAAAACGGAGAAATGGGGTTTTTAAAGGTAGTCGACAGAGTTGAAGACCTCGGTGTGTTTTTGGATAATGGGGTTGCTAAGCATTTACTGCTTTCTAAAGATACATTAGGTGAAGACAGAGAAATTTGGCCACAAGTTGGCGACTACGTACATGTAAAACAATTTTTTGAAAAAAGATTGGTTGCCAAAATCGTTTTTCCAATCAAGATTTCTGAAGATAAATTCAGTGAAATGGAAATAGTAAAGGCTCATGTTATTAACATTGGAAAAGATGGAATTAACTTACTTACTCCGAACTTAGTTAAGTTATTTGTACATAAATCGTGCATTGTTGACAAAGTTAGGTTAGGCCAAGAAATGTCCGTGGTTATCCGCAGGCGTAACTTCGATGGCTACAACTGCACATTAAAAGAACTAAACAAAATTGACATATTTAATCTAAAAGCAAAAGAAATTCTTGCCTATATTCAAAAACAACCAACGCGAACTATTAAAAATAAACTTACAGCTGAACTGGTTGAAAGTGAGTTTAAAGTTTCTAACCGTAGATTCAAAGAAATTTTGCACTATATGCTTGAGAAAAACTTAATTAAAATTGAAAAAGGAATTGTTAAATTAACAGGTGAACACCATGGCTAAAAAATTTGTTTCAAAAATTACTGATATGGATGTAGATTTTGGTAAATGGTACCAAGACCTTTGCGTTGAGGCTAAGTTGATGTCTTACTCAGACACTCAAGGCTTCATTATTTACCGTCCATACGGCTACGCAATTTGGGAAAAAATTAAAGAGTTTTTAAATACAAACTTTAAAGCAAGTGGACACAGCAATGTTTACATGCCAATGTTAATTCCTGAAAGCCTGTTTCAAAAAGAAAAAGACCACATTGTGGGATTTGCGCCAGAAACTGCAACTGTCGCAACCGCTGGTAGCAAGGAATTGGAAGAAAAACTAATAGTTCGTCCAACTTCAGAAGTTTTGTTTACTTCACACTTTGCAAATGTTGTAGAAAGCTACAAAGACCTGCCAGTTAAATACAACCAATGGTGTTCGGTTGTGCGTTGGGAAAAAACTACTAAACCGTTTCTGCGTGGTCGTGAGTTTTTATGGCAAGAAGGACACACAGTTCACGAAACTGCAAAAGAGGCTAAACAAGAAACTCAAAAAATGCTAAAAGTTTATGAAAAACTTGGCAAAGATTTACTTGCTATTCCTTTTGTCTCTGGCAAAAAAACCGAAAAAGAAAAGTTTGCGGGTGCAGAGGCAACATATACAATTGAGGCTCTAATGCACGACGGTAAAGCCTTGCAGTCTGGAACTTCTCACTATTTTGGAGATGGTTTTACTAAAGTGTTTGGCGTGAACTTTCAAGATAAAAACAATAAACTTTGTGCACCTTTTCAAACATCTTGGGGAGTAACAACCAGATTGATTGGTGCAGTTATTATGGTGCACGGCGACAACGATGGGCTAGTTTTGCCTCCATATCTTGCACCAACTCAAGTAGTCGTGGTCCCTGTTCTTCCAGATAAATTAGATAAAGCACAAGTTAATTTAGTAATTAAGGAAATTAAAAAATCTAAATTAAGTTATGAAGTTGATGAAAGCGATAAATCTCACGGCTTTAAGTTTGCAGAAAGCGAAATGAAAGGTATTCCTTTTAGAGTTGAGTTTGGCCCAAATGACTTAAAAGAAAACTCAGTAATTGTTTTTAAAAGAAATACTCGTACTAAAACTAAAGTCTTAATTTCTGAACTAAGTAGTTTCTTAAAATCAGAAATAAAAGTAATGCACAAAGAAATGTATGAACGTGCACTCGAACACCTAAACTCAAATATTCGCCGCGCTAAAAATTACGACGAGTTTAAAACTTTAATTGAACAAGGTGGCTATGTTTCTATGGACATTAACAAAGCAGCAGAAGAAATCATTAAAGCAGACACAACAGCAACCGCAAGAGTTATTAGTAAAGAAAAGCCAGAACACACAATTTGTCCAGTAACTGGAAAAAAAGTAAACTATAGAGTGTTGTTTGCCAAGGCTTATTAGTGAAAAGAAATTTTCTCTCTGCTTTGCTTAAAGACATAAAATAATATTAAGATAAATAAATAAAATATTTTGTATAAAAAATATAGAGTTTGCGTGTCAAAATTGTTGCCTGAAAGCGGAAGCATTAGTAGAAAATAAATGAAGTTTCCTTTTAAGAAACTAGAAATAATTGTAAAAATAATATAAAAGGCTTGAATGATAAAAATCACTTGCCTTTTTTTATTTTTGACAAACATCAAAATGAAGAGTAAAAGATATAAACTATCCAATAGTGTAAAAAATAAAGTTTTAAACTGACTGTATGTCAGAACCGGATATTTAGACAATTGAAAGAAAATAAAGGAAAGCGAAATAAAAAAGAGTGAGTATAAAAAAATAAGCGCAAAATAAAATACTAACTTTGCGGTGTAGACTACTTTTCTTTTTACAAAAGATATGAGTTGTTTTATGTGTTGTTCGTCGTGATTGATGGTCAAGAGACCTGTTGTGATAATTAAAAATATTTTGAGTATTTGAATGTAAACATTAAAAATTTGTGTGGTTTTTTCGCTTTGTTTCAAAAACACATCTTTGTCTGCAAAGTTAGGGGAATATACCAAAAAGAAAAGTGGCAAAAATATTAGCATAGATGTAAAAATTAGCACCTTTATTTTTCTGTCAAAATAAGTATTAAAAATATAGTTCAGCATAGTGTTATCTTTCTTGTTATAAAACTGCTAAATATTTCAGGGCTATGTGAAATTATTAACACAGTTTTATCTTTAGTTTCTTGTTTTAAAATTTCAACAATTTTCTGCTTTTTCTCAGGATCAAATCCTGAAAGAGGTTCGTCTAAAATCAAAACTTCTGAGTCTCCGATAAGAGTCGCTAAAAAGGCTAGTTTTTGTTTATTTCCTTTAGATAAGTTTTTAATTTCTATATCTAAAGGCAGTTCTAAAAAGTCTATATGTTTTTTATTAACATAGCCTTTTTTAGTCTTTGCGATAATTTCAAGATACTCACCTGCCTTTAAATTTCTTGGCAGGTCCGCTTTTTCTGCAAGATAAGAAATTGGTTTATCTGTCTTTTTTAAAATACCAGATTTTGGTTTAATAAAGCCAATTAAAAGATAAATTAAAGTTGTTTTCCCGCTACCGTTTTCACCTATTATTAAGACCTTTTCGCCTGCTTTAATTTCCAAATTGTAAGGTTTTTTAATATAAGGAACTACTATATCTTTAAGCATAAATACTTCTTTTAAATTAGAGTTCATAAGTATTTACCCAACCTTTATCTTTAATGTTTTCAAAGTCTAAATAACCTTCAAAATCGCATCTGATATCTCTTTTTAAACAGTTTTGATATATAGTTTTTTTGCCATTGTCTAGTTTAACCACAGCAATAATAACTGGCTCTAATATGGGAATCGCTAACTTTGAGTTTGTAAAAAAGAAAGTAGTTTCCTGTTTGTCGTTTTTGCTAACCGAGTATTTATTATCTTTGAATAAACTGAAATAAAACTCAGCAGCATCCGAGATACAGTCAGTCAAAAACTTAACTTCAAAATTAGTACCAGTTTTAAAAAAATCCTGTTCAATTTGAATTTTTTTAAAACTAAAAAGCACATCTTGCGAGTCAAACTTGTCGGCTTGTGCGATTTTAAATTTACCAAGTTCTAAGTTTAAAACTTGATTGGTAATAAAGGTGATTTGAAGTGTTGTGAACTCTTCAATATCGGTAAGCAATTTTGGAGTAAAGAATTCTAAAGTGATTTTAAATAAGTTTCTTTTTTGGTTTAAAAAACTTTTGCTCATTTTAATTTCTTTTAATTCAAGAGTTAGTTCATTCTTACTATTTAGCCTAATTAGGCGAAAATACTTGATATTCCTAATAGAGATCTTAGTTGTTTTAGAGTCTGTATAAAGATAAATTTTAAACTTTCCACTAGCATGAAATATCACGCTTCTTTGTTCTTTATTTAAATAAAGGCGCTCTGTGTTCTTTCTAAGTAGACTAGTACAAGAGAAAATACCAAATACATAGACAAGGATAACTATGCTAAAAAGCAGTACAAGTACTGCTTTTTTCATAGTTTTGCGCTCGTAGTGTAAACTATTTTAGTTGTTTCAGATACCTTTAAAAGATTGTGAATTTGAGCAAATGTACTTACCAGTAAATCGCTTTGTCTGGCTATTTTAACGCCATCTTCAGTATCTACAAATATCAAAATGAAAGGATTGTATGTTTGCCATAAATTAAGTGCATTTTCTTTTCTTTTAATAACGAAGTTTACTCTTTTGTTTTGTTCTACTTTTTCATAACTGTAGTCTGAATTGCCTAAAAGCATTTTAATGTCTTTAACTTTATCGGCGTATTCTTTTAAAATTGAAAAAGAAAATTCATAAACTTTTAATTGATAATCTGCACGGTCTTGATAATTTCTGCTGTCATAAGTTACGTTAACTGAGTATTCTAAAGCAAAAGGTTTTGCAATTAAACTAGACTTAATTATTTGAACTAACCCAATTTCTAAAGATAAAGTTTTGCTATTTTTAAAATTAAGTACCAAAAGACTTGAGTCAAAAGTAATATTCTTTTTAAACTCATCAACTATTGAAACTGTTAAAATGTTTTGAAAATATTTAGTGTTCTTGCTGTTTTCTTGAGTCACTTCAGGGCCTCTGTATCTGGTTTCAAGGTGTTTGGCTTCAATTAAGGCACTTGCATTTTTGTTTTTTAAATAAATAGATTTAATTTTGTCTGGACTTAAAAACCAAGGACTTTTCCGGTTAGTATAAAGATAAAAGTTTTGTCTGTTTTTATACTCAGTAAAAACACTTGTTTGTTTAATTGTTTTAACTTTAAAGTTTTTTGGAAATAAATGCACCGTAATTAACACTGAACAAACTATTAAAATTGCCAAAATCGGTGTTAGAAAAACTAAATGCTTTAATTTTGTTTTCTTTGTCATCTAGTAATCTCTTTCTATTCTATAAGAAATGTAGATACCAGTATGTTCGACATATTGAAACTCACCCCAGTCTCTATATATCCAACAAACACTTCTAGTTGCGTATCCATTAAAAAGATAACCATATCCCATTTTTCTAACCACCAGTTTACAACCTGGTTCTATTTTAATAGTTTTGGTTTCTTTATTTTTTTCGGATTTACTTTTTTCTAGTTTATTTTCAAGTTTACTTTCAACACCTGCTTCGCCTTTTGCGTTAAGCGGTGATTTGGTTGGTGTACTAATAGTGCCGCTCATACTCATTTTAAAAGAACCGCTTTGTGTATACTTTTCACTTTCTTCAATGATTCTCTCTGTTGTAATTTCTTGTACTGTACTAGTTGAACCTTGATTAGAAAACTCAGATACAACTTGTAAAACAAACGAAACCTTTTTTGCATAATTAAGATAATCTACGTATTCACCATCTATATGTCTATAAGAAGTGTTTCTTTTTGCAATTTCAAGTCTAGCCCTTTCTTTTTTATCTTCTTCTGACAACTGCTTCTTTGGTTCTTCTGTATAAAAGTTAATCAATTTTGCTGTTTTATCTAGCATGTAAAAACGAACATATGGGTATAGATTTGTTTTTGCGTTTGCTTTACTTGGATATAAAACGCTTAAGAACAGTGTGCTTACTAAAATGAATGAAACAAGCAAATAAAGTTTTTTCATAAATATCACCTCAACAATATATTTATATAAAAAACTTTTTTTACTTAAAAAATAGAAACTTTATAAAACTAAAATGTTTTTTCTTTTTGATTAAATTCTGAGTATTTTGCTTTTTTAGTGTCTGAAATTAGAAAATTTTTATTTAATTAAATGTATAAAAAATGGCACAAGTGTTTTCAAATTAAAAAGAGATAGCATTTCTGCTATCTCAAACTGAAAAAATTGAAATTTTGTTTGTTCTCCACATAAAAAACAAGATATGCTTTAAATGCAAAACGTTAATAAAAAAACAAAAGCGCATCTTGTTTTAATCAAATTATATAAAATAGTGCTAAAAGAAATAAAACATATTAGGCCTGCTTGTTGTTTAATCTAAATTTACAACCAAACAGTGCATATTTTCTAAATTAACTGCTTTGGTGTAGTTTTTTAGTCAAAAGCACCACAGTTTCAACATGTGCAGTATATGGAAACATATCAAAACCTTTTATTGAAGTGATTTCGTATTCTTCTACTAGTATTTTTAGGTCTTTAACTAAAGTCTCAACATTGCAAGAAACATAAATTACATTTCTTGGATTTTTTTGACAAATAAATCTGCATACTGTTTCCCCCAGTCCAGTTCTAGGTGGGTCAAATAACATCACATCAAAATCATGCTTTTTATAGTCAACCCAGGTCAAAACATTTGAAGCTACTGCTTTGGCGTTAAGTATTTTGTTTTCATATATATTTTTCTTTAAAGCCAATACTTGATCTTTAACTAGCTCAACACAATACACTTCTTTTACCTTGTTGGCAAGTTCCAGTCCAAAAACACCTACTCCAGAAAAAGCATCCAATAGTGTGTCGGTTGGCCTAAATATTTTAAAGTCTTTAATGTAGGTGAGTATATTTTGAAATGTAGAGTAGTTTAATTGAAAAAAAGAGTTGGCTGTAATATAGTAATTTTTATTTAAAAAATTGATGTTAAAAAAGTATTGACCTTTAAGTAGTTTGTATTCAGCTGCATGTAGCTTTGTGGCTTTGTCTTTGTAGACAAAAACACCAAATTGTTTAAGTGAAAATTCAGAACTATAAATTAAGTTAGTAAGTTCTTTGAAATTATGCTCACCATAAACATGTAAGTTAATTGCTAAATCTGAGTTAGTAGCTTTACGTACAGAAACTGCAAACAGACCAAACGATTTTTTATCCACTACTGGTAAGTTAACTTCGCTAAGTGCTTTTTTAAAATAATTTAAAAAACTAGTGATTAACTCGTCTTGTGAAATTAAGTTATTAGTAGGTTCAACTAAATTAGTGTTTGGTCTATATAGACCCCATTCAATTACTTTATTGATTTGTTTAAACAAAACTGTAGTTTCGTTGCGGTAATTTAAAGGATTTAAAGCGCCTTCAAAGTGTTTGAAGGTTTTGGGGTTTATGT
>CAUTSX010000015.1:0-11310 GCA_963541405.1 uncultured Acholeplasmataceae bacterium | reverse complement strand
AGCGTAAATAAGCGTTATTTATAGTTAGTGTCATAAAAGATTGAAAGTTTAGGATGAATATTGCTTTAGTTTTTTAATAGCTTACATTTTGTTAATGTAAATGATAAGAAAATTTTGGCGTAATTTCACATTTTTTATTTACAAAATTACTTAATTTTTTGTCTCTTTAAAACTGTTTATTTAGTTAAAATGACTATTAAAACCAAACAAAATTTTAAATTACTTGGTATTTAATTTACCTTACTATATAATAAGTGAGTATCAAATGTTTCTCAGAAAACATATTTTTTTGATTGAGGTGTAATTTATGGCATTAAAAGAAAAAAATGTTGAAAAAAAATCTCGTTTATTGCAAGTTTTAAAAACTGAATACCGTTGGGAGAACCTATTTTTAGGAATTGTTGCTATTTTTGGTAGTGCCGTTTCTTTAATGATTATCACTAAAACCATCACTATTTCTTCATCAATTCCTGTACTCGGCTCCGGTTCTAATGGCACAATTTTTGCAAGTGTATTACTGGCTTTGTGTATTCTTTGTATCTTTTTAGTGGCATTTCCTTATTTCTTTGCTGCTTTTCCAGAGATTAAAAAAATTTCTTGGTCTCATGGTTCTAAGTATTTTGACTACACAGTTCGTACATTTATCTTTATTATAATTTTTGCGTTAACGCTGTTCTTATATGATTTTGTCACTACACAAATCATTAAAGAAATTACTGGTAAAATCAAACAATGATAAGAAAATCTGAAACTCAAAGACGCTGGTATATTGTTCAAACTTTTCCAAATCTTGAAAACAAGGTAAAAGAAGACTTAGAACGCCGTATTGACAGTCTTGGTGTACAAGAATATATTTTTAATGTACTTGTTCCTGAAGAAAAACGCATTGAAAAAAAAGCAGACGGTACTGAAAAGGAAGTAGTTGTCCAAATTTATCCAGGTTACGTGTTTGTTGAAATGATAGTTAGCGACTACGCTTGGTTTGTTGTCAGAAATACCCCAAATGTTTCTGGAATTTTAGGATCTGGAGGAAAGGGTAAAAAACCAGTTCCTGTGCCTGAACATGAAATGAAGCCAATTTTGGAAAAACAAGGGCTAATCGCTAAAGAAACTTACCAACATTTCATTGGCAAACAAGTCCAAATTATAGACGGTTCTATGGTCGGCCAACAAGGAGTTGTGCTTTCAGCAGACGACGAAAAGAAAGAACTTGTGGTTTCAATCTTAGCGTTTGGCCGTTCTACAGACTTTACTGTCTCTGTTGACTTAGTTAAAGAACTTAAAGCCTAAATTACTTTTTCTAAACTCAACTTATCTTGCCCACCCGGCTGGGTGGGTTTTTTAATAACAAAAAAACACGAAAAAAGGATTTTAAAATGCCTGAAATTTTAAAAGTTGAAAACCTAAATTTTAATTTTTCAAATAAACCACTTTTAAAAAATGTCACTTTTGACGTTAAAGCTGGCGAGTTTTTTTGTGTGGTTGGTACAAACGGAGCAGGTAAATCAACTTTAGCCAGAATTTTAGTCGGGCTGGAGGCCAAAAAAAGTGGTGAAATTGTTTTCAATTTTGAGGATACACCGCTTGTTTTAAATGAAGAAAATTTAGCAAAAATTAGACAAAGTCTAGGCTTGGTTTTTCAAAACCCTGAAAACCAGTTTGTTGCGCAAACCGTGTTTAAAGAACTTGCTTTTAATTTAGAAAACAAATGTGTAAGCCGCCCAGAAATTGAAAAACAAGTTAATAAAATCGCAAAAGACTTTGGTCTAGATACTTTGCTTTCAGAAATACCAACTGCTTTATCTGGCGGACAAATGCAGAAATTAGCAGTCGCTAGCAGTTTAATTTCTGGCGCTAAAATATTAATTTTTGACGAGTCACTATCAATGCTAGACAGCGCTACTAAACTAAAAACTTTGAAGTTAATCAAAGACTTAAATCAAAAACAAAAAATCACGGTAATTTTAATTACCCATGACCCTGAAGTTCTGATAAATTCAGACCGAGTTCTTAAAATTTACAATCAAACTGCTGAGATTCAAAGTACTTCTGACTATATTTTGGGACTGCCAAACGAACTACTTCCGCTTACTCTTCAGTTTTATAAAAATGAAGAAAATCCAGAAATTAAGAGATACATATGGCAACAGTTGCGAGAAATTTAAGTTTTAAATACGACAAACACGGAGAGCATAAACTAAATAATATCAATTTTAGTTTCAGTTCTACTGCCGAGTTTATCGCGATAGTAGGTGAGACTGGTGCTGGTAAAACTACGCTACTTAAACATCTAAACGCTTTGCTTAAACCAACTGGCGGCGAAATTGAGTTTGATGACTTTAAAATTAAGGCGAAGCACACAATTTTTCGTTCGCTTAATTTTTTAAGACAAAAACATGCCCTTCTTTTTCAGTTTCCAGAACATCAGTTGTTTGCAGAAACTGTAGAAAAAGATGTTTGTTTTGGACCAAAAAACTTTAAAAAAACCAAAAAACAAGCAAGTTCGCTTGCAAAATCCGCGCTTAAGTTAGTGGGTTTAGATGAGTCTTTTTGGCAAACTTCTCCGTTTAAGTTGTCAGGTGGTGAGATGAGAAAGGCGGCGTTAGCCGGAGTTCTGGCGCTTAACCCAGAAGTTATTCTTTTAGACGAACCAACTCGTGGACTTGACCTTACCAGTGTTTTAAAAGTCCTTAAACTATTTAAAGACTGGCAGACTAAAACTAATGGAACTGTGATATTAGTCACGCACGACCTTGAGATTGCTTATAAATACGCAACCCGCGTTGTTTATCTTCAGTCTGGAAAGATTTTAGCGGACTTACCTAAATCTGAGTTTTTTTCTTTAAACAACGATTTGCCTAAACCAAAAATTTTTAAATTGATAAATGATGTCAACAAGCAGTTTAATACTAATTTTTCTTTTGAGTTAAATCCAGATTTAACCGCATCTTTTAAAAAAGGTGAACTTAAATGAATGGGCAACAAATTTTTGGACAATATCAAAATAAAGGTTCTTTTTTAAATAAAACTAATCCTTTTGTTAAATTACTTTTAACTCTTGAGTTAATTACAATTACTTTTTTGTTCCCCCTTACTGACAACATTTACTTAATATCTGGGTTAGTTGGCTTTGCTTTATTTACTTTGTTAATTTTGGCTTTAGCCAAAGTAAATATTTTTAAAATTATTAAATCGTTAACCGCGATTTTAACACTGTTGATATTAACTGTTTTAATTAAAGTTTTGACCTATTGGCCAGCGACTGGCGAAAAAGCGCTATTTATGGCAACTACTTTTTCGTTTTCTTGGCTAAATTTATCTTTAGTGATTTTATTTATTGTATTTTTAGGGTTTGCAGTAAAATACATTAAGATAAATTTAGTGTTTTTACCGCTAGTTTTGGTGTTTTCTTTTCTTTTATTTTACTTTTTGCCAAATTATGGGTTTTATTCATTTAAAGTAGAATTGTTTAAAAAACCTTTATTTGAATCTTTGTTTTTAGTAATCAGAGTAATTTGTGTGCTGTTTTTAATGTCGGGCCTAACTACCACAACTTCTCCGCTGGAACTCACCTATGCTTTAGAGAAATTATTTTATCCACTTAAGTTAATAGGTCTAAAAATTCAAACCTTTACGTTTGTTTTTTCCTTAACTATTCGCTTCATTCCCAGTCTTGGTAAGCAAGTTTATAAAATCACAGAAGCCCAAAAAGCCCGCGGTTTTGATTTAAAAAGTGCCAATATTTTTAGAAAAATTAAGTTTATCGTCGCGATTTTAATCCCACTTTTTGTCCACTCTTTCAAGGCTGCGTTTGAGTTGGCAGACGCCTTAGATGTTCGTGGCTTTGATTTAGATAAACCGAGAACCGAGGCTATTGACTACAAATTAAAAGCCGTTGACTGGATTTTGATTACTTTCTTTTCACTATTGACAATTTCTGCTATTGTGCTTAGAATTTTGGGACTAGTATATGGAATTAAATTATAGATACGCACTCATTTTGGAGTATAGAGGAACCGCTTATTTCGGTTCACAACGCCAAAACACCCTGCCAACTGTTCAAAATGAAGTTGACAAGGCCTTAAAAAACATGACCCAAATTAAGGTCAAAACTCATTTTGCTTCCAGAACTGATAAAGGCGTGCACGCTGAGTTTCAGGTTTGCCACTTTGATATACCTGTTTTGCTTGACCTTGCTTATTTGCCTCGCAACTTAAATAAACGTTTGCCTGAAGACATTAGAGTAGTTAAAGCAATTTTAGTTGACTTTACTTTTCACTCAAGACACAGTTCTTCAAAAAAAACCTATATTTACAGGATTGCCAAAAAACCAGTTAATGCTTTTAACTCAGAGTACTCAGTTTATTTTGGTAATCTAAATATTCACGATATGCAAGAAGTTATGCCTCTTTTTATTGGCACTAAAGACTTTAAGGGTTTTGCCAAAACCGAGTTAAATGAGGACACCATAAAAACTGTGCTCGATTTAAAAATTGCGGAAAACAAAGATTTTTACACCCTAAAAATCACAGGAACTGGATTTTTAAGATATATGGTCAGGTCAATTGTCGGAGTTCTGACCAGAGTTGGCAAAGGCACATTTACCCCCGAGTTAGTTTCAGATATTTTTGTAAAAAAAGACCATACACTTTGTGGTAAAACTGCACCCGCAAAAGGTCTAGTTTTAAAAAAAATCTATTATCCGCCAAAGTACCAAATAAAAAAATAATTTTTTATTGTTTTTTAATTGAACAATTTCTCGCTTTGTGATAATATTATTTGGTAATGCGGGCGTGGCGGAACTGGCAGACGCGCTAGACTTAGGATCTAGTTCCCTCGGAGTGCAGGTTCAATTCCTGTCGCCCGCACCACTTATAGTAATTTTTTTAAAAAAGTGTGCTTGCCACACTTTTTTATTTTAAAAGGATTAAGATGACTAGATTAGACCGAGTATTGGCAAATTTAAAATATGGTAGCCGTAAAGACTGCCAAGGATACATTAAAAAAGGCTTAGTTTTGGTTAACGGTGCAGTTTGCACAAAAGTTGACAGAAAAATTATTGAAACTGATCAAATAAGTTTCAACTCAACTGAAATTAAGTATCTACCTAGTTTTATTTTGATGTTAAATAAACCAGAGGGCTATATTTCTTCAAATGTTTCTGGGCTATATCCTTCGGTACTTACTTTAGTAAAAGAGCCCTACAGTCGCTATGACTTAAAAATAGCAGGTAGATTAGACGTCGACACAACAGGACTGCTTTTGATTACTAATGTTGGTACAAATGTACACAAAATCGCGTCTCCAAATTCCAAGGTCGTCAAAACTTATTTAGCCGAACTTAAAAGCCCGTGGACAAAAAAAGAAGCGGAGCAACTACTTAAACCTATGATTTTAAGAGACGGTGAAAACCAACAATATACAGCCAAAGCCTTGGCAGTTAAGTTAATAGACCAGATGCACGTTGAAATTAAAATTGATATGGGCAAATACCACCAAGTTAAAAATATGGTTATGTCTTGTGGAAATGAAGTGGTTAAGTTAACTAGAACTGTGGTTGGTAACTTGACTTTACCTGCCGATTTAAAGTTAGGTGAATATCGGTTAGTTGAACTTAGTGATATCGTCAATTAAAAATTACTTAACATACAGCCTTAATTTTGTTAAAATTAAGGTGAAGAGCAGGTTTATTTTAGATTTTTAAACTAAACAAACTTTAGTGAGGGAAAAAATATGAACGAAAACGAATTGATTAGCCAGGAAACAAAAGAAACTGCACAAACATCTGAAACCAAAACTAAAAGAATCGGCGTGATTTTAAAGTACAGCAAATCCTATACTTTAAAAAAATTAAAGACTTTACATCAGGTAAAAATCTTGAGAATTTCTGAAAAACATGAGACTTGTTATCTTTATATGAATGAAGACTTCTTTAAAAAATTTGTTCATATTCTGCGTTCAACTGGCTACATTTCAGCGGAAAAATCAGAAATTTTTCAAGACCAACATCTAAACTTTGACACAGAAGTTTTCCAAGAAGCCGATGAAGTTTGCGGAATGGATGTATCTAACATTGACCTGCAAAATATCGCGGAACTTCAAGAACTTGAAAATCAGTTTGCGTAATTTATTTTAAAAAGGAAGGTTTGAAATGAAAGATAAGAAAAAATTAATTTATTTAATTTCAGCAATCGTTGCCAGCGCTGTTGTTTTAATAATTTTGGCAACAACTTTAGCAGTTGTTTTGAAACCAAAAACCAAAAAGATAAAAGAACAAGACGAAACCACCTACACAATCAAACATATTTTCCAAGGTCTTGCTGGTGAGATTGAAGAAAAAACAGTTTTAGAAACTAAGCGTGCAAAAATTGGTTCAATTGTCAAAATTAGTCAAGACAGTCGCAAGAAGGAATACGACCACGGCTTTGAAGTTGCCGATTTTATAGAAGAAAAAACAGTTAAACAAGACGGCTCTACTATTTTTGAAATCAGATATGGCCGCAAATTATTTGAAGTTAATTTTGAAGTTAATTTCAATAACTCAACATTCCTAGGCAAAGTTTCTCCGAACCCTGAAACTCAAAAAATTAAGTTTGAAGCAAGAGCACAAAAACCTGCAGACCCAGAAATAACAGCTCAAGGCAAAAAATACCGCTTTGTCCACTGGCAAGAAAAATCTCTAATGAACGGGGTGTACTCAAAACAAACACCATTTGATTTCAGTAAACCAATAACTAAAAATACCACTTTGGTTGCTTACTTTGAAGAATTATTTTCAATTTCTTATCTAATTGAACTAGAAAAACCAAATGGTGAGTTTGAAGAAAAAACCGAAATAAAACGCTGGTTTCAAGCAGGTGATGTTCATACTGTTGACTTCCTAAATCCAGATGAGCGTGTGTACGGTGAAGTTATATACGACAAAAACTCGCTAACTGTTTCTCCTGACAACACCCAAAACAAGGTAAAAATTACGGTAAAACGTAAACTGCACAAAGTAACTTTAGAAGTTACCGGTGCTAGCTTAACATTACCTCAAAAACAAGTTAGACACGACGACAGAATTTGGGAAATTGATGTAACTAGTATTTACCAAGCAGGCTATTATATTAAAAATATTCAAATGGCGGCAAGAGACTACAATTTAGCCAGCCTTCAGGCTGTGTTTGTAACCCAAGACATGACAGCTGTTTTCTATTTAGCAAAAGATATTGTAGGCAAGGGTAAATACCCGCAGTCTTTGGTCTATCCAGATCAAAGTAAGTTAACCTTAATGGAAGCCTCAATTAGAAGAACGCAATATCAAATTGACAAAAAAACTCACAAACTTACGTTTAATCGTTATTTTTACCGCGATGAAGAGGGTAATAAATACGAAAAGTTTGATGGAAATTTCTATAAGTTTGAAGAAGTTGAGTTTGTTCAAATTCCTGGTAAAACTACTTTGTTTACCAAAAAAATAATAGACTTTGCACCTTACACCTTTATACTTAGAGAAAAACCTAAATCCGTTTCTTTTGAAAATTCATTTTTACACTCATTAACTAAAGACATTGCTTTAGTTTTGGGCTTTGAAGTTGGTATACCTAATTATGAAGATTCAGATAGATACTCAGTTAAGTCGCCGTTGAACTCAAATAATTTTGCTGCTTTGACAAAAACTGCAACAGAATACGCAGTTGCTGTCTACGTTTCAAGCGCCTACAGGCAACTTGATGACAACATCGACTCACAACTGCCATATGGCGTTAAAGGGATTGATAAAATCACAAGCTCAGGCTCCAAAACTTGGTGGTTGACTACTTTAGTTGAAAACAAAAACGCACATGCTTACTATATAGACAAAGCAGGCATGCTGAGTCAACAAAGACAAGACTATCTTTTTGGCTTAGTGCTTTGCAAAGACTAAAATAAATATTTGACAATCCAAAGTGTGTCAAGTCTTTATACTTGACGCACTTTTTATTTTGTGTTAAACTTATTTTGTATTTAAATCAAAAAAGGAGTAAATTATGGCATTAAAAATTAGACTTCAAAGATTTGGTTCAACTAAACGCCCATTCTACCGTATTGTTGCTGCAGAAAGTCAAAGAGCACGCGACGGTAAGTTCCTTGAAATCGTTGGAACTTACAACCCACTTTCTGGTGTAGTTGAAATTAAGCAAGAAGCATACAACACCTGGATTTCTAAAGGTGCTAAACCAAGCGACACAGTTAAATCACTTTTAAAGAAACAAAAATAGTTAAAGACGGAGTTTCAAACCATGGTTTTAAATTTTGAGCAAATTCTAGCCAGCTTTGTCCGTCCTCTGTTAATCTATCCAGAAGCACTTGAAATTAAAGTGTCAGAGCAAGATACTTTAGTTGATATTTCTATGTTAGTTGAAGAAGCAGACCTTGGCCGAATTATTGGCAAAGGTGGTAAAACTGCCACTGCTCTTCGTCAACTACTTTATTCAATTGCCACTAGAAACGGCAAAAAAGTAGCTCTGGAAATTAAAGCAAAGTAACTAAAAATTGTGTTTTTAATTGGCAAAGTAATTAAACCCTTTTCATATAAAGGTTGGATTAAAGTGGAAAATCTTTCAGATTTTCCACGTTTTTTAATGCACGAAATTATATATATTGAAAACAAACCCTTTGAAATTGAAGAAAGTAAACCTGGCACTAAATGTTTGCTGGTTAAACTAAAGGAAATCAACTCAGAAGAAAAGGCTAAAGAAATTGCGCAAAAAGAAATTTACAGCAAAGCGAGACCTGAACTTAAAGAAAGTGAGTTTGTTTGCGCTGATTTGCTTGGCAAAGCAGTTTATTTTGAAGAGCAAGAAATTGGTAAAGTCAAAGAAGTTTACTTTTATCCAAATCAGCAAGTTTTAAAAATTGAGAAAACCGACAAAACTTACTTTCTGCTGCCTTTTGTTAAACACTATATAGAATCGGTTGATGAAAACAAAATTATTGTTTTGAATTTAGGTGAAGTCATATGAAGATAGACATCATTACTATTTTTAAAGAAGCCTATAGCAGTTTTTTAAACACATCTATTGTAAACAGAGCAATTAAAAGTAAACACTTAGAAGTTAATTTACATAACTTAAGAGACTATTCTTTAGATAAAAACCAAAAAGTAGACGACACAGTATACGGCGGCTCTGCTGGTATGCTGATGTCAGTTAAACCTATACACCGCGCAATTTCTGCTTTAAAACAAAATAAAAACACGTGTGTTGTTGCATTTTCTCCTCAGGGAAAACCTTTAAATCAGGAAGTGCTTGATGAACTTGTAAAAAAAGAACACCTGATTTTACTGCCAGGTCACTATGAAGGATATGATGCCAGAGCACTTAACTTCATTGACTTAGAAATCTCGGTTGGTGATTTTGTCTTAACTTCAGGAATTTTGCCAAGTCAAATTTTAATAGATGGACTGGTTAGACTAATTCCAGGAGTTATCAATCAAGACTCGGTTGACAAAGACACCTTTAAATACAACTCAATCCTAAAATACCCTGAGTACACTAAACCAGCAACTTACGATGGTCTTTCGGTACCAGATATATTGCTGAGCGGAAACCACCAAAAAGTAGATGAATATAATTTTGAACAAGCAGTTTTAAACACACTAAAGAAACGCCCTGACTTAATTAAAAATAAAGCATTTGACTTAGAAACATTCAAAAAAATCAAAGCAATCTTTGATAAAATAAAGGACCCGAAAAAGTAAAATACCTGCACTAGCCGTGCAGGTATTTTTGTTTATGAACCGGTTAAAATAGCCTTATTTGGCTATTTAACTAACTGTATTAAACTAGTCAGTAACGTCAATTATGCGAAGTGTGTTAGTACGGCCGTGAGTTTGGGCCCAACCAGAAGTTAAGATGATTGTTGCACCTTTTTTCAGTCCAAAAGCCTTTGCACCATCAATAGCTTTAGCGTCGTATTTCAAAAAGTCGTTAACATGATTAACGACTCGTGGATACACCCCAAAGTTAAGGGCAAGTTCACACGCAGTTTTGAAGTTATCAGTTAAAGCAATAATTGGCACTTGTGGTCTGAATTTACAAATTCGGCGAGCAGTACCTCCAGTTTCGGTAAACGCCACAATCGCTTCAACTGAAGGCAAGGATATAGAAATTTGCGCAGCAGCGACTCCGATTGAGTCGTTAATAGTTTTCTCGCCACTTGGAATTAAGTTCTCTAGGTTTTGTTGATATGGAAAAATTTGTTCAATTTCTGTCGCAATTTGTACCATTGTCTGAACGGCTTCTACTCCGAACTCTCCAACTGCAGTTTCACCACTTAACATAATAGCGTCTGAACCGTCTAAAATAGCGTTTGCAACGTCCGATGCTTCTGCTCTAGTTGGACGTGGGTTTGAAATCATAGACTCAAGCATATGAGTAGCCGTAATTACCGGTTTGCCAAAGAAGTTAGCGCGTTGTATCATTTTCTTTTGATAAATCGGAACTAAAGGAAACGAAACTTCTACACCCAAATCTCCACGAGCAACTAAAATACCTGCAGCTTCTTGCAAGATTTCGTCTAAGTTTTGATACCCTTCTTCATTTTCAATTTTGGCAATTAGCGGAATATTTGGATTAGTTGTATTTTTAACTAAGTCTTTAACGGCCAAAATATCTTGTTTTGAACGCACAAAAGAAAGTGCAATTAAATCAGCACCATGTTCAATTGAAAACAAGATATCTTTTTTATCTTTTTCAGATAAAAATACTTGTTTAATTTTCGCACCTGGACAGTTGCAGGACTTGTGGTTTTTCAAAAAACCAGTGTGGTGAACTGTGGTTAAGATATCGTTGTTTTTATATTTTTCAACGACGTCAAAACGCATTTTGCCGTCATCTACTAAAATAAAGTCACCAACCTTAACTCCTTTAAAAAGTTCAGGACAAGAAATGTGAAAACGCTCTGAGTTTCCCAAAACTGGCTCTTGTGTAATTAAAATCTTTTCACCTTTTTTAACTTCAACTTTACCGTTTTCAAAGTTACCAGTTCTAATCTCTGGACCTTTGGTGTCGGTCATAATTGCAAGATTGTAGTTTAGTTTAGCCCTAACTGCTTTTAGAGTTTCAAAAGTATTTTCGTGCTCTGAGTATTCACCGTGTGAGAAGTTAACTCGGGCTACATTCATTCCAGCGGCAATTAAGGCCTGAATCTTTTCAGGGCTACGAGAGGCTGGTCCAATAGTACAAATAATTTTAGTTTTTCTAATCATTTTTCACCTGTTTCTAATGTATATTATATACTTTATGCTTGTTTGATAACCAAATTTTTATTCATTCTTGCAGTTTT
>CAUTSX010000014.1:0-11315 GCA_963541405.1 uncultured Acholeplasmataceae bacterium | reverse complement strand
TCCTCAACTCGCTACTCACTTGAAGACACTGCCTACTCACTTCCAAAAGAACTTTCTGAAAAATATTTAGGAAAAGACGCAAAACTAGACTTAAGCGTGAAAAACGCCCAAGTTGACTTAACTTCAAAACACTTACTTAAAGCAGACTTAGGTGTGAAATTTACGCACCCTCAACTTGCAAGTCCAATTACCATAGACTTCAGTCTACACATTCAAGATAAACAAATTTACCTGCTTTCAAAGCAATACCCAACTCTTAACTTAAAAGTCACCTACAGTGAAATTAGCGTGATTGTCGCCGCAATTCAAAAAGCCATTGAAAAAGCAAGTGGTATTACTATTAGAAACACAAATCTAGGCAACTCAGCTCAAACTTATTTAGCCCCAACCCTTGAGTTTACAAAAATCTTAGATGCAATAAACCTATCTAGAGACGGTGTCGACTTTGATTTAAAGAAAGCATTTGGAATTGAGCAAATCACTCAGGTTTCTCTGCGCTTTAAATTCCAAGAAAAAGCGCTTTCGCTTTCAGCAACCCCACTTAACTTAAACTTAACTTTAAAGAAAACTGACAAGAAACTAAGCTTATTTCAACCAAGCTCAACAACTCAGTTTTTAGGCCGTGAGTTTTTTGAAAAAGCCGCAGATCTTGTGGCAACTGGCTACAGCGTAAACGGTGAGTTTAATTTACCGGTAAACGAAGAAAACCTAAAAGTAGAAATTAAAGGCGCCCTAAACTTTGCCCGCAAAACCATCTTAGACTTAGAGTTAAAACTAATTTACAAAGATATTCAACAAACCTTCCGTTTACTTTACGACAAAGAGTTTTTCTATTTGCAAAACGAAAAAGTTAACCTTAAATTAAGTTTATCAGATATCCAAGCGCTAATTTCTGAAGGCCAAAAACTCAAAGACTTGTTTTCAGGAATTACAGTTGGTTTAACTCAAGACCTAATCAAAGCAGTTATTGGCGCTACTTTTGAGTTTAGCCAAACCAGCGTAGTTGCTAAATTCAGAGAAGGTATACTTAAAAACCTAGAAGTTAAAGCAGACTTAACAGTCAAAACACTTAAAGTTAAATACGGCAGCATGCTTGACTTAACTTTAACTAAACAAGAAGACGCAGAAACTAAAGAAATACCTGAAGGTATAGAATGGCTAGACCGTTCTTTTGTTGACAAAGTTTTTGATTTGTTTTCATCAACCTATGAACTCAAAGCCACAACAACCGACAACGCTAAGTTTAAGGGAGAACTAAGTGGAAACGTTGACCTTAAATCTAAAGTTAATTTTGCCGGTTCTGGTAAAGTTGAGTTTAAGATAGGCGAAAAATCTTACTTCCTTGAACTTAATAACCTATACATCGCTGAGCGCACACTTTACGCCTTAACACAAAAACTGAACTTAAAAATACCTTTTGCCGACATTAGTCGTCTGCAGGCAGAAATTCAAAAAATCTTTGCTGACTTAAAACCACTACTTGGCCTTTCAAGTAAGGCAGATTTAATTAAATATTTATCTGTCTATACTGACCTAATTGACGCCCTTTCTTTTACTAAAGATAAAATCACACTTTCTAACTTCACACTTAGTGGAATTAAGTTGTCGGCCGAAGTAGACCTTGTCAAAAAAGAAATTAGTCTTACTCTTCCAGACTTAGGATTAAAGGCTACTTTAACTAAGTCTACTAAACAAAACACAGGTGTAGTTCCAAGTGTTCAATACGCAGACACCGAAACTATTTTAAATCTACTTAAACTATACGCACAAACTTATGAAATTGACGGAAAGGCCCAAAGCGGCGAAATGGGTGCTGACTTTTCTGGCAAAATTTCGCTAAAAGGCGAAGTTCTGGCAAAACTAGAAACTTACCTAAAATTCAAAGACAAATACTTAAAAGCCACAATTTACTACGACAAAAAATATTTGTACTTTGAAACTGAAAAACTTAAGTTTAAACTATCAGTTGAAGAACTTTTTGAAATTATTAAAAAAGCACCAGACTTACTGAAACTAGCCAACGCTGAAAACATCTTTAGCCTACTAACCCAATTTACTTTAACTAAATCAGAACTAAACTTAGGATACGGTGATCTAAATGTTCGTGCTAACTTCCTTGACCGCAAAGCCGACATAACTTATAAAAACTTAGTTCAAGCAACCATTTCTCCAACTGCCACCGAAGACCTGGGCTCAGTGCCTGAGCACGAATGGAAAACTTATCAAGACATTCTTGATTTATTTGCAAACGTTGAGAAAATCAAGTCAATGCTAAAGGCTCCACAAAAAACATTTAACTTCGCAGGTACTTTTGAACTAAACGGCAAGACCTTAGAAGTTTCAAAAGGCTCACTGACCATCAATTCAAAAGGCAACACTTTTGACCTAGACGTTAACTTCGAGGCAAAATACGATGGCAAAGACTACAAAGGCAGAATTACTTTCTTAAATGGATATATTTATCTAGATATAAACGGTCTTCGCGTCAAGATTAGTCAAGATGAGTTTATTCGCTCAGGTTACCGTTTAATTGGTACTTTTGGCGGCGACGCCCAAGCCTTGGAAAAAGCCCTTAAGTATTTCAATAACCCAGAAAACTTAAAAGAAATTCTTGGACTAAACTTAGCCTCAAGACTTACCTACTTAAACTCACCTGTCTACAGCCGTTTCCAAAGAGGACTAACTAAACCTGAAAACGCAACAGATATTTTTGAAATCTTAACTGAGATTGACTTTACTAAAACCAATGTTCACGCTCAAGTTAATTATGGCGATATTAGCGGTACTTTTGACCTTGAGTTTACCGACATTCGTTTTGCGAAACTACAAATCGCCAATGCTCAACTTAAGACAAACAAAATTGAGCAGGCTGTCTTTGAACAAGTAGACTACACAGAAATTACAGCGCCAAATGATGCAGATTTTGTTGAAAAAGAGTTTAAATACTTTGATACTTTTGTAGATGCTGTGGCAAACACCATTGACAAAAAACGATATCACTTCAAAGGTCAAATCACTTCAAATAAAGTCTTTGGAGTTGCCTTAGCAATTAAAAACATCGACCTTAAACTAAACTTTACTAACCCCGCTGGTACTGAGGCTGAACTTACTTTTGACATGGCCTACACTGGCCGTGATATTCCGTTTAGTAGCAGACAACAGGTAAATAAAGGAAAAATTTCTGTACATTTTTACATGAAAAATGGGCATGGTTATTTAAAAACTAAAACGAGTGAAGTCACTGGATTTACTGGATTATTTGACCCTAAGCCAAAATTTGCTCCTGAAGTAACTAAATACTATGAGTTTACAGAAGCAGAGATGAAGGCTAATTTATTTGCCTACATCTTAACAATGATTTATGCAGACGAACAACTTTGGAATGGGCAAACTAAACCTACTCCTGTCAGAAGAATAAACCGTCCAAAATTAGTTAAACGTGGACCACTTGATAATTTAGATATCGCTAAACTAATTAAAAAAATAGTGGTAGGTAAAACTGACGCTTCAAATAGTTATGATTACGAGTTTACAATTGACAAAGACATACTTAAAGGTAAATTGCCAGCACCGCTTTCAATTAGCGATATTGTGATAAAACTAATTACTATGCCAGAAAACGACAAACAATATTTGCGTAAGCTTAAAATAAACACTATACTTTCTGCAATTATTGCATTTAGAATTACTGCTGAATTTGAGTTAGTCGCAATGGGCGAAAATGTTCCTGCTATTAACTTGCCTGACAACATCAACGACAAATGGTAATTTAGTTTAAATTCTACTCAAAGTAAAAAGGTATACACAAGAGTGTATACCTTTTTAGCATTATTAAAACTTTCTTTTAAACAAATTATACTCAACAACACAAAAGTATTTTAAAAAACCATAAATGGCTAAATAAAGCCCTTTTATCTAGGTTTTGAAAACAATTCAAACCACGAAAATGTGGTATAATTAACGAGTATTGAGGTACTAAAAATGGACATAATTAACCCAGATTTACAAACTAATGAAGTTACTACTTCAAAGAAAAAAAGAAAACCTAAAAAACCTTATTCTAAAGCAGAACAAATCATTATTTGGATAATTATTGTTTTTTCTGCCTTGACAATTCTCTTGTCTGCTGGTTTTGGTATTTACTACGGAATTAAATACGACTACGACAACCGTCGCAAACCACTTGACGACATCACCACTATTACTACCGGCGACTTTGAAACTATTATGGCCAAGAAAAAAGGTGTAGCCCTTTCTTCACTTAAGTTCTCAGGTAACAACAACATAGACTTCACATCAAAACGCTACATCTATATTTTATTTTACGACCAAAAAGAACGCTCTTACACCAGATACTCAAAGTCTCTGCGTAAGTTAATTAAAAAACTAAAAGGCGACGTTTTGATTTTAGGTGTCAATATTCCGGACTCTGAAGACAATAAGTTTATGGATATCGCTAACTTCCCTGATTATAAAAACCCAGACGGTTCCATTACCCACAAAGAAGACGTCAAAGTGCCGATGTTTTTCCAAAGTACACCAGAGGGTGATTTTGAAAAACAAATGCGCGCAAATAACTTCAAAGACATCTACAACATCTTGCAAACTCACAAAGATCCAAAGAAATAAAACTACTATTTTAAATTAAAGGAAACTCAATAAATGAACGCAGAAATTATTAAACAAATCGCCGATTCACTTCAAATTAAAGAAAGCCAAGTCAAAGCAACTCTAGCATTACTTGAAGAAGGCGGCACAATTCCTTTTATTGCCAGATACCGAAAAGAAGTAACTGGTAACTTAGATGAAGAGCAGATTAACGAAATCAACAAAGAATATGAATATCAAGTTAACTTAAAACAAAGAAAAGAAGATGTTTGTAGACTAATTTACGAAAAAGGCATGTTGACACCTGAACTGAAAGCAGAAATTGAGTCGTGCACTAAATTAGTGGAAGTTGAAGACCTTTACCGTCCATTTAAAGAAAAGAAAAAGACTAAAGCAACTGAAGCCATTAAAGCCGGCCTTGAGCCACTTGCTCAGTTTATCTTATCCTTTCCAGATACAGAAATTGAGTCTGAGGCCGAGAAATACATCAATGAAACAGTTAAAACAAAAGAAGCGGCAATCCAAGGAGCTCTATACATTATCGCTGAGCAAATTTCTGACAATGCAGAGTACCGTAAATGGATGCGAGAATACGTTTTTGCAAACGGACAACTAGTTTCTAGAAAGAAAAAAGATGCAGTTGATGAAAAAGGTGTTTACGAGATTTACTATGAGTTTCAAGAACCTTGCACTAAGGTAAAGGAATATAGAGTTCTCGCCATTAACCGTGCTGAGAAAGAAAAAGTAGTTACTGCGTCTATTGAATGCGAAAACGCAGATATCCTTGCTTATTTGGAAAAACAAGTGATTTTAAAACCCAAAAGCACAGCAACTCCACACCTTAAACTAGCAATTCAAGATAGTTTAAAACGCTTAATTTATCCTTCAATTGAAAGAGAAATCAGATCAGAGCTGACCGAAAAAGCAGAAGATCAGGCAATTAAAGTCTTTACACTAAACGTTGAAAAACTGCTTCTTCAACCACCAATTAAAGGTAAAATGGTGCTTGGCATTGACCCTGGTTTTAGAACTGGTTGCAAAATGGCGGTAATCTCGCCAACTGGACAACTTCTGGAAGTCGGCAAACTTTTTTTCCACGACTTTTTTAAAGAAGAACAAAGAGTAGCAGCCCTAAAAGACTTGCTTACCATAATTCGCAAACACAACGTAGAAATCATAGCAATTGGCAACGGTACGGCTTCTCGCGAAACTGAGGAGTTTGTTGCCAAAGTCATCACCAAGGCTAAACTAGACGTGAAGTACGTGATAGTTTCTGAAGCCGGTGCTTCTGTGTATTCTGCCTCTGAAGTTGCGCGCGCTGAGTTTCCAGACCTGCAAGTTGAAGAGCGCTCTGCTGCTTCAATTGCCAGAAGACTCCAAGACCCACTTTCTGAACTTGTTAAAATTGATCCAAAATCTATCGGAGTTGGACAATATCAGCACGACGTTTCGCCAAAAAAACTAAACTCAGAGCTTTCTTTTGTGGTAACTACTGCTGTTAACTCAGTCGGAGTTGACCTAAACACAGCGTCAACTGCCCTGCTTACCTATGTTTCTGGTCTAAACTCAAAACAGGCGAAGTCCATAGTTGACGCCAGACAAAGCAAAAAAGGCTTTAAAAACCGAGAAGAACTTAAAGATGTTGCCTACATTACTAACAAAGTATACGAACAAGCCGCTGGTTTTCTTCGAATCACTGATGGCGATGAAATTCTTGATATGACTCCAATTCATCCTGAGTCTTACGCGGTTGCCAGGGCTTTAATGGATAAGTTTAATATCCAAAAGCAAGATATCGGTAAAGTCGAAATAATTGACGAAAAACTCAAAAACTTTAGTTTAACTAAAGAAGTAGAGGCGCTAAATACAGACCGCTATACTTTGGAAGATATAGTTAAGTCTTTAAAACAACCTCTTAGAGACCCAAGAGACTCATTTCCACAACCTCTACTTAAATCTACAATTTTAGAAATTAAGGACTTAACTATCGGTATGGAAGTGGAAGGAACTGTCAGAAACGTTGTAGACTTTGGAGCGTTTGTAGACATCGGACTGCATGAAGACGGGCTAATTCACATCTCTAAAATGGCTAAACGCTTTATTAAACACCCATCTGAAGTTGTGCAAGTCGGGGATATCGTTAAATGCTATGTTGTTGCGATTGACGAAAAAAGAGGCAAGGTCGGCTTGGCTCTTGAAAAAGACTTAATTTAGTGTAATAATTTTAAAAGTAGTTTTTAACTAAAAAACTACTTTTATCTGGAGTGATACTCAAGAGGCTGAAGAGGACGCACTGCTAACGCGTTAGGGCGAGAAATTGCCGCGAGGGTTCAAATCCCTCTCACTCCGCCATTTAACTTACTATTTATTTACTTTTTTAATTTAACTTAAAGGAGATAAATATGAACTTAAAAAAACTTAAAAACTTATCTATTGTTTCGCTAATTTTTGGCTTAATTACTGTGTTTTTTGCTTTTACAGTCGTTGGAATTAGACTGTATATTGAACTTTCATTCCAAGGTAAATCTGGGATTGGTGTGGCTATTGCTGCCCTTGCTTGGGCCAATATTTTATTGTATGTTTCCATTGCTTACCTAGTTTGGTTTTTTGTAAATCTATCTTTATATATCTATGTTTTTGTTAAATTACATCCTTGTAAAGAAAACCCACATTTTGCTCTTTCAATAATTGGTTTTATCTTTCCAATTTTCCAAGTTATTGCCCTTATTTTGTATACCGTTAAAATCAATAAACTTATAAAAACTCAAGCTCAAGAGCCAGACAGTGAAGTACAAATTACTGAAATTTTAAACTAATTTTAATTTTGTGTCCTGTTGTTTATTTCTATTTTAATATACATTTAAAGACTAAAAAATAATTAAATTGTAAGCCGTATACCTACTTAAAATTAAACCAAAATAACACTTAATTGACAATTTTTTGCTATCTTGATATACTAATTAAGTGTTTGAAACAGGCCTATAGCCAAGCGGTAAGGCAACAGACTTTGACTCTGTCATTCGTAGGTTCAAATCCTGCTAGGCCTACCATTTTCATAAATAAATCCACCACGAGTGGATTTTTTTATGGCTGAAAACTAATTTAAACTTACTAAAAATTCACATACCAAAATTATTGCTGGTTTAATATCTGAAACGACTTTTAACATTTCTTTTTTTGAACAAAATTATTTTAGTTATTTAACATGATTTAGAGCAATTCTTTGATCATTATTTTAATTGATTAACATCATTTATTTTTATAGTAAAACCTCAGTTAAAATTTATCTGCACAAAAGATAGAAACAAAACACCACAAAAGATAGAAACAAATGTTGTATATTTCTTATAGGTGAATTTATGGAATACAAAAAAAGAATCTCAGAATACTACTTGAAGAGAAATTAGATGCGTTCGGCGCTGTTTTGATAGTAGGCCATAAAGGTTGCGGAAAGACTACAACCGCAAAACAAAAAGCCAAAAATATTATTGAATTTCAAGACGAAGATATCAGAGAAAACCTTTTGTCTGTTGCGAACACTACACCTTCAAAGTTGCTTAAAGGTGATAAACCGATATTGTTTGATGAGTGGCAAAATGCCCCTAAAATCTGGGGTGTGATTCGTAAATCTATTGATGATGTAAATGGAAGCGGAATGTATATTTTAACAGGTTCAACACCACAAATAGTAAAAACACCACATACAGGCACTATGCGAATTTCAACCTTAAAAATGTATCCAATGTCGCTTTTTGAAAGTGGCGAATCAAATGGTTCAATTTCGCTTATTGAATTATTTAATAATCCAGAAATTTTAAGAGAAGGTTGTAAAAGTGTCTAAATATTGATAAATTGATATTTGCAATTTGTCGTGGTGGTTGGCCAA
Source organism: uncultured Acholeplasmataceae bacterium (assembly GCA_963541405.1). Classification (GTDB taxonomy): domain Bacteria; phylum Bacillota_I; class Bacilli_A; order Acholeplasmatales; family Acholeplasmataceae; genus CALISC01. The sequence continues at coordinate 2,821 of CAUTSX010000014.1, read as the reverse complement.
GAAGTGTCACATTAACAAAACAATCTTCACAATTAGCAATCGCTAAAGACTTATTTTATCAAACTTGCAACGTAGATATTTCAAATATCGACGGAGTTTCGAGAAATAAGGTGATTGCTGAAAATATCTTGCGTTCTTACTCTAGAAACATTTGTACGTTAGTTGATAATAAGACTATTTACAAAGACGTCAGTGCTACTGGAGAAATTTCTTTAAAGACTGTTGAAAACTATACAACAGCTTTGAGAAATCTGCACATAATAGACGATATAAATGCATGGAGCCCTGCTATTCGTTCAAAGACAGCAATTAGATCTTCTGTAAAAAGAAATTTTTGTGATCCTTCTCTTGCTGTTGCAGCACTAGGAATTAGCCCTGAATATTTTGACAGAGATTTTAAAACTCTAGGTTTTCTATTTGAGTCTTTGGTAATTAGAGATTTAAAAGTCTATTCATCAGTACATAATGGTAGAATCTCTTACTATTGTGTCAGATACGGCTTAGAGGCAAATTGTGTTTTACATTTGGAAAATGGCAGATATGCACTAATTGAAATCAAATTAGGAACAAGCGAAATCGATAAAGCAGCAAAGCACTTACTTGAAATTGAGAGACTTGTAATTGAAAAAAATAAAACTGAAACACAAATTAAATTACCACCACCTACTTTAAAAATGATAATTACTGGAACTGAATACGGATATATTAGAGAAGATGGTGTATTGGTTGTTCCAATTGGCTGTTTAAAAGATTAGGCATTCATAACAAAAATAATACCGTTTTAATAAAGAGATAAATTTTAAAATAGTCTAGCTGGGTAGTTTTCCAAACAAATGAATGCCTGATATATTTAATCAATTACTAAATTTAAAAACAAGCTCGATAATTATTTGATTTATTACTATTATTTTGATATCATTGTAGTATACAAGGTTGGTAATAAAGTGAATAATGAAAAAATAAAAAAAATAATTCAAGATTGTATAAACTTGGAAGACGAGAGTGAATGGTTTGAGTTTAAAGAAAATGCTTTCGATGTTGAAGAAGTTGGAAAATATATTTCATCACTTTCAAACAGCGCTGCAATTCTTGGTAAAGAATACGGATATTTAATTTGGGGCGTTAATAATCAAACTAAAGAAATTGTAGGTACAAGCATAAATTTTAATGCTGAACTTAAACAAGAACCAATTAAACACATTTTGGCTCGTAAACTTGCTCCGAGTATTTTGTTTAGTTTTAACGAAATTGAAATAAATAAAAAAAGATTAGTAGTATTGGCAATCCCTGCCGCTAAAATTATTCCGACTGCTTATGCCGGTGAAAGATATATTAGAATTGGTTCTAGTAAAGAAAATATCAAAAGATATCCTGAGTGCGAAGCAAATCTTTTTTCAGTTTTAACTTTTGGGCTGCCTACAATTTGTACAAAAGAGTCTGAATACCAAGATTTAACTTTTGAACAACTGTTTGCTTTTTATAATTTTAAAGGAATTAAACTAAGCGAGCATAACTATAAAGAAAATTTAGGACTTTTGACTAAAGACAATAAATTTAATATTTTAGCCCAACTACTTTCTGACAACTCGCATATTCCTATTAGGTTTGCAGTTTTTGCGGGTAAAAATAAAGCAAGTTTTTTGCATTCAGTCAGAGAGTTTGGCTACAAATGTCTTTTAGTATCATTAAAAGAAGTGCTGGACTTTGGAAATATTTTAAATATCCCCCAGGCTTATGAAGAAAACCGCATAATGGAGCGAAAAGAAGTAATGCTATTTAACGAGAATGCTTTCAGAGAAGCAGTTATTAATGCTTTTCTTCACAACAAATGGGTCAATTTAAATGAACCTATGTTTACCGCATTTTCAGATAGAATAGAAATTCTTTCTAGAGGTGAGCTTCCTAGTCTGCAAACCTTAGAAGGTTTTTACAACGGACACTCAATACCGGTTAATGATAAACTTTCTGAAATTTTTCTTCAATTAAAAATTAGTGAAAAAACAGGCAGAGGTATACCTTTAATTACAAACGCCTATGGCAAAAACACCATAAAGATAGCAAACAACTCTATTTTAGTGACTATACCATATAACAAAGTTAATAATTTTAGGAATAAAGAAACAAATAAAGATGAGGAAATCAAATTAAATTTATCACAAATCAAGATTCTCGCAGAAATCCGAAATAACCCTAAAATCACAATTGCCGAACTTGCAAAGACCTGTGAAATTAGTGACACTGCCGTTGACAAGGCTCTTAAACTTCTAAAATCATACAATATTATTCAAAGAGAAGGTGCAAACAAAAATGGCTATTGGAAGGTTTTGATTTAAAACTAAACAGAAATTAAAAAAGAGATGGCAACATCTCTTTTTTAATTGTTTAACTGCAAGTAAGTCTTTTAGTTATATATAAAGTCATTATTTATTGCTAAAATACTAAAATATGTTTATTGTAAATGTTGGTAATAAACTTAATTAGGTTGGTAATAAATAATAGATAACCATCTTTATTTTAAGTTTCAAACTTATGATAATATAGCCTTACCAGGCTGTATTACAACTAATATATTAAATACCAAAACCAATATTTTTTGAAACAAGAGACCAACATTAAAGAAAACAGGTTGGTAATAAAATTAATTATGTTGGTAATAAAGTTGGTAATAAATGAAGTTAAAAAAGCCCGAATATTCTTTTTCATTCATTCGAATTTGTAACCTTTAATTCCTTTTAAATCTTAAGGCTCTTTAACTTTATTAAGGGGTCTACATCAGTAAAGATAATAATTTTAAAACAAAACGATATTACTATAATTCGTT
>CAUTSX010000013.1:0-12011 GCA_963541405.1 uncultured Acholeplasmataceae bacterium | reverse complement strand
TGATTTGTTTTGATTTAAGTTAAAAACCCGCGCGAGTTCAAAGACAGCGATTTGCGCGAGCACTAGATTTAACAAAATAAAACCTAAAAAAGCAGGACTTAAAATTAAAAGTGGCAGATATATCCCTAAAATAAAAAAGCCAGTAATGGCTCTTTTTAAAATATTTGGCATAATCAACTAAAACAGTTCGTTGGCATTGTATTTACCGGCTAACAAAAGTATCAGGTCTGCTAAGTGAAAAACATAGCCAACTAAAAGTAGACCAGAAAGCAGACGGATAGCACCGGCTGTTTTGTAGCCATATACAAAGCGGTCAATTCCGAGTAGTGAAGTTAAAGGGCAAAGCACTAGAAATAAATTGCCTGGCTTTAAATCTTGTTTTAAATAACCGTTTAGGTTAGATGAGTATTTTTTTTGAATATACTTAACTAAGTCAAACAAATAGTAAAAAATCCCAACGTAGAAAATTCCTAGTCTAATTAAACCTGATTTGTGTTCTTTTAAGTAAAAACGGTCAAGCCCAAAAATATTGGTCAAAGGACACAAAATCAGAAACTTAGCCCACTTAGTTAATTGCATTAAAGAATAGCCTCGCGTCTGTAGCGTCTAAGAATTAATAGTACGATGTCGGCAATCCATAAGAAAAAACCAATGAAAACAAATAAACCTAAAACAAAGCGAATGATGCCAGGTAGTTTGTCTTTGGCGTAAATTAAGCGTTCAAGCGAAAGAATCCCGGTAAACGGAAAAAGAATTAAAATGATTGAAATTAAAGAAAGGGTGCGCGGTCTTCTGTTTGCGCGCGCGCGTTTAGTGATTTTTTTCATATAGACATTACCTCTTTGGTTTTAATTTGCGCGATTTCGTCAATTTTTGCGGTGTATTTGTCAGTTAATTTTTGCGCTTCGTCTAGTCCTTGTTTTTCAAGGTCTTCTGGGTATTTGGCTTTTTTAACTAAGTCGTTTAAATCTCGTCTGGCGTTTCTAATAAATACTTTGGCATTTTCTTTGGCCTTTTCAACTTCTTTGGCCAAAGTTTTGCGGCGGTCTTCTGTAAGTTTAGGAAAAATTATTCGCACACCGACGCCGTCTGTATTGACAGGCATGTCTAGGTTTTCGGCCAAAATTGCGTGTTCTATGTCTTTAAGTAAAGACTTGTCGTAAGGTTTGACAAAAAGTTGTGTACCTTCAACAACTGTGATTTGCGAAACTTGGGCTAAAGGAGTTGGCACTCCGTAGTAAGCGATTTGGATTTTGTCAAGAATTTTTGGATTTGCACGGCCTGTTCTAATTTGTGTTAAGTCAGCCTCAAAATGCACAATCGTTTTTTGCATTTTATCTTCTGCTTCTAAAAGCAGTTCATCTAGTTCTACCATTTTAAACTCCTTTAACGTTTGTTTAATGTTTTGTTTAAATTATTTAACTAAAGTACCGATTTTTGTACCAGTTGCTGCTTTTACAATGTTGCCTTTTTTGCTCATATTAAAAACAAGTGTTGAGATTTTGTTTTCAAGACAAAGCGCAGCGGCTGTTTTGTCAACTACTTTTAAGTTTTGCTCAATGATTTGGCTGTAAGTCAACTCATCAAAAAGCACAGCTGACTTGTTTAGTTTAGGGTCTGCTGAATACACGCCGTCAACTCCGTTTTTAGCCATTAAAATACAGTCTGCACCTAGTGAAGAGGCAACTAAAGCAGCAGCTGTGTCGGTTGAAAAGAAAGGCTGGCCTGTACCGCCTGCTGAAATCACCACGCGTTTTTTGGCCAAATGTTCAAGTGCTTTAGTTTGCACAAAAGGCTCAGTGATTTTCTTAACTTCAAGGTGAGAAAGGACAACCGCACTTTGACCAATTTTGCCAAGTGCTTCTTGCAAAGCCAGGGAGTTAATTACGGTGCCAAGCATGCCCATGTAGTCTGCTTGAACTCTAGCCATGCCAAGTTTTTCAGCAATCGCTCCTCGCCAAATGTTGCCAGCGCCAACAACTACAGAAACCGAAATTCCAAGGTCCACACATTGCTTAATTTCTTTGGCAATGTCTGTAAGCATACTGGGTGAAAGAATGTGTCCGCTTGGGTCTTTTAAAGCCTCTCCGCTAATTTTTAAAAGAATTGACTTATACATTGTTTTGCTTTAGTTAGTTTTAAAAAAAGGTAAGAAACACCTTATTTTTTCAATTGCTCTGCAACTTCATCAGCAAAACTTTGGCATTTCTTTTCAATACCTTCGCCGACTCTGAAGCAAATGTAGTTAATTAGTTTAGAGTCAGTTTTTGCTAAATATTGACTAACTTTTTCAGACGGGTTTTTAAAGAAAGCCTGTTCAGTTAAACAAACTTCTTCAAAGTACTTGCGGATACGACCTGCGATTTTTCTTTCTACAAACTCAGGTTTAGTGCCTTCATTTAAGGCTTGTTGAGTAAGTACGGTTTTTTCGCGTTCAAGCACTTCCGCAGGTACGCTTTCTGGGTTTAAGTATTGTGGTTTCATAGCAGCGGCTTGCATTGCTACGTCTTTCGCAATTTCAAAAGTTGCGTTTTCAACTAAAGTTAAAGCAGCAATTTTACCGCCTTGGTGTAGGTATGTGCCAAATGTTTGACCAGCGCCTGCTTTTAGGTAAGTTAGACGGCGAAGTGTGATTTTTTCGCCAATTTTCGCAGTTAACGCCAAAAGCATTTCAGAAATAGTTTGTCCGTTTTCTTTAACTTCAAGAGCTTCTTCAACTGAAGATACAGGGTGTTTAATTAAAACAGCACCTACTTTTTCAATTAGGTCCAAAAAGTGTTCGTTTTTGGCAACAAAATCAGTTTCTGAGTTGATTTCCAAAATTAGGGCTAGGTCTTTTTCAATAAAGATACGAGCAAGACCATCGGCTGCCGTTCTGCCTTGTTTTGACTGTGCTTTTGCCAAGCCTTTTTCTCTTAAAAAGTCAACGGCTTTTTCAATATCGCCATTAGTTTGTTCAAGGGCTTTTTTGCAGTCTAGCATGCCAGCGCCAGTTTTTTCTCTCAAGATTTTTACATCGTTTGCAGTTACCATAATAATTCCTCCTAAATAATTGCAGTTTTAGTTTTTTAAATTAGTTATTGATTTCAAAATAAAGGGATATACCAGTTACTAGCAATCCCTTTGTTTCGTTGATTTAAATTATCGGTTTAAAATCAGTTGAATTAAATCAACTTTTTTTAGTGCTGAGTAACCTTTTAGGCCAAGGGCTTTTGCTAGGTTTTTTAAATCAGCAAGAGTTTTAGTTTCAAGTTCAAAAACAGATAAAGTTGTTGAAGTTGAACCTTCAATTTCATTTGAAACTTTTTTAGTTCCAGTGTTACTTGAGGCTTTTTCAACTTTGGCAGCAGGCTTTTTAACAGTGGTTTTCTTTGCAGGTTTTGCTGATTTTTCTGTTTCAGCAACAGGTTTTTCTTCTACTGTTTTTTTAGTAGTGGTTTTTTTCGCTGGTTTTTCAGCTACTTTTTCTTCTACTTTAGCCTCTGCTTTAACTTCTTTTTCTTCTACCTTAGTAGTTTTTTTAGCAGGTTTATCTTGAACCTTTTCTTCTACTTTGATTTCTTGTGGTTTAACTTCAGGTTTAACTGCTTTTTCTACTGTTTTTTCTAATTTTGCAGTTTTAACAGGCTTTTCTGATTTTACAGTTGGTTTTGCTACTTTTTCTTCAGGTTGTGCAGATTTTTCTGCTTGTTTTTGTTCTTGGCGTTCACGGTTGAACTTAGGTTTACGAGCAGGACGTTCAAAACGAGAGTCGTATTTACGTTCATCGCGGCTAGGAATTTCTACTGAATCTAAAGTAAATTGAATGTCGTCTTGAGATTCAATTGCTTCAACTACGCCACCTTGTCCTTCAACTACAGCGTTGGTCAAAACATTGATAATTAGTTGAACTGAACGAGTTGCGTCGTCGTTTGCAGGAATTACGTAGTCAATACCACGTGGATCTGAGTTAGTGTCTACAATTGCAAACACAGGAATTCCGACTTTTTTAGCCTCACGCACTGCGTTAAACTCTTTTGAAGGGTCAACTACAAATAAAGCGTCTGGCACTCTTTTCATTGTGCGAATTCCATCTAGGTTTTTTTCAAGTTTAGCAATAATGTGCGCGTTTTCTGCTTGTTGTTTTTTAGAAAGTTGTTCAAACTCGCCTGCTTCTCTTTTTTCAATCAGTTCGTTTAGATACTTGATTCTATTTTTAATTGTTTTAAAGTTAGTTAAAGTACCGCCTAACCAGCGTTCTGCCACAAAGTATTGACCTGTGCGGTCAGCCGCTTCTTTTACAGCGTCTTGCGCTTGTTTTTTGGTACCGACAAAAATAATTTGTCCACCTTCTTTAATTATTTGTAAAAGAGCCTTGTAAGCATCTTCTAACTTCTCCGCTGTTTTATTTAAATCCAATACATAAATGCCGTTTTTACGGCCAAAGATGTATGGTTTCATTAACGGATTCCATCTTTTTGTAGTGTGTCCGAAGTGGGCACCTGCTTCTAATAATTGCTTAACTGTTACAACAGCCATATAAATTCACCTCTTTCGTTTCCTTCCGTTGATGTTAATATATTTCACCTATTTCAAAAGATAAAAAATAGGCACTAGAAATATACAAACGCACCAACGTGCAATTTGTATAAAATATAGCATAATTTCGTTGATTTTTGTCTAAATTTGATTTTAATACTATTTTTTAAAAAAACTAAAGACAGAGTTTTGTGTATTGGCGCTATTTTATATTTGATAAATAGAGATTCCTAGGCTCGTGATATAATAAAAATGTTCTTAGGAGAGATATATGTATAAAGAAAGACCTTATTTTTTTCAACAAAAAAATGCCCGTGTAGACGAGGATTTCTACAATTACAATAAAAAAACTCAAAAAAATAAAACTAAGTCAGAATCTGTTGCTTTTAGAAAAACTATGTTTGCCTTACTTTTAGTGGCAACACTACTAGTTTCTGTGTTTTTAATTTACTCACCAGTTCCTGGTTTGATTAAAATCGCACCAGGTATAGAAAAAATGTTTATAGCACTTCATTTAGACATGGGTGTTCTATTTTCAATAATTTTTCCGTTTTTCTCACTAATTTTAGGATTGACTGTAGTATCACTATGTAAATCTACTACTGGAAAAGTCTTAGTTAGTCTATTGACCGTGTTGTTTGCAATTGATGCTTTTTATTTAGCTATTAACTTACATATGGGTTTACCTGGTTTGCCAAATAACGTGACTTCTCCATTTTTTTCGGGTCTATTTAATGCAAAACTATTTGTAAATGCAAATGGAACTATGAAAAAACTTCTTTATTTTGAAGGAGTTGCCAATGCAAATAAAATTCTTCCTCAACTCTTAAATGTTTATCTTGGTTGCTTGTTTGTGTTCTTCTTAGTTGCGGCTATCCGCAAACCAAGAGTAGATAGTTCACTATTGGCGTTTACTTTATTTGTCTTTATGTTAGTTATGCTACCATTTGCTTTCAAAGCATTTAATAACTTTGCTGGCAAAGCAAACTTAAAAGCATTAACTAAATCGCTTGTGTTCATGCAAACATATGTCGCTTGGTATTACTTAGGTGTTTGTGTGTTATTAATCTCTACTTCAATTGCGGGACTTGTCTACACAGAGAAAAAACCAATTAAAAAAGAAGTTGCAAAATAAATCAATAAAAGTGTGGTAAAAACCACACTTTTTTTAGTTAAAAATTCTTTACCTTAAAAGTGTTATCATAGTTAACAGACATTGTTTTTTTAAAGAAAAACCAAAAGGAGAATGTGCATGTTTAATGGACGTTTAGTTGAAAATGAAGCAAGTAAAACAAGAATTGTTTTTAGATTTATTGCCTATATCTTAATTATTTTAGCCACCGCTTATTTTTTATTAGCCTTAACTTCTTCGCTTGGCGAAGTTTTTAGTTTCGCTAAAACTGGGTTTTTTAAAAAATTTAAATCAGTTTCAAATGCGTCCGTTTACTACTCTTTTATTTTTGTGTTTTTAGTAGCACTTTGCTTCTTGGTTTTAGGTTCAACTAGAAGCGTTGTTTTAAAAATCACTGGAGTAAGCGCTGCTGTTGTAATCAGTGTAGTTGTCATTTTAAGTTTTTACTTTGATTTTAAAATGCCAACGCCGAAAGGTGTAGAAAGTCAATTTGAAAATTCAGAGTTTTCAGGCTTTTTTATCCAAAGTATCTACACAAAGCCCATTATGCACAACACACATAAACAAATTTTGGCGGCCTTTAATCTCCAAAACTTTGCACACTTTAAGTTCTTTGCCTTAGTGCCAGGTGCTTTGACCTTACTTGCCAGATTCCACGCGGCTGGAACTGAAAAGAAATATTTAGCTTTTTTAAGACTGGGTCTAGATATTTTGACGCTTAGTTTTGTCTTTATTGTGCTAAACCTGTTTTTAATACAAAAAGTATCTTTAGACTTAGTGCAGCATGCTTTAGTCTATACTTCATTTGCCTTATCGGCGCTTGGTTTTGGCTTTTTGCTTACTGGTACGATTATTGCGTTTTTTTACATTAAAAAATACTAATTGCCGAGATTATTACAAACTTGCGGCAATAGTTGAAAAAATAGGGTTATTTTTATATAATTCTATTTGTTGGTGCAGTAGCTCAGCTGGATAGAGCAATAGCCTTCTAAGCTATCGGTCGGGGGTTCGAATCCCTTCTGCATCGCCATTTGACTTTAAAAAACTCTGGTTGAACCAGAGTTTTTTATTGTTGGCTAATTTAAAAAACCCATTTAGACCAAGTTGATGTAAATGGGTTTAAATATTTAAAAAAAATTCTTTAAGCAAGCGCCTTAATTCTAAATCTACCTTTAAAAGAAGAAATGTGCTTAAAGGTGATAAAGGCTTTCGGGTCAATTTCAAATATTAAGTTAATTAGTTTTTGTTCTTCAAACTGATAAAAAACGGTCAAGAGTACTGATTTATCTTGGAAACTGTATCCACCCTTGGCGTCAATTAAAGTGACTCCGTGTTTAAGTTCTTTAACTAAAGTTTGCGCAAGTTCAGTTTCTTTAGTTGTCACGATTAAAGCCTCAATTAAGTTATACGAATTGTGGATTTTGTCCATCACAACCATTGATATAAGCAGTCTAATTGAAGTAAAGATAAAAACGTAAAGAGCATAGAGCATTTGTGGTTTATCTTTAAGTTGACCAATTCCTTTTAGGATTTTGCCATCAGGTCCGCCGATGTTTTCAACAAAACCTTTAATTACTGAGTTTCCAGGATCTGCAAACATTGCAAAAAAACAACCAAGTGAAATAATTGTTAAGTTCATAATGGTAGAAATTTTTCCAACTGACATCTTGCCTTTATTTAAAGCCAGAACTTGTCCGATTATGTCAAGTCCACCAGTTGAACCTCCGTATTTAAGGGTTCCACCAGTTCCGACTCCAATAAAAATCCCACCGGCAATTGCCAAAATCAAAGGTGACGTGGTTTTAAGTAAATCAATTTGCAGGAACTTAACGCAAGTTGCTTGCAGGACAATTGAAACTGTTGAGTAAAACGCAAAGGTTTTAGAAACCTTAAACCAGCCCAGCAACAAGATTGGAATATTTGCAAGAATGATGAAAAGTGAGAGCACGGTTTTTGAGTTCTCTGGGTTTAGGTTAACTTTAGCGATGTGGTGCAGAAAGTCAACAATTAACTGGCCAATTCCAGGCACTCCACCTGTATACATACGAACATATGATGCCTCTAGAAACCAGGCTAAACCAATTCCGTAGATAAAGGTGAAAAACACAGCCATAAAAAGACGGTTGGCTTCAGGTAAAACTTTATTTTTAATAAACTCGCGCCTTTTTGCTTGTTTTTCAGTGTAAGGAATTTCTAAAGGATTCAAAGTTCTGTAAAAGGTAAGCTTTTTAGATTCATTTAACTGAGTTTGCTTACGCGTGTGTTCAATGTAAACAGGGGCTTTTTCTTTGGTTTTCATAAAAATTATTCAAGGTCTTTTTTGTCTAATCTGATAAAAAGAATTTCTGGTTTTTCAAAGACAATTTCTTTAAAAGGAGTTTTTACAAGTACAGATTCAAGCGTGTCTTCACTGATTTCCAGCATCGCTTGAATTTTTTTAGCAGTTTCCGGAATAAACGGCAACAATGTGATAGAAAGCACACGAATAACTTTAAAAAGTGTCGTAAGCGTAGCCATTAGTTTTTCGTGTTCTTGGTTTTTAAATAAGTTCCAAGGTTCTTCAAGGTCAATAAACTTATTAGCAAGGCGTGCAAGTTCCAAAATAGTTTTAGCGGCTTCTGCAACTTTGTATTCTTGAAATAAAACAGTTAGTTTATCAGGTAGACTTTCAATGTATGTATCAATTTCTTCAAAGTTTTTATCAAAACTTGTGTAATTTGGTCTGAATTTTGAGTCAAAGTATTTGGCCAACATGCCAAATGTTCGGTTAACTAAATTACCCAAAGTATTGACTAACTCCGTATTGGTTTTTTCAAGTACTAAGTCATAAGTTAAGTTACCGTCGTCTTTGTAAGGTATTTCTGAAAGACAGTAAAAACGGACCTTATCTACACCGAAAGTTTTGACTAACTCATCTGCGTATATGGTGTTGCCAAGCGATTTTGACATCTTTGTTTGGTGAGTTAGAACCCAAGGGTGTCCAAACACTGTCTCTGGCAATTCAAGGCCAAGCGACATTAAAAAACAAGGCCAATATATACAGTGAAAGCGAGTAATGTCTTTGCCAACAATGTGCACGTTTGCTGGCCAAAGTTCACTAAACAGTGGGTTTATTTTATCTGGATTGTAGCCAATTCCCGTAATGTAGTTACAAAGAGCGTCCAGCCAAACATAAAGCACATGTTTTTTGTCAAAATTAACCTTTACTCCCCAGTCAAAAGAAGATCTGGTCACGCAAAGGTCTAGAAGTGGTTCCTTTAAAAAGGCTAAAATTTCGTTTCTACGGCTTTCTGGCATAATAAAACGAGGATGATCTTGAATGTGTTTAACCAATTTAGCCTGATATTTAGAAAGAGCAAAAAAGTAAGCCTCTTCCTTCATTAAAATCGGTTTTTCACCACTAGGTAAAAGGCCATCTATCAAGTCTTTTTCGTTAACATAAGCCTCTTCTGCTTTTGAGTAGAGACCTTCGTATGAAGATAAGTAAATATCGCCTTTTTTAAACATAATGTCTGCGATTTTGGCAACCGTTTCAGTGTGTGCGTCGTCAGTTGTTCTGACAAAGTTATCATACTCAATATTAAGTAGACTTAAGTTATCCTTAATATAGGCTACAATTTTGTCAACATAGTCTTTTGGCGACATTTTCGCCTCGCTAGCCTTTTCTGCAATTTTTAGTCCGTGTTCATCAGTACCAGTTTGAAAGTAAACATCGCGACCGGCTAGTTTGTAAAATCTAGCGATGCAATCGGTTAAAATCAGCTCATACATATTGCCAATATGCGGGTATGAAGAAGTATAAGGAAGTGCAGATGTGATATAAAACTTATTTGTTTTTTTCATTGATTTTAACCTCTTTATAAATTTCTGACTTAGGTTTACCAAGAGCTTTTGCAGTTAATTTAATGGCTTGCATATCAGAAAAACCTTGGCTAAGGTAGTTTAAAAATAGCTCGTTTGGAGATAAACTATTCTCTAATTTGGGCTTATCACTACCTTTTATAATTATAACAAACTCACCTAAATTCTGAATTTCACTAAAATCGGTCTCTGCTAAATCAAACCAGTAGAAAGTCTCATGTAACTTAGTCAGTTCACGTGCAACCATAATTTCTCTGGACTTAAAAATAGTCTTTAGTAATTCAAGGGTTTTAATTAGTCTATGCGGTGATTCATAAATTATTAAAGTTTCTTTTCTTTCACTGTATACGAGCAGAGTGTCTGCGGCATCTTGTTTTTTTCTTGGCAAAAATCCAAGAAAAGTAAAAAAGTTTGTCTGAAAAGTTGAGCAAATCAATGCTGGCACAAAAGCAACTGGACCAGGAAGCGGCACAACATTTACTAAGTTTTCCTCTTTAACTGTTTTAATTATTTCAAAAAGTGGATCTGAAATTCCAGGAGTTCCAGCGTCTGAACCCAACGCGCTGTTCTTACCATCTTTTAACATAAAAAAAATTTTTCTACTCGCTGTTTTTTCGTTAAACTTCTCATATCTAAAAAGCGGCTTTTTAATACCAAAGTGGTTTAGCAAGACAAGAGTTCTTCTGGTGTCTTCGCAAAACACAGCATCTACTTCTTTTAAAACTTCAATGGCTCTAAGTGTTATGTCTTTTAAATTGCCAATTGGCGTTGGAACAATATAAAGAGTAGGAAAATTATTTTCAAAACTAGTTTGTATCTTCATTTTAAAAACTGATCAAATGCGGCTAAGGCTGTAAGAATTTGCACACGAGCGTTGACAGGAAAATAAAAGGCTTTTGCGCGTTTTTGTACAAAATCAAATGTCTTAATTAATTTATTCATCTGAAGACCAGCCAGTTTAGAGATGGGCTCTTCTTGGCTTTTGAAATACAAGCTTCGTTTTAACTTAAAGTTAATTGCGTCCATTAAAAAAGTTTGGATGAGTTTTAAAAAAACTTGGCCTGCTGTTCTTTCGTGTTCAACTGAAAAATATTTAGCCAAAGTGAGTGTATATTTTTTTTCAGGCTCTGAAATCACAGAAATAAAATCTAAAAATGGTGTTTTTAAATTATCAAAAAATGCTTTGTTTTCAAAAACTTCAGTTCTGTCTTTAAAAAGTTCACAGATTTCTTCGTCAAGAGAAACTGGTTTTTCAGGGTTTTCTTTGTTTTCATAAGTTACTGGAAAAGCTCTGGACTTAATGGTGTCTAGCACCGCGTCTGGATTATCTGGTACCAAAAAGCCATAAGTTGAGGTTTTTGGTTCTTCTAAAAACTTAAGTAAACTAGAGGCTTGAGCAGTGTTTAGTAAATCTACACCAAATAAAACAAAAAATCTAGAATATTGATTTAAAGAAGTGTAGTTAAAGGTGCTAGTAAACTCAAGTAAGGCTTCTTTGGTGATTTCTTCTTTGGCTAAAATAAAAAGGTTGCGGGATGGTTTGAATTCAAGGGTATTTAGTTCGGCATCTGGCATACCTTCTTGTTTTAAAATTGCTTTAATCTGACCAAGAATATAGGAAATATGTGCATCTTTTTTTGCAGCGGGTAGCAGCGAAAGATGAAAAAAATGTTCTTTTTTAGGCATTTTTTACGATTTTGATGTTTTTCCTTGCAAGTTCTTCTGTTAAATTGTCAAAAACTTGTCTAAAAACCGTTTCAACTGCAGCCTCGGCGTTGATTTCAATGTACTTTCGTTCAGGAAAAATTTGTTTAAGTTCACGGTAAGTTTCATCAATTTTATTGTGAAAAGCACGGCTTTCCTTATCTAGACGGTTGATTTTATTGCGAGCAGACACACGGTTTAGTCCGTTTTCGTGATTGATGATAAAAATAAAGGTCAAATCAGGTAAGCAGTTTAGAATACTTTTATTAATTTGTTTTATGTATTCAATACCTAAACCTCTGGCAACACCTTGATAAACGTATGAAGAATCGATGTATCTGTCACAAATAATTAGTGCTTTTTCGCGGTTAGGTTCAATTAGTTGTTTGACATGTTCAGACCTAGAAGCCGCAAACAACAGTGCTTCGGTTTCACTTTGCATTGTGGTGTGCTTAGGATGCAGACAAACATCTCTAATTTCTTCGGCTAAAGTAACGTTAAGTCCACCTGGTTCTCTGGTGAAAATAAGTGGAACACTTTCACCAGTAGTTTGGTTAACAAGCGAGTATTTTTGTCCGTTTTCGCCTTCTTCAAAAAGAGCCTTAATTTTTTTAATGATGGTAGATTTTCCACTACCTTCTCCACCTTCAAATGTGATAAACATATCTGCACCTCTAAGTGCTTTCAGTATACCAAAATAAGTAAAGACAAGCAAACGATATTTTTAAAAATCCAAAAACGATTATCGTGAAATATATTTTAATAAAATCGCTTTATAAGGCTTTTAAATGAAAAA
>CAUTSX010000012.1:0-12065 GCA_963541405.1 uncultured Acholeplasmataceae bacterium | reverse complement strand
GGACGAATTAAAAGTAAAATTAAAAATACGGCCAGTGCAGCTACGATTAACATGCTGACAGCAATTCTTAGGAGTATAGATTTTTTTCGGTTAACTGAGTTGTTCATAAATATCCTTTCAAATAAAGGCAATGTAGCCTTTTTTTAAGTCTTAAAAAATTACTGAATAAATTATATATTGAATTTATTTTTAATATTGAGCATTCAAATCCAAAAAAAAAAAAAAAACAGCCTTACAAGGGCTTTTAGTTGGATATGAATGTTAATTATGACAATAATTTTATATAGTTTACTACATATAAAAAATATTAAATGATATATAATAATTAACAAAAATTTAATAAAGCTAAAAAATGTAAAAACAAAAATTTTTTACATTTTAATGCCTTTGTTAGGCTAAAAACTTGGGTTATATTTTGATTTTTAAGATTTTTTGTTCGCTTACTTAAGGCAAAATAAAAAGGCTAAAATACACACACTTTTAGCCTTTTTTAATCAAATTATTTTTAAAACTTATAATCTAAAAAATCAAAATAAACATTTGCTTTGTGGAAAAAACTAGACGTTTTCAAGACAATAAAACTCAGTTATTTTTCCAAAATATAGTCCAAAGCATCAAAGTAAGACTGTTGTTTTTTGCCTTGAAACTGAGCAAGCGCTAGGTTTTTAAATAAGTCGGTTTTGCGAAAGTCTTCGCGCAAACTAATGTCAGATAAATGAACTGTGATAAGTTTTGATTTAATGATTTCTGCGGCGTCTCTGACAGCAATAGAGTAGTGAGTAAAGGCGGCTGGATTGAAAACTACATAGTCAAAACGAGTATTCGCAAGATGTAGCATATCAACGATTTTGCTCTCTGAATTTGATTGAAAGAAGTGTAGTTTTAAATGTTTTTTGTATCTAGTTTTAATTTCTTTAATTAACTTACTTAAAGTAAAGTCGCCGTAATGCGCTTGGTCTCTTTGACCAAGCATATCTAGGTTTGGTCCGTTTAATACTAATACTTTTTTCATCTTCAAACTCCTTTAAATAACAGTTGGTCTGCTGTTTATGATTTTTTTTAAAATTTCTTTGGGTGCCAGGTTTTTAGTATCAATAACTCTGCATTTTATTTTTTTGCCAACTAGCGTCCTTTTTAAAAAAAATGATTTACTTGAGTTAAGTAAAGGACGTGTATCTTGGTTTTCTTTTTTGTTTTGGCGAATTAAAAACTCGCGGTAGCTTAACTTAAGATAAATAAGCGAAAAATCACAAACTGGCAGTTTTAAAAGAAACTTGCGGTTTGTTTTATTTGAAATAAAGCCACCACCTAAAAAAATATAGTCAGGGTTTTGCGCCATCAAATCCTTTAGAACTTTTAATTCAAGTGTTCTAAAACTAGTCACACCATTAGTTAAAATAAAATCACGACAACTCATTTTAACTTGTTTTTCAATTTCTAGGTCAAGGTCAAAAACCCTAAATTTATTTAAGTCAGAGATTAAAGTGTAAAGTGTAGTTTTGCCAACTAAAGTTGGTCCAAAAATTATTTTGGTCATTTTGCTAAAAACTCGCAAACTGCTTTTTCAGCCTTAGTTAGTTTATGCTCATCATAATAATCTAAAATCAAGTCTGGCTGTGTCTGGTTTTTAAACCAGGTTTTTTGTTTTTTTGCAAGATCTAAAGTATGCTTTAAAATATTTTGCTTAGTTTCGCTAAGCGTGTCAAGACCATCTAAATACATTAAAATTTCGTGGTATCCCAAGATATCGCACTCTTTTAAGCCCTTTGATTTTAGTTTTCTGACTTCATTTAAAAAACCATTTTGAAACTGTGCTTCAATACGGGCTTGAAAAACTTCGGCCTGGCGTTCTCTTGCGAGTTCAGTTTCAATAACTAGCATATCGTAAATCGGTGTGCTTTGTTTGAAATTAGCAAAATCTAGTGAGTTTGTTGCAAAGTAATTTTCTATCTTGCGTGTATTTTGAAAATCAATTAAAATACCTTTTGCTTTAAGATAAGCAATTTTTTCAGATATAGAAACGTCTGTGTTTTTTAAATCTTTTGTGGCTTTGAAGTCAAGTGAGTACAGGGCTGACTTTAAATAGTAGCCAGAGCCGCCAACTATAATTAAAGGTTTGCTTGATTTTTCAATTAAAGCTCTAACGGCTTGTTGAAACTCATATACTGAGTATTTAGAGTTAGGAGAATAGTCTTTAAAAGACAGCAAAAAATGCTCAACTCCCTGCATCTCTGAGTCTGTAATTTTGGCCGTGCCAATATCAAAGCCTCTATATACTTGAGTTGAGTCGGCGTTTACGATTTTTAAATTAAATTTTTTAGCCAGAGCCACCGCAAGGTCAGTTTTACCACTTGCAGTTATGCCTTGTATAACTATAACTTTTTTCAAAAAAATACATGCCTTTCTTATTTAGTTTTAAAAAAAGAACTGCTTTTTTTCAAAAAAAGCAGTTCTTAAAACTTTTAATGATGTAGGTGCTTAACTACAGTTTTAAAACGTCAAAGTAAAGTAAGATAAACGAAACTGTGGCAATTAACAGGCCAAGGAACACAAGGAAGGCAAGTAGACGGTTAAACCAGCCTCTGTCGTCAACTTGTTGTGGTTGCACATAGTAGCCAACTGGCAGTACAGCCTGATTTTCAATAGCACGTGGTTTATTTGCTTCTCTTTCTTTAAGTGAAAATACTTTATATGCTTCTTTTTCATCGGCTTCTTTAGTCTTTGCGTTTGAATCAAAGTAGCCACCGTTGATTACCATGTTGTGAAATTCATGGTCTGAGTATTTAGTCTTACAGCATTGGCAGCAGCATCCCATGCCAGTAACAGTGCCTTCTGAATATTCTGTGTAGACTTTCCCGTCTGTGTTGTTTTTAGTGTTAGTAATATAGTTAGTTGTGATGTTTCTAGTAATATTGTGAATTTCGTTTTCAGTTTTAGTGTGAGTCTCAGAAACGTTTTTATCTGAATTGAAAGACTCAGAAACATTATTCAGGTCAGTAATAACTTTTTCAGAACCGCTAGTTGTCATATCTTGAATTTCTCCTTCAACTAAATCGCTAGAATTTTCTTCGTCCTCTTTTAGAACAACTTCTTCTGGCATTGTAGGTTCAGTAGTAGGCTCTGTAAATTCAGTTAGGTTTGAATCTTCTTCAATTACAGTAGGTTTAACTGCTTTAGTAATTTCTTCAGTAGTTGAATCAACTGTATCGCTTAAAGGCTCTGTAGTTTCTTTTGCAGTTTCTTTTTGTTTGCTTGCAGAAGTTTCCTCTGCATTTTCTTTAACTTCTGTTACAGTAGGTTCAACAGCGATAACTTCTTCAATAACTTCAGCAGTTGAAGGTTCTTCTACAACTTCTGAAACAGTCTTAATGACTTCGGTTTGTGGTTCTGCGCTAACCTGTTCTTCGGTAATTTCAAAAACTGGTTCTTCTTTTGCTTCTTCTTCAATGACTTCAGTAGTAATTGGTTCTTCAACAACTTCATAAACTGTCTCTAGAACTTCGGTTTCAGGTTCTTCTTCGTCAAAGTTAGAAATAGTTAAGTCTGAGTTATTTATGTCAACTTCATCAAAGTTAACAGGAACATACTTTTTAAACTGAATTTCAGACGAATCAAATTGTCTAGTAGTAAGTTCAGGAGCGTCAGTGTCCACTTCTTGGTTTTTAGTAACTTCGTCTAGTGTAAGTTCATATCCTAAGTGATCTTCTGGTACAAAGTATGAACCTTTGGTTTGAGCAGCGTGTGAAAGAATGTATTCAATAATTTCTTCTTTCTTTAACTCAGAAGAAATCGGGATTTTGCGGTCAATACAAAAACGTTCAAGTTGAATTACGTTTTTGGCCTCAATTTCTTTTTCAACATCCAAATCAAACTCATTTCTTTTCTTAAGTTCTTCAACGATGTTTTCAATAAATTGTTTTTTTCTTAATCTAAATGGAACGCTAACGTCGTATCTCTTTCCGAGTTCGCGAATTTCTTTAACGGTTGAAGAGTTGAAAAGCACTGGTCTGAATTCTTCTGGAGTTAAACCGTCTAGCACGTTTTCTGGGTCTTTAAAAAGTGGCCAGATACCTTTGTTGAATTCATGAATTGCCTTGACAGGTTCATAAGTTGACTTTTCTGCTTGTTTAACTAGTTTTAAAATGTCGGCGTCAGCGACATTATTTTCCTTCATTACATTTAAAAACAAGCACCAAAGTTCATCTAAGTATTGGCGGTTTAAGGCTTTTGAGTTAAAGTAAATCAGTAAGTTTTCAAGTTCATATTCTGAGTAAATTCTAAACCAAGAAAGACGGTAGTTTAACTCAGATGCCAAAGATTGTAGTTTTTGTCTGGTTTTAACAACATATGGAAAAAGCACATCTTTAAGTAGACGGATTCGTCTTACTCTGGCAATTCCGGTAATATTTTGACTAAAGAAAAATTCAAGGATTTTTTTAGGTTCAAGTTTAGCTAAACTTTGAGTAAGTTCGCTAACTGGATACTCTTTGTTTTTTAAAGTAATATTGTCTGATAATCTAAATTGGGCCATATTAACCTCTCGCGCAATTCGCTAACACTTATATTATATTTAATTATCAAATAAATACAAACAAAAACAGTCTTTTTTTAAAAAAACACTGGGAAAACGCTTAATAGAGCAAATTATAGGTAAGACTTATATTCTTTTATACTTCTTCGCCAAACAAGTGATAAGAGTTTGCTTTAGTGATTTTGACTTTAACAATTTTGCCAATTTTGTCGCTACTGCCGACAAAGTTGACTAACTTGTTTTCCGCGCTATAACCCGAAAGTATTTCGCCATTTGAGCGTGAGTAGCCGTCTACTAATACATCTAAAACTTTTCCAACATATCTTAAACTAGATTGTTTTGCATAATATGAAGTTAGTTTATTTAGCCTTGCTAGTCTTTCTTTCTTAACCTCTAGTGGAGTGTCGTCTTTGAATTTAGAGGCAGGAGTTCCTTCACGAGGCGAAAAAATAAAAGTAAAGGCTCCGTCGTATTCAACTGCTTTAACTAAATCCAGAGTATCTTGAAAATCACTTTCTGACTCACCTGGAAACGCAACTATAATGTCAGTAGTTACCGTGACTTCTGGTCTAAGCGCCTTGATTGCGTTGATTTTCTCAAGATAGAGTTCTTTTGTGTAGTGTCTGTTCATGCGCCTTAAAACAGTGTTTGAACCAGACTGGACAGGCAGGTGCAGATAAGGCATAACTTGTGGAAGTTCAGTGATTGCTTTAATGCAGATCTTGTCAATATCTCGAGGATAGGAAGTCATAAAGCGAATACGCGGGATTTTAGTTTTGGCCAAATCAAAAAGAAGATGCCCAAAAGTGTATGTGCGGTCTTTAAAATCACGGCCATAGGAGTTTACGTTTTGGCCAAGTAAGGTAACTTCCTTGTACCCACGATCTGCAAGCGTCTGGACTTCCGAAATTATTTCAATAGGTTCGCGACTGCGTTCTTTGCCGCGAGTATAGGGGACTATACAAAACGTGCAAAACTCATCGCAGCCATACATAATGTTGACAAAGGCTTTGTGCGCAAACTTATGGGTTTGTGGTAAGTTTTCAACAATTTCTCCCTGAATTGAGTAAACTTCAACTACCCTTTCTTTAGAAAGCACTGCAGTTTTAATGTATTCAGGTAACCTGTAGATGTTGTGAGTCCCAAAAACTATGTCTAGTTCTGGTACTTTTTTTAAAATTCGCTCAATAGTTTTAGGCTCTTGGGTCATACATCCGCACATTCCAATAATTAAATCTGGATTGTGGCGTTTAAACTTAATAATCCGGCCAAGTTCAGACCAGGCTTTGGTCTCAGCGGTTTCTCTGATTGCACAAGTGTTAATAATATAAACATCTGTCTCTTCTAAAGACTGGGCTTTGGTGAATCCCATGTGTTCAAGGATTCCAGAAATTACTTCTGAGTCTACTTCGTTTGACTGACAACCGTGGGTTGAGACCATGAATTTCTTTAAATGACCAAATGTCTTTAAGTCAGGATCAAGTAAAAAAACTGTGCTTTCGGTTTTTTCAAAAGTACGGCGCCTCGCTTGATTTAAGTCAGGTCTAAAATATTTAAGTAATTCCTCTTCGGATAGTTTAGACATTTTCAAAAAAATATTTACTGTTCGTAGATTTGGATACGTTTAATTTCTTTTTTAGAAAAATCCATTAAGGTTGCGTTTAAATAACATCTACCTTCGGCAGTTTTGGCTTTTTCTGAAAACCCATTTAGGTTTCTTTCAATCACTGTAGTTGCTTCCACTCCAATACAAGAGTCTACTACACCACACATTCCAGTGTCAGTTTGGTAAAGTGTACCTTTAGGAAGTACTCTTTCGTCAGCGGTTGGCACGTGCGTGTGGGTACCACAAATTCCGGAAACTCGACCGTCAAAATACAGGGCAAACGCGAGTTTTTCAGAAGTCGCCTCGCCATGAAAATCAATAAAAACATAATCTGCTTCGTTTTTCGCCAATATTTCTTCAACTGCTTTAATTGGATTGTCTAAAGAAATATTTATAAAAACTCTGCCCATTACGTTGATAATAAGTAGTTTTTTATCGTTAAACTTAACTAATTTATAGCCAACTCCAGGTACATCTCCATAATTGCAAGGTCTAATAATTTGCGCGTTTGGGTCATTTAAAATAGGAAAAATTTCGCGCTTATCAAAAGCGTGGTTACCCAAAGTTACAAAATTAATACCAGCTTTCATGTAGGCTTTATAGTGCTCTGGCGAGATGCCGAGTCCGTGTGTGGTGTTTTCACCATTTACCACAATAAAGTTGGGTTTATAGGTTTGCTTGATTCCTGGTAGTTTAGAAAATAAAAACCTACGGCCTTCTTTGCCAAAAACATCGCCAATAAATAGTAATTTCATCTATATATTTATTCCTCGTTTCTATACAATAATTATAAGGGGTTTAGTGTTGATTTTACTAAACCTAAATAAAAATAGGTTTGAATAAATAATTCAAACCTATTTAAAAGATTTATTAAAATATTAAGTTAATACTTATTTAGCAAAATCAGTAACTCTGGTTTCGCGAATTAAAGTAATTTTAACAGTACCAGGATACTGCATTTCATTTTCAATTCGTTCTTTGATGTTTCTTGCAATTAGTGCCATTTCTTTGTCAAACACTTGATCTGGTTTAACCATGACCCTGATTTCTCTACCTGCTTGAATTGCATAGGCTTTTTTCACGCCTTGGAAAGAGTTTGCGATTTCTTCAAGTTGAGTTAATCGTTTAATGTAGTTTTCAGAAGATTCGTTGCGGGCACCTGGACGAGAGGCAGAAATTGCGTCGGCCGCTGCTACTAATACAGCAATTACAGATTTTGCTTCGCGGTCTCCGTGGTGAGAAGAAATTGCGTCAATTACTTCAGGGGCTTCCTTGTAGCGCTGTGCTAGTTTAACGCCAATTTCTACGTGTGAGCCTTCCATCTCATGATCAATGGCTTTGCCGATATCGTGAAGTAAACCGGCTCTGCGCGCAATATATTCGTTTTCACCAAGTTCAGCGGCTAACTTACCTGCTAAAAACCCGACTTCCATACTGTGTTTAAGCACGTTTTGTCCAAAACTTGTACGAAAAGCCATGCGTCCTACAATTCTAATTAAGTCTAGGTTCATCTTACCAATTTCCATTTGGAAAACAGCGTCTTCACCGGCCTGAAACACATAGTCGTCAACTTCTTTTTGGGCTTTTTCAACTAACTCTTCAATTCGCTGTGGATGAATTCGCCCGTCTTGAATTAAAGCAGTAAGTGCCTTTTTAGCAACTTCTCTACGAATTGGGTCAAACCCAGATAGAACGACAGCGTTTGGAGTGTCGTCAATTACTACATCAACTCCAGTCAAAGCTTCAAACGCACGAATGTTTCTGCCTTCTTTTCCAATAATTCTTCCTTTAATTGAGTCATCTTGGAAATTCACCACAGAAATAGTGTGGTCAGCCGTTGCATCAGATGCATACTTTTGCATAGCGATTGCCAAAATTCCTTTAGCCTTGCGCTCAGCTTCAAGGTGAGCACGTTCTTCAGATTCACGAATATACGCACTCATTTCATGTTGCATCTTGTTTTCAAGGTCTTGCATGATTTCTGCTTTTGCTTGTTCTTTAGAAAGTCCGGCAACTCGCTCAAGTTCACGTTCAGCCTCTGTGATTTTTTCTTCAACTTTCGCATGTTTTTCATCAAGTTCAAGTTGTTTTTGTTGAATGTTTTTATCTTTATCGTCAATAGACTGCTCACGTTTATCTAAATAAAGTGTGCGGTTGTCTAAAGACTGCTCACGAGTGATTAACTTATTTTCTTGTTCAGCAACTAGTTTAAGACGGCTGTTAATGTTAGCCTCTGCATCTTGTTTTAAACTTTCAATATTACTGTGTCCTTGTTGTAAGTATTCTTTTTTTAAGCGATCGGCTTCTTTTTTACCTTCGCTAATAATCTTTTCAAAAGTAAATTTGGCTTTTTTTAGCCCCTTTTCATAAGTTATTTTTCTGACAATATACCCAAGGATTGAACCAAGTATAATAGAGGTTAAACTCGCAAGCACTATAATTAGTGCAGTCATTTTATCCTCCAGACAGGGTTTTAAAATATACTCTGTCGCTACTTGAATTATAGGCAACTAACCCTCAAAAGTCAAATAGTTTTTTAGGTTAAACTGTGCTAAAATACACCTAAAGGAATTGACTTTTAAAATATTTATTTAAAGGAAAATTTGAGTTTTTAACGCCCATTTTGTATTTTAGAAACAAGGGAATTAAAAGCATTTGAGCAAATTAAGCTTATGTAAAAATAACACATAATTAAATAAATTTTTAAATAAATTGAGGTATATATTTATGATATTGATGAACAATATAATTGATGAAAGTAACGCAAATATCCACAAAAAATGTCTAGAGTGTAGACTGCCACTTTCTTTTAAAGACAAGCGTTTAGCCAAAGAACTAATAGAATACGTAAGAAACTCAATAACTCCAGAAATTAGAGACCGCTTTAATTTACGTGAAGCCGTAGGTCTGGCTGCTCCTCAAATCAATGTGCTTAAACAAATGTTTGCGGTTTACTTTTATGACATAGACGAGACTTTTTATAATTTTGTTGCAGTTAACCCAGAAATTATTGAGGTAAGTAAAGAACTAATTTACTTACCAGAAGGCGAAGGTTGTCTAAGTGTGAACCGAGAAACCGATAACTTACTGACCCCTAGACACAAAGAAATTAAGGCGAGATTTTTAAAAATAGTAGAAGGCGAAAAACCAATTTGGGTTGTGCAAACTTTTAAAGACTATCCAGCGATTGTCTTCCAACACGAATACGACCACCTACAAGGCACATTGTTTGCCGATAAAATGTTTAAAGAACTGCCAAACGCTAAACCTGTTTTTGATTTAGACAAAATAAGGGCAGAGTATCAAGCCAAAGTAGATGCCGCTAATTCAAAAGAAATAAAATAAAGTTATAGATGGCAAAAATTTCTAAAACAAATTTCTTAAACTACATGCGCTGTCCACGTTATGTGGCTTTAGAAAAACTGAGATATGAAAAAGGCGAAGCGGTGGTTGCTTTTGATCCAAACGCCACAATTCAGGATTTTTTATCTGAAGAGACTAACGCGAAAAAACAAGAAATTTTGGCACACATGTATGAAATTATAGAAAACGAAGGTGGAGATTTAGAAGAAGTATTTGTACCTAACTTAAACAAAAGTATCACCCTTGACCTTTATATGGATGACTTTAAACAAATAGAGGTCTTGGCAGCAGAACGCGTAGAAAAACAATTTGGTGGTCAAGTTATTTTTGCAAAAAACACTAATCTGCAAAAATACATTGCATTAGAACAAGGCGACCACACTTACTTTTCTTTTTGCGATATTTTTCAAGAAGATGAAAATGCAATTCGCATTTTTGAAGTCAAGGCCACCACTACAAATAAGTTTTTAACTAAACTAACTACCAAAAAAGACGGCGCTGCTTTTATTTACAACGAAAAAACTAAAATTATTGAAGACATCATGTCAACAGAAACAGCCAGAGCTAAAGTCACCACACGTTTTGACACAAGCGGAATTGGCCGAAT
This sequence comes from uncultured Acholeplasmataceae bacterium, assembly GCA_963541405.1. GTDB lineage: Bacteria > Bacillota_I > Bacilli_A > Acholeplasmatales > Acholeplasmataceae > CALISC01. The sequence goes on along the minus strand of CAUTSX010000012.1, from coordinate 1,958 downwards.
TTCTTTTGACCTTGCTTACCAGCGTTATGTAGTTGAGAGAAGTAAACAATTCGCCAAACCTGTTTACTATTATTTGGCAGTTTTAAACCACGAATATATATATGACGGTAAAACTAACGAAAATGGCGCTAGAGTCTACGACCCTAATGCCATAATTTCTTTTATTGACTACAACAAAATAACTGAATACCTACAACCTGCAATAGACTTAGAAATTAAAAAAATAGAGCAAGCCATAGACCAAGCAGATGCCTCCAAAGTTAACTTTGGTATGCACTGTCAAAAAGGAAAGAACTTAGAGTGTCAATACTTTTCTTGTGTGTGCAGACACGACTGGCAAATACCTGAGAAATACTCAATATTTGAATACATTGACCGCCACCACGGCTTTAAAAGTAAATCAGAAAAACTAGAAGTTGAAGACCTAGTTAACGAAGGTACGGTTAAAATGACCGATTTAGACGACGAATATCTAAACCGAGAAAAAAACAAAACTCAAAAATACTGTGTGCTATCTGGTGAAGAGCATATTGACGAGGCTTTAGTTAAAAAATATTTAGATGAAATAAAATTCCCAATTTACCACTTGGACTTTGAGTCTACTAACTTTCCTTTACCACGTTATGTTGGCGAAAAACCCTACACCCAATCACTTTTTCAGTTTTCTATCCACATAGAAAAAGAATTTGGCAAATGTGACTTAAAAACAGACAACGTCTACTTTTTAAATAAAGACACCAAAACTGACTACAGACTTGAGTTTACTAAACTGATGCTTGAAACTATAAAACCAGACGGTGGCAGTGTGATGGTTTACAACAAAGCATTTGAAAACACCCGAATCAAAGAGTTAATGCAACTATTTAAAACAGATACTAAAATGGTAAAAGGTTTGCAAAATATCTTAGACAGAATCTATGACTTATTGTACGTCTTTAAAGGAAAAAGCGCAGACAAACCAAAAGGTGGTCTGGCTTACTATCACCGGGATTTGTTTGGCTCTTATTCAATTAAAAAACTGCTTCCTGTTTTTACAGACCTTTCTTATAAAAACCTAGAAGTGCAAAACGGACTAATGGCTGTGCAGGAGTATTTATCGTTTACTGAAAAAAAAGGACCTGATTACGACAAATCATACGCAGCGCTTTTGGCATATTGTGGCCAAGACACCTACTCAATGCATTTGCTTTTAAAAGCGATTGCAAAAAAAGTAGGTTGGCAACCTAAAAAATAAATTTAACCTTTTAAAAAACCAATCAATGCTGATTGGTTTTTTACTTTTTTCAACAGTCAAGACACAAATTTACAAATAGGTACGGCAATTTTTAAGCAATTTATATTATCTGCCACAAATATATAAGCGGAGGAACTCGAGATGACAAATAAACTTAGTTTTGTAGTTTTATTTTTTATTTCCTTTTGTTTCGGACTTTTTTCACCTAAACAAACATTCGCAAAAGAATCTAAAATTCAAGAAAAAACATTTATTAAAACAGTAATTTACGAAGGTTTGCAATACGAACTGCATGCAGAAGGGATTTATCGTGAGTTTGACTTTAGTTTAGACAATCCAGAAAAAGTTTCGTTTGATGAACTAAAAAATGCTGTCAAAGTTTGGCTAAAAGACGCAAATACTGGTGAAAAATATATGGCTGAATCTATTGAATACGCAATTCCCGAGAGTTTTGAAGAAAAATTTTTTATGACTAACTTCAAACAAAGAAAAATGCGAGTTGGTTTGATTTGTGAGTTTAGCCGGCTTGCCGATGAACTTGAAGTTAATTTAATTATCAACATCTTAGACAAAGAAAAACCAACAATAAAGCAAATTAAGCCAATAGTATTTACAGAACTTAAAAAAGACAGACTTTCAGATAAGCAAATTGACGAAATTTTAAAGCAATATTTTGTCTTTAAAGACAATATTTCAACTAAGTTAACTACTAAATTACTCGGTG
>CAUTSX010000011.1:0-12301 GCA_963541405.1 uncultured Acholeplasmataceae bacterium | reverse complement strand
TCTTCGCCTTTGGGGAAGAAGCCCCTTGTTACGGCTTTGGCGTTTTCGGTGTTTACCTTCCATTTGAAAATCAAAGTTTACTTTGATGTAATGTGCGGATAACAAAAGGAGTTTTAAATGAAAAAATTTACCTTCTTTTTAATCACTATCTTAATATTTGTTTCACTTGGTTTAGTTGCGGCTTTTGGCACAAAACCTATCCAAATTCCGAGTCAAACTCCTGTCAATAGTTTACGGCTTTGGTATACAACTTCAAAAAAAGTAATTAAGTCTCTGCACAGACTTTCAATTGAAGATATGTATGAAAAGAAACTAAACTATTTAGACCAAATTAAAGAAATTCAGACTAAGGTTAACTCAACAACTGACCACACCAAAACCTTGGTTGAGATGAACTTTAAAGACAACAATATCCCAATTTTAAGGTTTTTTAAAGAAGCCAATAATCAATATGTTCAAGAGAAACCCATGCATACTTTTTACTTATTTGTAGAAAACTGGCCAAACTACGCCAATTTTGAAGGCGTGACTATCGACATTAAACACAAAGACAAGAGAGTACTTAAAGACCCAAATAAGTCATATGATTTTGAGTTTAAAGACTGGCAAACTGATAAGTCTAATATTTTAACTGATAAAAACGAGTACCTAAATGTCCGTGCAAACGGGTTTAATGGCATAGTTTTCTTTGAGTTTATTTTAAATAAGAATATTGAAGATTCAGCTAAGTTTGATGAGTATTCCTACAGCGTTACTTTAAAACCACTTAAAAACTCAGCAAGCGACTTAGTTAAAAACATCTCATTTGATTTTCATAAAGCTAAAGAAAAGGAGGAAAATGATTGATGAGTATCTTAAAGAAATTAACCTATTTGTTTATATTGTTTCAATCCTCAGTGCTTTTGGCAGCATGCGGTGGTGTATTTCAAAAAGTTGAGTTCAACAAAGCTGAACTTACCTACTTTGGCGCTGAGCGAAATGGTAAGTTAGTCACAGTTTCTGACTTTAAAAAAGTTCCTAAAAACACAATTCTGCACTTTGAGTTAAACTTAAAAAACCGTGAGTTTAAAGACTTGCTTATCAACGACGTGACTTACAACAATTTAGGTGTGCATATTTCTGATAACAAATTTCAAGTCAAAGTAGATAAAGACTTAAAAATTAAACTAGTGTTTTTAGGCTACTTTTCAGTTAAACTACCAAAAGAAATTGAAGCCGTTGACTATGTTGGTAAGCCAACTCCGCCAACTGGAGTTGATTTAAATAAAGTAGAGGCAGAATCTACCTTGCTTTTTAAAGTTAAAATCAAGCCAAAAGCCCCTTTTATGCTGCAGTTTAATGAACACGACCGCAGATATTACGGGGCTAATTTAAATAGTTTCTTTCGCGCAAATCCAGACGATTCAGACACTTCGCTATTTGAATACAAAATTAGCGCAGATCTTGACATTAAAGTATTTTACGACGAAAAAGAGGTTAACTTTAAGATCTCAACTTCACCTTACTTGGAGTTTAAAACTCAACACGCAGACTTAAATAAAGTTCCGTATGGCGAAGAAGTTGTAGTTAGTTTAAAAGAGACATACCGCCCGTTTTTAAAAGAGTTTAAAGTAAACGGCGTGCCTACTCAGTTTGAGTCTAACTTTGAGTATTCTTTTAAAATTGACAAAGACATCACTTTAGAAGTGTTTTTAAAAGGTTTTAAAACTTACCGACTAAACTACGACCGCAATCTATTTGACCTTGCGCAAAACTACACAACTCTAGATTTACCTGAAGGCACCGATGTGGCGTTAACACTAAAAGAGCCAAATCAAAACTCTAAATACGAAATTTCTGTCAACGGCACTCTTCACCCCGGCACTAGCGTGAACTTCAAAATGCAAAGAGACACCGAAGTTAGTGTTAAAGAAACTTCAACTGAGCAAATTGAGAATCTAGACGTAGATGTTAAACATCGCCACCGTCCAATTCACACAACTGTTGAACTTAACTTAAAAGACCGCCAAAGAGAAATTAACACTAAATACACTAAACAAGCAACAATTGATCGACTTGAAATTAAAAACAACGAGTTTGCTTTCAATGAGCCTGGAGTTTACCGAATTTATTACAACGAAACTAAAGATGGCAAAACCACTTTAACTCAGTATGTCTACTCAGTTTCCTACACTATTGAGAAATTTAACTTAAACGGCCAAGTCTATAAGTACGACGAAAAAAAGGAACGTAGTAAGACTTTTAAAGACTTTGACAAAAAGTACACAAAAGAAGTTGGTATGAACAATGAATACATACCAGAACTTTCGGCAAACATCCGCAGAGCTCGTTTTAGCGATGTTGAAAATAAGTTTATTACCACAATTGAAACTATGTTTGGCATTGAACAGCTGTTGTTTAGAAAAATCATTCCTACGTTTGTACTTAAAAACAGTAAAAACAACGCATTGTTAAGGCAATCTCAGTATGAAATTAACGCAGGTAAAATTACTTTTAAAGACCCTGCACTTAAAGACAAAAAAATTAAAATCGAAGCCACAATTTCAGGGGTTTCTAAACTAACTAACGGTCAAACTAAAACTAATCTTTACACAGACCGTGAAGAAATTACTTTAAAAGAAGGTCACAACGCCTATACAGACCTTGAACTAAGAAAGTTTGTGCGCGGTGCCAGAAAATACGCAAATGTGTTTCTGCAACGCAACATTAAAGTAGAAGACTTACCTGGTCAATTTGAAAAAATCCCGCCAAAGCCAAACTTTGCAGCACCAGAGGGCGATTTGCTGCTTGAAAAAAACCGTAAAGGTGCGCAAACCCTTGAACATGGAGTGGATGAAAACGGCGATCCTATTGAAAGCAAGGTACAAGAAGTTGGCTCAGTTTATTGGCGCTATGCCGACTTTCGCCGAGGTGCGCAAAATTACCGTTCTTTAAATCTAAACGGCAATTACTTTCAAATTGATGCAAGCAATATCGCAAGGTACTACACTATAGACTTTGCTGAGCTTGGTTTTCCTGACCACACTTATGGTATTTTTTCGTTTTCCACTACAGCCGACGTCACCAACACTGTCCGCAATGTTGAAATCGCCGGCAACGCCGGAGTAAGTGGTCCTGTTTTACACTTAGATAACACAAAAACAGTTCCTGCTTACTTTGGAGGAATTCACGGAGTAGTCGCAACTAAATCAAAAATAACTTTAGCAAACTCAGTCATTCGCAACCACGGATACGGAGTTCGCCAACTTGAGGCTACTGCTTCTTATTTCTTTAACACAAAAATTGAAAACAACTTCCTGGACGGAGTTCACTATATGAATGACGGAGGACATTATGAAACTAACCAAACTCCTGAGTCTGAAATGAATGAAGTCAAAGCCCTTAGTCCAGAGCAACAAAGACTAACTTTATATAAATCTTTTGTTTATATGCAAGACAGCTATATAGGAATTAACGGAGCACCTGGTTTTCTGCTTCAAGATATGCGCAGAACTACTAAACTAGACTACAGTGCCCATGAATTTGAAAATCGTGAACTAACCTTATTTAATACAACTCAGTCAATTCAAAGCAGAAAACCAGGTGAGTTAGTACCTGAGTTTGAAGATGCAGACTGGATTAAGAAAACTTTTTACTTTAATTCAGATCCAAATGTTTATTTAAAAAACACAGAACTAGACACTCTAACTCCACTGAACAACGACTTTTTTAAGATTTTTGGAATTGAAAAAGTAAAAGGAATTATTAAAGATGTTTTAAATTCTCTACAGGCTAACTCTAACCAAGCAAATGGTCGTAATTTTGTATTCTTAATTGAAAAAAACGGAGCCGTGTATTTAAAAACTCCTTTCCTCCTTTCAACTGGACGACTTGATTTTCCAGAAGCAATTCCAGAACCTGGTAAACCTCTGCCAAAAACTTATCACCGTTGCCACCGCAGAGAAACTTTTGATATCACTTTTGATTTTGAGTACCGTGAGAAAAACTCACTTGGAGTGTATGGAGAGACTAAAAATAAACTAATTAACACTATCCGTCCGCGCTACAAATGTCCTGATTTGCCAGCAGGTAAAGAAGACTGCAGCTACTTCTACACATCAAAAAGGCTCTCTGAGTTTGCCTCAGGTAAATTCTTCATACCGTCTTCTATTGACAACAGAGAAGATCCAATAAAGGACTTAGAAAACGTTTTAAATGAACCTGGAAACAAAGAAAACCTATATCAAAAAGTACTTAAACGTTTAGTTTACGACGCTGTGGTTTCAGTTGCAAAAAAACAAAACTTTGATACTTTTATTAGTTTCAGCACTCCGCTTACTGGCCTAAACCCAAGAGCCCCTCAAAACGAAATGGGTGCTTCTTTAGTTTTTGGGTTTAACTTTAAGTAGTTTAGTTTAAAAAAAGTTGTTTACGGTTTCGTAAACAACTTTTTTATTTTCGCTTTAGCACCACTAAAGTCTCGCATTCTGCGGTTTGTGGAAAATTTTTAAAAGGCTGAATTTTAGTAATGCTAAAGTTAGTAAGGATTTTAAGGTCGCGAATTAAAGAAGGTATGTGGCAAGAAAGATAAATTATTTTCTTTAGGTTTGTCTGATTTAACTCAGCCATGACCACTTGTCCTACACCCGCTTTAGGTGGGTCTAAAATCAGTGTGTCAGCAACATTTTTAACCTTTTCAAACAAAGTAGTAAAATCGCCTTCAAGTAGTTCTAGATTTTTGATTTTATTGATGTCTAGACATTTTTTAGCACAAATATTTGCGTCTTTGTTGATTTCAATAGAGTAGACTTTGCGCGCTGTTTTTGCTATGTATTGGCCAATTGTAGAAATCCCTGAAAACGCGTCAATAACGCAGTTTTCAGACTCTATTTCTTTCAAAATTTCTCTATACATTTTTCCAACCATATAAGAGTTGGTTTGAAAAAAAGCAAGTCCATTTAAAAGGTAAACAACGCCGTCTACTTTATGCTTAATAAACTGATCACCTTTGGTGATATATACTTTTTCGTTTAGTATATAGTGAATAGAAATATTTGGACTCAAAAGACTAGTTAAATTAGTTAGTTTATCTATAGTTTCGGGGTTATTTCTTTTTAAAATAAAAGTTACTTGAAAGTCATTTTCTAAATTAGTCCTAAAGATTACTTTTTCTGTATCTTCAAGCAAGATTTTATTCTTATTTAGCTCGGAGTTTAGCTTAAAAATTAAATCAGTTAAAGCCTCAGGATAAAGTATGTTTTTGTCTTGCAGACAAAAACTATTGCTTTTTTCAAGGTAATAGCCTAGTCTTGTATAGTTAAGGTCGTGATTTAAAATCAAGACGGCTTTGTTTCGGTAGTTTGTCTGAACTTCTGAAAATATACATTTTTGTATTTCGGGAAAAACTAGTCCACTTCTTGCAAAAGAGTTTAGAGTGATTTCTTGTTGAAAGTTAAGTTGCTCTAAAAAAGAAAGGTGAGCAAAGTTGTAAGTTCCGTTGTAAGTCAAAGACACCCTTTCTTTAGATTGCCTAGTTAAGACATTTGCTTTGTGGTCGATTTCTGCCTCAAAGAATTTCTTTTTATCAGTAATTTGTGTAAGTATACACTCTTCGCCAACTAATAGGTTTTTAACAAAACCGACTTTGTTTTCTAACTTCACAACACCTCTGCCGTCTTTATCGTAGGCAAAGCAAACTAGTTTATACATTTTTAACCTCTGACAGCTCAAAAGCCACTAAACCATATTTTTCAATATCTTGGCGAGAGTAGTAATTACTTAGTTCCAAAAGTGCCTCGGTATGATTTTTAAAACAATAGCTAAAATCACTTGAAAAATGCTTTTCTAAGGCCATTTCCCAATTTTTATAATGATAGATTTCTCCAATTTTTGCAATCAAAATATTTTTATCGTTTTTTAAACAAATTAGACTGCCTGTTTTGATTTTATTTCTTTCTGGTGCGTTTAGTCTAAACTCAAAAGTTTTGTCTTTATTTAAAATTCTTTTTTGATAAATTTCTTTGATGTTAAAAACTGGAACCGTTTTTTTAACTAAAGTTAAAAAAGTAAGTTCTCCGTTTTGATTTGTTTTGATTTCTTTAAACTCAGAAAAATCAAAATCAAGGTATACATCGCCAATGTGTTCTTTATTTATTTTAGTAAGATAAACTAAGTCAGATGAATTCAAAGTTTCTTCAAATAAGGTTTTTCCACCAATTATGAAAAGGTCTTTTTCAAATCTTTTTAAAAAGTTATTAACATCTGGAACAAAATTTATGTCTTTGATTTTTAAAGTATTTTCCTTGCTTGCAACAAAAACTTCTTTAAAGTGAGAAAGATCAAAATTGTAATTTCCAGTTAAAGATTTATAAGTAGACAGGCCCATTAAAACATTTTTATTAAAAGTTTTTTCTTTGAAATATTTTAAGTCCAAAGGGTAGTGCCAAGGCAATTTATTTTCTTTGCCGATTAAATTATTTTTATCCATTGCTAGAATTGTAAAAATCATAATTTCCTCTAAATGGTTTTAATTAAAGTTAAATTCTTTTCCTTTAAAATGATAGCACAATAAAAATATACTTTTTTGCAAAATCACACATAGGTTTACAATACCAATTTTTGGTTTAGAAATAAAGCGCAGTAAACAAATTGTGAATTTCATTTAAATAATATAAACGCTTTACAAAGCGATTAAACTTTTTAAAAACCTCATATAACCAACATAAATAAGCCATTCTCCTAATTTTATTGAAAAATTCCAATAACTTTATATTTTAAAAGTGAATCAAAATGACTATAATGTATATAGTGAATCGCTTTAACACCCCATACTAAATTTAATTTTTGTTTTATATTCGCATTGGTAAAACAAAAATAAATAAAAAAATAATATGTAGTTTACTAATTTTTAAAGTAAATTATATAAATTATGAAAGGACAAAATATGAGAAAACCTAAAAGAAATTTAAGTATAGTAGTTTCAGCAATTTTAGTGTTGCTGCTAGTTTCTATTATATACTTATTAATTTTAATTTTTACTTTTCCTAAGTTGTCGCTTTCTGAAAATAAAGGTTTCGATAAAAATGATATCTTTAGATTAGAAAACGGTAAATTTAGATTTGTAGTTCCAGAAAAACTTTTTGAAAAAGCTGTTCAAAACAGTGTTGAAATTAACCCAGATTGGTTTCAAGCAACAAAGTTTGGCAAAATTACTGCAGTTAAGGCTGTACCTGGCAAATCACTTGCTTTAAACTTTGAAGACAAAGAACACGACAGCGTAGTTTTTTCAATAGAAACCAGAAACCGCGTAGGTATTAAAAGAGAATTTGAAGTTATCGTAGATTACTCTAACTTTGTTCGTATATTTTTCTCAGAACCTCAAGAAAACGTCGCACCAAGAAAACCACTGGTGATTCCGCGTTCTAAAGTTAACACACAATACAAAGGCATAGCAGATGAACTTTCTAAAATTTCTTCTTTTTCACCGTATAACTCAAATGCTCAAAAAGAAAGCACAACTTTTTCTTTCAAAGAAGTGTTTGACTTAAAAACAGGACAGGCTTATCACGCAAATACAGAAAATCAAATTAGATTGGTGTATGACTTTGTATTTAAAGGAATACTAAAAGATGCAAATAAAGTCAACAACCCAGAAATCGTTGACTATATTTCAAAAACACAAAACAAAATTACAACCTTAAACCCAAACGGTAATTTAAATCTAGAAACTTCTCCATTTTTTGTTTCTGAGTTTTTAGGTTGGTACTATGTAAACAAACAAGACGAAGTCGTTGAAGTTGGAGCAGGCCAAGAAATTAGCGTTCCTGAACTTAAAGGCTCGGAATTTAGATTGGTTGCTAGATATAAACACTCTATTGATAAAAACAAACTAAACGATGAACTAAACAAACACGGCCTGGTTTCAGTTGCTTATTTTGATGGAACTGAAAAAGTATTTTCCTATGTTTTAAGAAAAGGTGAATCTGTATTAAACTACCGTCGCTCTAAACCTGAACACAAACTAGTTGGTTGGTTTAAAGACCCAGGATTTACTAAAGAGTTTGATTTTAATTTAGAGAGAGCAGAGAAAAACATTTCACTTTACGCAAAATACGAAAAAGAAAATGCACAACCACAACCTGGTCCAACTCCTGAGCCTAAATATACAGTTAAGTTTATAACCGACCCAAGTAAAGTTAAACTCAATGACCTTGAAATTGTTAAAAACCAAAAAATTAGTAAAAATTACTATCAAAACCCTGATTTAGTTACGTATGTTGATGATAACGGCGACCTTTATAAATTAGCAGGATGGAAATTAGAAGGTTCAAACGAACTTTTTGACTTTGATACTCCAATTACTAAAAACATCACACTTGTGGCGGTATTTGAAAAGTCAACATCACCAAGTCCTTTTCCTAAAACTACCGAATACAAAATTAAAAGATTTAAAGAAAAACTAAATAACCAGGCTTATGATTACGATGAGTATGACACCGAGACTATTACTGGAGTTGAACCAGGCTCTTTAGTTCAGTTATCTCAAGACAAATTACTGCCGCCACGCGGTTTTGAGTTATTTGACGCTGCTTCTGAGGTTAAAAAAACAATTCAAGCAAACGGCTCTACTGTATTTAAGTTGTACTTTAAAAGAAAAACTTTTAAAGCAACTTTTAACTACAATGGTGGCGTTTTAAACGGAGAAACTAAAAAGGAAGTTAACTATAAGTTCGGAGAAATTTTGACAGACATTGCCCACCCCACTAAAGCAGATCCTACCGGAAATAAAACTTATACGTTTTTAGGTTGGCTAAACCCTCAAACCAATCAGTTAGTTGATTTTACTCATAACAACTTAGTTGAAGAAAATACTCATTTAGTTGCTAAATGGCAAGAAACTAATAACCTTAAAAAAGTTTATTTAAACTTAGTCTACGAAGGGCTTGCAACCAATCAGGATACCCTACACGAACTTGAACTGCCGACTCAAAGAAAAATTGGCACGCAAGTGTCGAATGCAGACCAAGAAATCAAAGACATCATTTCTGCATTTCTTTCAAGTCACCCACACCCAAATCACGAAACTGACTTTGACCAAACTAAATCTATATCTAGTCTAACCGTTGAAAATAATACAGATAAACAAATTATTAAACTTTACTATAAAGCCAAAAGATACCGTGTTACTTTTAATTTAACCGAAGCAGGACTTGACCAAAACACAATTGACCCGATTTTAAAGCAACCTCTTACCTTGAAATACACAAACAAAATCAGCACGGAAGTTTTAGCAAAACTACGAGCAGTTAAAAAAACTAACACAGCAACTCACGATTATATGTTTGAAAAACTACTTGTTCAAGAAACCAACACTGAGTTTGACCCAAACATTGCGTATAACTCAAACATCACGCTTAAACCAGTGTTTAAAGAAGTTAAAACTACAGCAACCATAACTTACACTGTTAAAACTCAAAATGTAGATGGCAGTTATACTGAAAATACTGAAATTAAGAGTGACAAAATTGGCTCAAACCATACAGTTGCTTACTCAAATCCAAACAACACTGTGTATCAAGAACCTGAATACAGTGTGGCTAATTTAACTGTAAACGCAGATGCTAATCAAAATAAAGTGGTTATTACTATAAAAAGAAAAGTTTACGATGTCACTTTCGAAGTAAAAGGCCATACAAGCAGTATTGCGAAAAGAACTCTTAGACATGGTGCTAAAATTGGTCAGATTGACGAAAGTCAGTTTGAAGCCGATGGTCTTGGCATTCTTAAAGCAGAACTTGATGGAACAGAAAAAACTAAGCAAGAAATTGAAAACTTCTTAGTTCAAAAAACCCACAAAGTAACTCTGCACATCGGTAAACCTACTAAGAAATTTGGTACATACCCTCAAACTAAAGTTGACAATCCTGTCGGCATTCAGCATCTAAACGATGAAACACACGAACTTAAGTTCAACTCAAAAGGCAGAGACTACACTATGCAGTTTACTCGCAGCTACTGGAAAGACAGTCATGGCAATAAATACGAAAAATACAACAACCAATACTTTAAAATAGAGCCAGTTGATTTTATTAAAATTCCAAAACAAGATACTTGGTTTACCGAAAAAATCATAGATTTTTCTCCTTTTAATATTTACTACCTTGGTTATTTTGATAACGCCAAACCTGAACACTCTATTTTTAAAGCAATGGTTTTAGATATTGGAAAAGTTCTAGGTGGCGAAGTTCACATTCCAACTTATGATACTGGTGATTTTCAAGTTAAACCTGCTTTAGACTTAGGTTTATCCTCTAAGTTAATAAAAGAATCTACTGATTATGCGAAAGCAATTCTAAATCGCTACAGCAATGTATCTGACGAATATCGTGATGTTAATTTAAATGCTTTTGTAGAATATGGTCCCACAATGCCTTATTACGACGGTAGCTACCATCAGTTCTGGTGGCTTGGTACACAGTATCCTGACTTTGTTGATGGCCCTAACGCGTACTACTTCAACCCCAACGGCAACTTGGACTACACCGACGTGAACAACGTTTTAGGTGTAGTAGTTTGCATTAAGTAGTCTCTTGACCAGTTACCGTAGGTACTTTCTTTTATGTTCGTTTGAGAGATTTTCACACTGTGTGGATTCTCACCTATAACAATTAACCAATTCACATTTCCTTGTTTCTAACTATCTTTATTTTTAAAACCGCATCAAAGACCTTTTTAGCAATAAAAACTTAAAAGGTCTTTTTTCATATATTTAGACAAAAAACTTTAAAAACAACCAGAAACTTCTATATATATTCATATCTAGAACCGCTTTTACAATTAAAAATAGGCTTTTTATGTGGCTGGGGTATAATTATGTAAGCACTTTTTGAACTACTGACTTAAATATATTTCTCGCTAATCAGACAAACACATAAATAAAGATACTAAATATACAACAAAACAAGTGAGAACATTTCAAAAAGGAGTTTTACTTTATGAAAAAAGATTTTATTAAATACGAAGAAACCAACACCAACTTATCTACTCCCCAAAAATCCCGTCAATTCAAAGCCAATAAACAATTTGTACAAACCTACTCAACTAAATCCTACACTCGTTTTGTCAAAACCACCAGTACATTGTTTGCTTTGTTTTTAGGCGCAATTATCGTTGCCTTGATGGCTTTTTTGTCGTTGGGACAAAAACCAAACCGCATCAAACCAAAGACCAACATTAACAATGAATACTTAGACCGTCCCAACGATGGCTCTAAACCAATTGACGAAAAAGATCACTTAAAAAACATCTTAATTGCTGCTAAAGTTTTTAGAAACCAAAGTCATTTTCAAAGTGAAACCAACGGACAGGCAACTGCTTACTTTGGTTCTTTTGGGTCAACTACTCAAAAAATCAAAGCAACTCGCCAATACGACACCGCACATTTGGCAAACAAACAATACTCAAAAGGTTCATTTGCCAGCCCTGGTCTTTATGTTTTTAGAAACGAATCAACGCGCGGTGCACAGTACTTTGTCAAAGAACTGGCACGCCTTGAAAATGGCGACCTTGACAAACCAGTTTGGCGCCAATACAAAGGCTCAGACGCACCATTTACTGAGGCTGATTTTACTGAAAACATTCTAGGTTCTGACTTAAAAGACTTCACTCAACAAATTCTTTCTCGTAAAACCATTAAAAAAGTTGAACTAATTCACCAAGCCGATGGTGAGACCACTTACCGTGTTGATTTTGTGGTAGACGATGACTTAAACAAACCAAGTGGGCTTGGCAAGCAAGTGGCTACCGCTAAATATGCAGTGGAAGTTAGAGAAATGGCTCAAACTCCTTATTACCCTACATTTAAATCATTTACTTTAGACGTCACTATGAATGAGCGTTGGGAAGTTTTAAAAACTGTTTCAAACGAAGAGTATAACTTAACGGTAAAAGGCATTTCTTCAGACTTTGCAGCAAGTGTCACTCAAACTTTTACTTATAAAAAAGAAAAAGTTCAAACTGCTGATTTTCACAACTTCTTTCTAAAAGACTTTCGTAAACACGGCGAAATTGCTGAGCCAAAACCAAACGCAACCGACCTTTTAATTGACGCTTTTTCTAAGGTTAAATCAGGTAATTTCACAGGTTCACTAAACGTTGGTGGTCAAGCACTTGAGTTTACCGCAACTTTTTCCAAAGACCCTGCAATTTTAAAAATTGAGTCTAGATTATTTAATTTACACTACGAAAACAAAAAATATACTTTTTCAATGTTTGGACAAACCTACATAGGAGAAGCCGAGTCAATTGTTGAACTAATTGGCAA
>CAUTSX010000010.1:0-12490 GCA_963541405.1 uncultured Acholeplasmataceae bacterium | reverse complement strand
TCCGTGAAGGTGGACACACAGTTGGTGCTGGTTCTGTAACTAAAATTATTGCTTAATTTAAGTAAGTAAATTAGTTATTTAATTTAAACACAAAACATTTTTAAAAAGGCCTTTGGTGGGCTAACCCTACCTTGGCCTTTTTTGCCAAAAAATCTAAACTAAAAGGAGCGCGTAAATATGAAATATAAACACTCTAAATTGCTTTCATCTGGCTATTTAAGGGTTTCTGAACTGCACGAACTTTACTTTGAAGAAAGAGGCTCTAAAACTGGAATTCCTTTGATTTTTATCCACGGTGGACCAGGAGGTGGATTTTCAAAAAGTTCAGGATACTTTTTCAACCCACGCAAGTTTCGGTATATTTTGTTTGATCAGCGAGGGGTAGGCAGATCAAAACCTTTTTTGGAAACCAAAGATAACGATATTTTTCAAATTGTAGAAGACATTGAAAAAATTCGCACACATTTTGGATTTGACAAAATTTGGTTATTTGGCGGTAGTTTTGGCTCCACTATTGCGTTAACTTACGCGATTCGTTATCCTGAACATACAGCCGGCATGTTGATTCGCGGGATATTTTTGGCAAGACAAGAAGACTGCGATTGGCTGTATTCAGGAGCTCAAAACTTCTATTGGCCTGAATACAAAGAGTTTATCGCAGAAATCGGAGATACTAAAAAAGTTGAAGATATCGTGCCTGAGTACCTTAAAAAAATTACCGCATCTGACCAAACAATTAGCGACAGAGCATCTCTTAAATGGGCAAATTACGAACTTTCTTTAGTTTTTCCAGTAAAAAAACCTGAACTTCTCGCGACAGAGGCCACTAACTCAGAGCGACAAATCGCTTTGATGGAAGCCTTCTTTTTTGCCAACAAAACGTTTGGCAAAGACGACAACTATATTTTGACAAACATTCACAAAGCTGCCCATATCCCAACTTACATAGTCCACGGGCGATATGACATGGTCTGCCCGCTAAAACAGGCTTATTTAGTGCACGAGGCAATTCCTGGTTCTAAGTTAACCGTGGTTGAACTTGGAGGCCATGCTTCTTCTCACAAACCCACATTTAAAGCAATTCAAAAGTATTTAAAAGAAATCATTAAAAACAATAAATAAGAAAACTAAACTTTTATTTTTTATCTAAATTTTTAATATAATATTTACAAGTAAATCACAACTAACGGAGGAATAAAATGATTAAATTAGTAGTAATTAGACACGGACAAAGTGAATGGAATTTAGCAAATAAATTCACTGGTTGGACAAACGTTGAACTTTCTGAAAACGGAGTAAAAGAAGCAAAAGCAGCAGGTCTTTTACTAAAAGAAAAAGGTTTTAGTTTTGACCTTGCTTTCACCTCTTCTTTAAAACGCGCTCAAAACACACTTGCCTATGTTTTAGAACAACTTGGTCTTTCTAATATTGAAATTAGACGTTCTTACCTATTAAACGAACGTCACTACGGAGCGCTTCAAGGTTTAAATAAAGCAGAAACTGCAGAAAAATACGGAGACGAGCAAGTGAGAATTTGGCGTCGTTCAGCAGAAGTGCGTCCACCTGCTCTAGATTTCAACGATCCACGCCACCCTCGTTTTGACGAAAACTTAAAAGGAATAGATCCAAAAGAACTACCTGCTTCTGAAAACTTACTAGACACAGTAGACCGCGTAGTTAAATACTGGGAAAGTGATATTAAACCAGCACTGCTTGCTGGCAAAAAAGTAATTATTGCTGCTCACGGCAACTCTCTTCGTGCGCTTTACAAATACATTAACAACGTCTCAACTGCAGACATTATGAATGTTGAACTGCCAACCGGCAAACCACTTGTTTTTGAGTTTGACGATAATCTAAACATTCAAAAAACTTACTACATTTAATATTTTAAAAACCAAAATATCAGGGTCAAGTGAAATTCTTAACTGGTGGTCCAAGCCCACGAGCGATAGTTTAAAACTGTTGCAGAACAGGATAGTTTCCTGTGCCAACGGTCAAAGTCCGGATGAAAGATAGGAAGACATTTATTTTAACTTAAAATGTAAGTCATTTACATTTACTGCCTTTTAAAAAAGGCGAACTAAAATATTTTTAACTTCCTTGAAATACTTAAAAGGAAGTTAAAAATGTATAAAGAAAATCAAACTTATAATCAGAACCGAGAATTTACTAAGTTTGCAATGCTTTTAGCACTTAGTATAATTTTGGGATATTTTAAAATCCCTCTTTTTCCGCCGCTTAAACTGGACTTTTCTGAAATTGTAATACTATATGCTATGTTTGAGTTTAAAGTCCCACTCGTTGTCTTAATGACTATCCTAAGGTCTGGAATAAGGTGGCTAATCAATCCATCAGCTACTAACTTTCCGTTTATATTTTTCGGTGAGCTTGTTGCAATTTACTGCACACTTACATTAATTTTGGCAGTATATTTAGACTTTAAGTTAAACAAGAGTAAACATTACTTAATTTCGGTTTTAAACTACACGTTAATTCCAACTGTTTTGATTCTAGTCGCAAACGCTTTGTTTTTTATTCCTACCTTTATTTCAGGCAAACCTGCCTATTATACAACCCAGATAATGCCAATTTCCAAATATTTAAAAACTCTTGCTTCAGTTTACCTATCTTTTAATTTAATTAAGTATTTCGTTGTGGCTGTAGTAGGTCTAAAAATTGTTGATTTTAGAAAACAAAGCAGGCAAGTCTAAATAAATTTTGATTTAATCCTACACAACTAAAAAAAGCCTTTAAGTTTTACCTTAAAGGCTTTTTCTCTCAATGAAATTATTTTAAATAAATAATTGTGACACCCATTTGTCCTTCAAACTCTCCACCAAAGCGGTGGCTTTTAATTTTAGGTTGTTTTTTAATGTAGTCATAAACTGCGTTTTTAACAGCACCAGTTCCATATCCATGAATAATTTTGGCTTGCGTAAAATTCGCAAGAATTAGTTTATCAATTTCTTTTTCTAAGATATTTTCAACTTCGTGTGCTCTTTTTCCACGTAGATCAATTTCAAAATTAGCAGGACTAAAAAATGGTTCACTTACTGTTTTCTTACTTTGATTAAAAGGTTTAATTGTTTGTTTTTTTGCGCTAACTATAGACCTTAATTTTAAATCATTTTTCTTAAACTTAAGTAAATTACCCTCTATATCTATAAAATAAAAATCACCCTTTATTTGCCTAATAACGCCATCTTGAAAGATTGGTTCAACATAGACTAAATCATCAATTTTAAGTTCCACACTACTGTTAAACTCACTTTCTGGTCTCTTAATTCCTTGTTTGATTTCAGAAATCTTTTTAACATTGATAGCCTTGATTTCTTTAAGTTCTTTAATAAGTGACTCTATTTCAGAAACCGAGTCTTCCCATTTTCTTCTCTCTTCCTTAAGTACATTTTCAACTCTTTTGTTAAACTCTTTTTCTTGTTTTTCTTTAATCTCTTTATTTTGCGTTATAAGGCTATTTAGTAGTGTTTCTTTATCTCTTAATTCCTTGGTTAATTGTTCATTTTTTTCAATATTTGTAGCAAGATTTGTAAGCAATTCTTCTGATTTGTTATCTTGATTTGAAAGAAACTTCTCTGCTTCTTTTAATACTTTTTCATTCATTCCAAGTCTTTTTGCAATCAGTATTGCGTTTGAATTTCCAATTGAATTAAACGACAACTTGTAAGTAGGAGAAAGCGAATCTACATCAAAGCATACAGATACTCCAGTGGTTGTTGCGTTTTCTAAATATTGAAGCATCTTAACTTTTGGATAGTGAGTTGTTAGTATCAAAGTGCAGTTTTTTAAAAGCAAATGTTTAATGATAGCCAAAGCAAGAGCCTGTCCTTCTAAAGGATCTGTACCTGAACCTGGTTCGTCTAAAAGCACTAGCGAGTCTGGAGTTGCATTGCTAATAAAACTAATTAACCTAACCATGTGAGAAGAAAAAGTTGATAGGTTTTGTTCCAAAGACTGCTCATCTCCGATGTCTACAAATACTTTGTTGTAATTTGGTAAAATCGCTTCTTTAGCGGGTATTAGAAAACCAACTTTTAACATTAGCGAAAATAAACCAACAGTTTTCATCGACGCTGTTTTGCCACCAGTATTAGGACCTGTGATGATAGTAAGCGGTTTGTTTGGAAAAATATAAAAGTCAATTGGCACAACTTTGTTTTCATCAATCAAGGGGTGTCTTGCTTCAATTAGTACGAGCGACCTATCTTTTGAAATCGAAGGAGTACAACAATTTTGTTTAACAAAGAACTTAGCACATGCGAAGTAGTAGTCTAGTTTCAAAAGTGCATTTTGAGCCTCTATATATTTATTTAAATCAATTAAAAGAAAATCCATAACTTGCTTTAAGATTTTCTCTTTCTCCTTTTCTTCTTCGTTTTGCAGTTCACTCAGTCTAAATCTAAACTGTTGCATTTCAGCAGGTTCAATATAAATAGACTGCCCAGAGTTGCTTGTATCTACTACATTTCCTTTAATTTTTCTTTTATAAACTACTGAAGCCACTAGGCACCAAAAACCAGATTTAAAAATTACTTGCTCATCTGTTAAAAAAGGCGAGTAGATTTTCTTTAGTTCATCAATTCGCTTCTTTGAGTTTTCATTAAGAGTTTTTATTTCTTTTCTAATCTTACCTAATCTAAGCGAAGCTGAATCTAAAAATTCACCATTTTCATCAATTGTCTCATTTAGTTTATTTAGCTCTTTTATTGGTAAAAACAGTTTTGAAAAAAACTCAAGCAGTGCTTTGTAATTAAAGTTAGCCTTAGTTTTATTAAAGTAATTAAAACCAACTTTGGTAGTCTCAAAGAAAAACTTTAGTTGAAGTAAGTCTTTAACATTTAATGGTCTTAGTTTTAAAAGACCAGAAAAAATACTTTTGCAATCATAGTTTTCAGCAATATCAATTAACCCAAATTCTTTTAAGGCGTTAGTTGTTTCTGTATTCTTTAAAATTTCTTTTTCAATTTCTCTATTGCTTTGCAAAAATGTCAATGTCAAAATTTGTTCTTTAACAAATTTTGATACAGCGTTTCTTGCTACTTTTTCAATTATTTTATTAAATTCTAGTTTAATTGCGTTTTTTTCCATAATTTTAGATCAATAATATTATATGCGTTAAAATTATTTTTTAATCATTTTATTGCTTTGGTATCTATTGTTTAAAAACCACTAATTACCTTCAAAAAACAGCCTTAAAAAGGGTATAATAATTAAATAGAGGTAGAAATATGCAGCAAAAACTTCAAGAATTAAAACAAAAACTAACAAAAAAATTAAGCTTGGTTGCTAATCCTACAGAAATTGAAGATATTTGGCGCCAATACTTCGGTAAAGACTCTGAGTTTCAACAAATTATGCAAACTCTAAAGTCCGTTGAACCTGAAAAAAAGAAAGAATATGGTCAACTAATTAACACCTATAAAGTTGAATTGCAAGAACTTTGTAATTCAAAAAAAGCCTTATTAGAAAAAGAGGCTAAAATGGTTAAACAGTTTAGCGAAAAAATTGATATTGAGTTAGATACTCATCAATTTTCTCGCGGTGCTGTACACCCACTAAATGCTATTATTGAAAACTTCAAATCTCACTTTTTAGCACATGGTTTTGAAATTGTAGAAGGGCCAGAAATTGAAACTGAACTTTATAACTTTGAGATGATGAACATCCCAAAATCACACCCTGCTAGAAACGAAAAAGATACTTTCTATATTGATGCCAATAAATTACTTCGCACACATACCTCACCTGTTCAAGCACGAACTATGCTTGAAAAACAAGGTAAACCGATAAAAATAATTTCAACTGGAAAAGTTTACCGTCGTGATGATGATGACGCTGTGCATTCTCATCAGTTTATGCAACTAGAAGGTTTGGTAATTGGCAAAAAAGTTAGCTTCGCTAATTTAATTCAAACCTTAAAAGATTTCTTGGCATTCGTTTTTGAAAGAGAAGTTGAATTAAGAATTCGTCCTTCTTATTTTCCTTTTACCAAACCTTCTGTAGAAATAGATGTGCTTCATCATTTTAAAAATGGCACAGTTGGCTTTATTGAAGTTGCTGGCGCTGGTATGGTTCACCCTAATGTTTTAAAAATGGCGGGGTATGACCCTGAAAAAGTGCAAGGTTTTGCATTCGGTTTTGGTATTGAACGTTTGGCGATGATTAAATATGAAATCGATGAAATTCGCGAGTTTTATCAAAACGATGTGCGTTTTTTACGCCAGTTTTAACATATAGGTAAAAACATATGAAAATATCTGAACATACATTAAGTAAATTCATTAAACTTAATAAAAATCAAAACTTGGGTAAAATAATTAACGGATATATTTGTGAGTCAGAGCAAATTATTGGTTCGCTTGCTCAACCTACTTTGGTATGTGGTCATGTTTTAACATGTGAAGACCATCCTGATTCTGATCATTTACACATTACCACAGTTGATGTCGGAACTGAAGTGCTAGATATAGTGTGCGGTGCTAAAAATATTGCCAAGGGCCAGAATGTAATTGTTGCCAAAGTAGGTACTATAATACCTGGCGATTTTCAAATCAAGGCAGCAAAAGTTCGTGGAGTTCAATCAAATGGCATGATTTGTTCTCTTAGCGAACTTGGTCTAAAAAACATTCCAAGTGAATACAAAGACGGAATTTATGTGTTTTCAAGTACTGTTAAACCAGGAGAGTGCGCAGCTAGCGCACTAATGTTTGCAGACAATGTTTATAACTTAGAACTGACTCCGGACAGAGGAGACCTGCTTTCTTACTATGGATTCGCTAAAGACCTTTCAGCAGTTACTGGAAATAACTTTATTTTTGAAACACCTGAAAGCATAAAACCAGATTTTAAAAACCAGTATCAAATCAATGCAGACAATACTTTAGCGTCAGCCTACGCGCTTACTCAGGCTAAGGTAGTTGTTAAACCGTCTCCTTGGTTTATTCAAGCAGAGTTAATCAAACAAGGAATTGAACCTAAAAACAATATTGTGGATATCTCAAATTACGTGATGTATTTACTTGGTACCCCTAACCATATTTTTGACGCTAAGTGTGTTGCTGGAAATAAAGTTTCAGTTCAAGCACTTTCAGAACCTGAAACTTTTAGAGCACTTGACGGAAACAAATATGAACTAAATGCCGGAGACTTAGTTATTAAAGACAACATTAAAACCATTGCACTTGCTGGAATTATCGGTTCTGAAGACAGTAAAATCACCGAATACACAACTGATGTAATTATTGAAAATGCGATTTTTTTAAACACTGCTATTTTTGAAACTCAAAAGCGTTTAGGTTTAAAAACAGAAGCATCAGACCGTTTTTCAAAAGGTGTGTCATTTGAATTATTTCAAAAAGGATATCTACTTTTAATCAAACTGCTTAAAAAATATGCAGATGCTAAAATTTCCAATCAGGTATACTCTGGTATCACTAAATTACCTAAACATACTTTCGAATTTAACCTTAAAAAATTAAAAAAAATCAGTGGGTATTCATACAAAGAAAAAGCAGTTATTGAAACTCTGTTAAAACTTGGATATTCGCCTATCAAGGCTCTTGAAGATAATTTATTTACTCTTTCTCAAAGACCGCATATTTTTGAAAAAGAAACAGAGTTAGACGCAATTGACAATGTCATTAGAGTTAGCGGGCTGAACTCAATTAAACCAAAACCACTTACTCAGCTAGGCGTGGCAGAACAACACATTAACTTCAAAGTTGCTGAAAAAATCAAACAAGAGTTGGTTCCACTTGGCTTTCTAGAAAACATTAACTACACTCTACTTTCTGAAAAAGAAGACTCAGAATTCTCTTTAGTTTCTGAAAAAGTTAAAGTTAGAAACCCAATTACTGAAAACCATTTAGTAATGCGTACTAACTTACTTGCAGGACTTAAAAAAAGTTTTCAATATAATTTAAACCGTAAAATTGAAAATTTTAATATTTTTGAAGTTGGCAAAGTTTTTAATGGATTTAAAGAAGAACTGCACTGTGCAGCAATTATTAGTAGCACTTTTGTCTATTCAAATTTAGTAGAAGAAAGTAAAAAAGTTGATTTTTATTTAGTTAAATCTTTCTTAAATAAACTGCTTTATAATTTTGGCATTTCGCCTAGTTACGCAGTTTCAAGCTATGAGTTTTTGCATCCTTACAGACAAGCAAATATTTTATATCAAGATAAAACAATTGGCTATATAGGTGAAATTGAGTTCAATAAAAATAAAACTATTGTGTTTAATTTAAACCTAGAATTACTAAAACTTACTAAAGAAACTCCTAAATACGAGCGTATTACTGCTTTTCCTAGAGTTGAAAGAGACTTGGCACTAGTTGCAAGTGTTGATACTTCTTATCAAAAAATAGTTTCGTTAATTAAACAAACTGCACGCAAAACCTTAAAAGAAATCATCTTATTTGATATCTTTAAAAATCCGGAAACTCCAGACTTTGTATCTTATGCTTTCCATTTAGTTTTTGAAAACACTGAAAAACAAATTGAGATGCAAGACATTGAAAAAACTATTAAATCAATTTTAAATCGCCTGGCTTTTGAGCTGAAGGTAACTCTACGTTGAAAGAACAAATTTATTCTTATAATTTCGCCCAGTTAACAGATTATCTGGTAGAAAGAGGATATAAAAAATTTAAAGCAGAGCAAATTTTCAACTGGCTGTACGCAAAAGAAAAAAAGTCTTTTCAAGAGATGAGAAATCTTTCAAAAGATTTCATTGCTTTTTTAGATGAGAACTTTGAAATAACTTTGCCAACTTTAGTAATTCAAAACAAATCCAAAGATGGCACTGAAAAGTTTCTATACGCCCTTGCAGACGGTGCTTTAATTGAGTGTGTTTTGATGCACCATGACTACGGACTTTCACTATGTGTAACAACACAAGTTGGTTGCTCAATTGGATGCAGTTTTTGTGCAAGCGGGATACTTAAGAAAAAACGCGATTTAACCACTGCAGAGATCGTTGGCCAAGTTATGAAAACTCAAGAAATTAAACAGTGCAAAATAAATTCTGTCGTAATTATGGGAATCGGCGAACCTTTTGATAATTTCACAAACGTTATGTCTTTCATTGATATCTTAAACTATCCAAAAGGTCTAAATATTGGTCAACGCAGAATCACTGTATCTACTTCAGGTTTAGTTCCCAAAATTAAAGCATTTGCCGATCGTAATCTCCAAGTTAACCTAGCACTTTCTTTCCATGCTCCGTTTGACTCCCTTAGAAGCCAAATTATGAAAATTAACACAGTTTTTTCAATAGATAAACTAATAGATGCTTTAGACTACTACTTAGCAAAAACCAATCGTCGCGTTACAATTGAGTATATTTTAATCAATGAACTAACAGACACCGTAGAGTGCGCTAAAGAACTAGTTAAATTATTTAAACCTAGAAATGTCTACATTAACTTAATCCCTTACAACGAAGTTAAAGAAGTTATATATAAACGCTCAACTCCAGAACGCCAAAAAACCTTCTTTAATGTTCTTAAAAATGCGGATATGGATGCAATTTTAAGAAAAGAACAAGGCCACGACATTAACGCAGCCTGTGGGCAGTTAAGGTCAGTGGTTTTAAAAAAACACGAGAATAAAAATGGATGCGCTTGTAATTCGTAAAGATACGACATTTTATAAAGTCGCCTTGTTAGACCAAGAAAACAAAATTGTTGATGCTATCGTTGCTGGTAAGAACAAATTTGTTAAAACCAACTCTGTTAAAAATAATTTCTTGAATTTATCTGAAAAGAAAGAAATTCAGTTTTTAAAACAAACTCCAAAAATCGGCGATATTGTTGTAATTAAAGACTTTCAAGGCCAGTATATTATTGAAAAAATTAAACCACGAAGAAACGAGTTTGTCAGACCAGACTGCGCAAACATTGATCAATTGATTTTAGTGTTTTCCGTTACTGACCCTGAGTTTTCTTTTATGCTTCTAGATAATTTTTTGTTAATTTGCGTAAAAAAACAAATTCAACCAATTTTGATTTTAACCAAAATTGACTTAGATAACGCAAAAACTAAAAAAGTATTAACTGACCTTCAGTATTACGAAAAGTATCTCAGCTTAAAAGTTTTCATGGTTGATAACAACAACTTTAGTTTTGACAACCTTGAAATATTTAAGAACAAAGTCACTATACTAACTGGTCAAACCGGAGTAGGAAAGTCTTCGTTTTTAAATAACTTAATTCCTGAAATCAATCAAAAAACTAATGAAACTTCCAAAGCACTTGGTCGCGGTAAGCACACAACTCGCAACTCAGAACTTTTTAGTTATATGCGTGGATATATTGGCGACACACCAGGCTTTTCTTTACTTAACTCAGGAATAATTTTAGAAACTGATTTAAAGAAATACTATCCTGATTTTAATTTATTTAGCCAAGATTGTAAGTTTAAAAACAAATGCTTACATTTAAATATTCAGGCAAAAGACTGCAAGGTAGCTGAACTACATGAATCTAAAGTTATTGGTATTCGCTACTTAAACTACCAAAAAATATACGCTCAAATTAAACAAAGGAGAATAAAACAAAAATGAAAGTTGCGCCATCAATCTTAACTGCTGACTTTTTGAATTTAAAGCAAGAACTCAAATCAATTGAAACCGCAGACCGTTTCCACATCGATATTATGGATGGAAACTTTGTGCCAAATATTTCCTTTGGTCCATATATTACTAAACTTACAAACAACTCTACCACTGTTCCGCTAGACATTCACCTAATGGTTGACTGGCCAGAATTTTGGATTGATAAGTTTAATTTAAGCAATACCTACAACATTACTTTTCACTTTGAGGCAAAAAGCGATATTTCTAAAACTATCGCTAAAATAAAAGATACTGGCAAAAAAGTAGGAGTATCAATCAAACCTAAAACCGAAGTTAAAGAAATTCACGCGCTTCTCAAAGAAATTGACTTAGTGCTTGTGATGTCTGTTGAACCTGGTTTTGGTGGGCAGAAGTTTATAGAAAGCGCTCTTGGCAAAATTAAGGAACTAAAAGCATACCGCGAAAAGCACGGACTTAAGTTTGAAATTGAAGTAGATGGTGGTGTAGATTCTACAAACATTGAAAAAATCAAAGAAGCTGGTGCGGATATAGTGGTTGCAGGTAGTTATATTTTTAATCAAACAGACCGCAAAGCAGCGATTTGCTCTTTAAAATAACTGATTAAAACAATTGTCTTGTTTCACTTGTTGTGTTATACTTATTAGGTATTTTTAGCAGAAATGAGGTGATTTAGTTGGCTAAAATAGTTGTTAGAGAAAAAGAAACTCTTGAAGATGCACTACGTCGTTTCAAACGCGATGTTGCCAAAGCAGGAATTATCGCAGATGCTAGAAAAAAAGAATTTTACGTAAAACCATCTGAAGAACGTAAAGCACGTCTACGTGCAAACCGTCAAAAAGCAAGACGCGCATCTAGATAAGTTAATTTAGTTTAAAAAAGAGGTTTATACCTCTTTTTTAATATAGCGATAAATTAGCAAGGAGACTTCATATGCAAGAAAAATTAGAATTAATTAAGTTAATTTTTAAAGACGAAAAACTATACACTATTGCTGAACTTGAAAAAAAGTTTCCCAAGAGAAACTTAAAACCTGGTGCATTAGTTACTCGCTTTGCTCCATCTCCAACTGGGTTTTTACACACCGGTAGTTTATTTGCATCGCTATTCTCTTGTCGTTTTGCTAAGCAAACCGATGGTGTTTTTTACATTAGACTTGAAGACACCGACACCAAAAGAGAAATCGCTGGAACTGGTGAACAAGTTTTAAAAGAACTTAAAGACTTCGGCATTGAACCAGATGAATCTTTTTTAAAGTCAGGTGAATACGCACCTTATATTCAGTCAAAGCGGAAAATAATTTACGATTCAGTAATTGCTGAAATGATTAAAAAAGACTTAGCCTATCCTTGTTTTATGACACAAAGCGAGTTAAATGATTTAAGAAAAGCTCAAGAGAAAAACAAGCAAAACCCTGGATATTACGGTGAGTTTGCCAGAGACCGTTTTCTCACAGACAAAGAAGCTATTTTTAAAATCAAGGCGGGTATTGACTTTGTTATTCGTTTTAAATCGCCTGGCAACGCAAATAAAAAGGTTAAGGTTCGTGATTTAATTCGTGGTGATTTAGAAATCCCTGAAAATGTTCAAGATATCGTTATCATGAAAAACGATGGTCTGCCAACTTATCACTTTGCACATCTTGTAGATGATCACTTTATGCACACGACTACAATTACCAGAGGTGAAGAGTGGCTAAGTAGTCTACCTATCCATTTGCAACTTTTTGATACTCTTGACTTTAGTCGCCCAGACTACGCACATTTGCCTGTGATTATGAAAGTAGATGAATGCGGTCAACGTCGTAAACTTTCTAAACGAAAAGACCCAGAGGCCGCAGTTTCTTACTTTCTTGAACGAGGATACCCACCACTC
>CAUTSX010000009.1:0-12555 GCA_963541405.1 uncultured Acholeplasmataceae bacterium | reverse complement strand
ACACCGTCTTTGTAGCTGTGCTGTATTTTAAGTTGTTTTAAAATAGAAAACAGCAAAGAAAGTCTGTCACTTTCTTTAAAAGATAAAGTTTCAATATTTAAAAAACGATATTTAGCAGGGTTAGTTAAACAAAGTGCGAATACAGAAAAAACATTGTCAATTGAGTTTTTAAAGTCAATTTCTGCGGAGTCAATTTTGCGGGGAGTTTTTGGAAGCGAAATAAAATCACCTTTAATAATTGGTGTGTAGCCAATTTTATTAAGTTGGTCAAAAACTTCAAAACTGTATTTATCATTGACACTCAGGCCATCAAAACTAACTTTATTATAAATGCCTTTAGTTAAGGCAAGCACTGTCAAAAGATGTGTGTAGTCGCGGCGAACTTCGATTTCTGTGGGAATTTCAAAGTTTTTTACTTGTTCAAAATACAAAAGACCTTTTCCGTCTTTTTTTAATTTAAAACCAAACTCATTTAGCACATCAAGTGTAAGCGTTGCAAAATTTGGGTGAGTTAAATCAAAATCAGTCTTGATTTTATTGCCATTGCCAATTAAAGCACTGGCTAAAAATACACCAGACAAATACTGGCTAGATATTTTTGAATTTACTTCAATTACTTGATTTTCAACTACGCCTTTAGCCGTGCATTTTCTAGTATTGGGGTTTAGTTTAAAGTCAATTTGCGGAAAAATTTTTTTAAAGTCATTAAGCGGGCGACTAAAAAGACTGTCTTGCCCAGTTAATTTAACTTCGCCAAACTTAAAAAGTAGAAGTGGAAATAGTAGTCTAAACAAAGTAGCAGATTCACCACAGTCAATAAAGTCTTCGATGTAGTTAAGATTAGCAGATTTTTTGATTTGTATACTGTATCCATCAACTTCAATTTTTACGCCAAGTTCATCCAAGGCTTTAATGGTAATTATTTCATCCAAAGACAAAGAAGCACCATAAACTTTTGCTGGTTTGCCTAAAAAAGCCAAGACTAAAAGTTTTCTAATTGTGTCTGATTTAAAAGAAGGTGCGCTAAACACACCCTCTTTTAAATCAGAATAAAATTTAAGATTATTCTCCATTAGTTTAAATAAGCCTGAATATCTGAAATTGAGACATTAACTAATTCGCCTTTGCCAATTTTTTTGACTTTAGTTAAAGTAATTTCACTGTTTTTGGTTTGTTTTTTGTCGTTAAATAGATATTTAACTAAAATACTTCTTCTAATTTCTTCAAGTTTTTCGCGTTTATACAGTGGGAATGATTTAATGGCTTTTAAGACTTTGTCAAAAACTGGTTTTTTAATTAAACCTTTTTCGTATATTAACTCAGTTTCAAGAAGCATTCCGTAAAGTACAGCCTCACCATGCGCAATATCTAGATTTAAACTAGACTCTATGGTGTGTCCAAGAGTATGTCCGAAGTTCAACATTTTACGACGATTTAACGAATATGCGTCTTTTTCAACAATTGCTTTTTTGGCTAAAATTGAGCGTTTAATTATCTCTTCGTTTAAAGTGAAGTTGCTTTTAATTAGCTTTTTAAGTAGAGTTTTATCGGCTATTAAGGCTATTTTAAGAACTTCAGCAACTCCTTGTTTGTATTCAAGTGCAGGCAGACTTTCGAGGTAGGTTGGATCAATTATAGTTTCGTAAGCTGGATAAACAGTACCAAGGTAGTTTTTAATGTTTAGGTAGTTGATACCAGTTTTTCCACCAATTGCAGCGTCAACCATCGCGATTACAGAAGTTGGAACTAAAACATGGGCAACACCTCTGTATAGAGTTGATGCGATAAATGAAGTTAAGTCGCAAACTACACCACCACCAAAACCAATTAAAACATCGTTGGCTGTAAAGTTATTTTGATCTAAATGCATTAAGACAGCAGAGACTGATTGTATATTTTTGTAAGCCTCACCTGGTTTTAAAACAATCCAGTGAACCTTGACAGAAATTTTTTTAGCAAACTCAGTTCGTGCACTTGAGTCAAACACATTTTGGTCAGTAACGACAAAAACACGTTTATTAAAGGCTAGGTTGTTGCAAATTTGAATATAGTCAACAACTCTGCCAATTGTTACATTTCTTTTAAATACAGTAGTTTTATATGCCATTTTAAACTCCTCTTTATTTATTTTTATTTTTGCTAAACCTAGCAATGCTGGATAATTTTAATGCTTGAAAACCGTCAGATAAAGCCTTTTCAGGTTCTTTTGCACATTCTACTAAAGCGCCTGAAAACTCCAGTTTTTCAATATAAGGAAGAAACTTTTCAACATACTCAGTAGAGCCAATGCTGTGACTTGGGTCAATAATCACGGGAATTTTAACTAAGTCTTTTAAGATAAAGGCACCAGTTAAATCTAGTGTGTTTCTGGTTAAAGTTTCATACGTGCGAATGCCTCTTTCGCAAAGTATAATTTGGTCATTTCCGTGCTTCAAAATATACTCACTGGCTTGTAGAAACTCAAGCATAGTAGAAGAGTCTCCGCGTTTTAAAATAACTGGTTTATTGATTTTGCCAAGTGCTTTTAGAAGTTCAAAGTTGCGCATATTTCGCATGCCAACTTGAATGATGTCGCAGTACTGAACAAACTCATTTAAATGCGCTAGTGAGGGGATTTCCGAAACAGTGATAAGCCCATATTTTTTACCAATTTTGTTTAGTATTTCAAGACCTTTTTTGCCAAGTCCTTGAAAAGAATTTGGCTCAGTTCTGAGTTTATAAGCACCTGCTCTCAGGAACTTAAAACCACTTTCTTTAATGGTCTTAGCGATTTCTTCAAGTTGAGTTTCAGACTCAATTGAACATGGGCCAAAAATGTATTCAAACTCAGTAAATATGCGCTGACCATTTACCATAATTTGGGGGTTAATTTGTGCAACTTTTAGGCTTTTAATTGCCGAAATTGTGCTTAAATATGTGTCTTTAAAAGTCATTTAACCTCCCTTATTTTGTGTCTTAAAATCACTTACATTATAGTTTATTTATGATACTTTTTGTTGTTTTTTAAACTATTGGCACGGTATAGTTGCTCAAAAAACATTAGTCTAAAAAGCTCGTGTGGAAAAGTCATTTTAGAAAACGAAAGCAATTTATTGGCTCTTTGTTTAACTAAATCAGAAACTCCATAACTGCCACCAATTACAAACACAATATCTTTGGCTTGGTTTTCTAGTTTTTCTAAATACTTTGAGTATTCAAGTGAGTCCATAAACTCACCTTGCACATCTAACAACACAACAAAGTCGCTTGGCTTGATTTGCTTTAAAATATCTTGAGACTCTTTTTCTTTATCTTTGACTTTAATTTCAATAATTTGAATTTTGGGAAGTTGTTTTAAGTAAAACTCAATCCCTGTTTTGATGTGGTTTTCTCTGATTTTGTCAACTGCGATTAAAGTCATTTAAAACACTACCTTTGTAATTTTTTTAGAGTCTGCTAACTTAAAGTCTAAATTAGTTGGGTCCGAAATACACTCAACTAAAGCAGACTCAATGGATTGTCGTGAATTGCATTCTTGGCTGATGTGTCCAATAAACCAAAAACACTTTTCTTCGCGTGGTCTTAGAATTTCTACCAAACAAGCAGCCTGTTGATTTGAAAGATGACCGTAGTCTGAAGCAATTCTTTGTTTTAAGGAAAGCGGGCGTTTGGAGTTTTTAAGTAAATTAAAGTCGTAGTTGCCTTCTATAAAAAAGAATTGGCTACCTTTGATTTTGGCTGTTGTTGAACTTGGTAGACTACCTGTGTCTGTGATGTGGACGTATTTTGAGTTTCCACTCCAAAAAAAGACACCACAAGGCTCTACTGCGTCGTGGATTGTTGGAACTAACGAAAAGTTTAATTCACCTAGTTTAAAATCTGCTAAATATTGATGCACGATAAACAGATTTTCATCAATTTTGTGTTTTTCAATCAACACTTTTTTAGTACCTGGTGTGGTAATTATTTTAATATGCGGATACTTAGAAACAAGAGCGTGCAAACCACTTACGTGATCTGAATGTTCATGCGAAACGAACACGTATTTAACCAAATTTACATCAATTTCTAATTCTTTTAGACATTTTACAAAGTATTTTACCGAAATTCCGAAGTCTATCATAAAAATAAAGTCAGAAAAACGATACAAAACACAGTTGCCAGCGGAACTACTTTTTAAGGAAAATACATTTAAATTAAGCATCTTTTATTTTGAATAAAACCTCTTATATGTTATATTATACGTGTTATGTTTTAAATTAAAACTAAAGGAGATTTTATGACTATAAACCCATTTAAAAAACTTTTTGCCTTTGTTTTAGTGCTAGTATCTGCATTTACTTTAGCGTCATGCCGTTCGCTTAATTTAAATGTATTATAACCTGATACTGTTTACGCCAAAACAGGTAAATATAACGTAACAAATCGCGAACTTTACAACAGACTAAGATATACAGCGGGTTCTTTTTTATATGAACTTGCCAACCGCCAAATCTACAAAGAATACTTAAAGAAAGTTAACTTCTCTGACACTAAAATTTATGAATACGCAAAAGAGGCTATCTTAAAAGAAATTCTTGGAGTTGGCGAACTTAAGGATTTAAAAAAATACTTAAGAACCAGCAAAATTAAAGATGAACAAATTCTTGAAAAAACAACTAAATTTTTAGATAAATTAGTCCTTGAAGGCAAAGTTCCAAATACTAACGTAGCAGACCTTGCGCAAGACTTGACTCAAACTATTCGTGAAGACAAACGCCTACCTGACTATCTACTTCAAGCAAGAGACTTAAAAGTTGCTGAATACTTATTTGCCAAAGACCAAATTAAAAAAGACCTTGCAAACAAAAGAAGCGACTACTATGTAACTGACAAAAAAATCAAAAACTACTACAAATCAACTTACCGCTACCAAGACTACACAGTTTCTTTCTTAAAGGTTGATTTACTAAACACTAAAGAATTTGAAACTATCATGCGTTTATTTAAAATCAAACGTGCTGCTAATAACGTTTGGTATGAAATTCCAGATGTTAACAAAATTCTACAAGAGAAAAAATTAGACGACGACGATAACAAATATGTTAAAAAAATCTTAAAGGACAACCCAAAAATTTTTGGCAAATTTGAAAACGATGGTACAAAAAAATTAAATAAATACCAATTAAACGAATTCTACACACTTTATGAAATTAAAGAAACCCGCAAAACAGAAGACGGAAAAGCCGATGTTGCTCTTGACAGCCGCTACCAAAAAAATGCTAATGACAAGAAAAACTATGACGACAAAAAAGAAATTCTAAAGCGTTTTATTGAAATTTATAATTTATTTCAACCAGACGACAAAAAAATAGAAATTAGCCCAGAAGGCAAAATCGTAAACAAAGTAACTAAAGAAGTTCTTGAGTCTACTAAAGAAATGAAATACAAAGACTTTGAAGACACAGGACTTAGAGACTACATCTACTCACTTGACTTAAAAGACAACGGAGCTCGTCGTTATTCTCAAGACATTCAAAGAAAAAACAACAAAAACTTCCTTGCCTACCTACTTTCTTCAAATAAAGACCAAGTAGACAACGAAAAAATCTACAACAAAAAAGACGATAAATTCCAAAAAACTGACGAGGCTAAAGCAGTTCAAGAAAAAATCCGCAAAATTTTGGAAGAAAAAGCACTAGACGACGCCTACATTAAACAAGCAAATGAAAAAATGCTTGCCAAAGTAAAAGTACACGTTAACGACAACGTGATGTACGCACAAACCAGAGCACTGTTTAAAAATGTTGCTCACAAATCATCTAAAACTGACATTCTTTCATTTAAAAAGTCATCTGTTTATCTAAATGATTTAAAAACAGAGTTGAACCCTATTTCTCTAAAAGACTTCTTTGAACACGTTAAAAAAATCATTGGTCCTGGTGCTGCTCGCGACATACTTGGCGAAAAATTCATTTTAGACAACTACCAATCAAAAATTACTGACAAAATGAAAAAAGACATCAAAAAAGCCATTAAATCTGAAATCAACTCGTTTTCTCAAAATCAATTTGCAAGCAACAAACTACCTTCTTCAATTGGCGTGTATGAATTTTATATCAAATACTACAATGTAGAGAAATACTCAGAAATTTACAACAAAAAAATCTTGCAAAAAGCAATTGAACTATACAGACTTGACCCAGATGTTCTGAACTACGAAACTCTAACTAAACGTGCAAACCGTTTATTTAAAGAATACGCAAACGTTGACCTTGCTCACTTACTTGCTTACTTTGACACAAACCTAGACGGCAAACACAACGAAAAAATAACCGCGGATTCTTTGACCGATGAGCAAATCAAAACACTTTCTAAACTACTTAAATACGCAATTAAACAAGCCTATGAAAACCGTGTTGACAAGATGTATGATACTTTGGATGAAATCGCGAAGAAATTCAACTCAATTCCACGTCTAACTCCATACGACGCTTACGAGAAAAACACTCAAACTCTTGACAACAAAACAAAGGAAAAACTAAACTTTGGCGATGACTTAAAACTAGAAGACTTAGTTAAACTAAGAAATGCTGGTGTGACTTTAAAAGCAGAGAAATTAAACAAAGTTAAAAACTCTAAAAACGACTTTGGACAAAGCTCTAAGTTTGACGAAAGATTTATGCGACACGCTCTTGACTTCTACCGTCAATTGCTTGGCACTAAAAAACCTCATGAGGCTTCACTTGAAAATCCAGTAATTGAATACGCATCTGAGGCTCAAAACTCAGCAGACTTTACTAAAGAACAACTTAAAAAACTTGAATCTAGTTTTGGTTTCCACGTGCTTGCCGCTCTTTCTTTAGAAAAAGCACCAACTACTGAAGGTCCAAAAGACACAATTAAACGCTTTAAAGAAAAAGGTTTAAATCTAAACAACGATAAAAAGGACGAATTGACTGTTGGTCAAATCAAAACCTACTTCTTAAGCGATTTCAATGATTATCGTCCAGATCTTCCAACTAACTTAGTAAACGTGCTTAACAATGTGCTTAAAACATTTAAAGAAAAAGTAAACAACGCAAACACTAAGAAATACGTGCTTGAACAAATTCTTGGAACTGTTGACTTCGGTGCAGATGCACACGCTAAAGCAATGGACAGGCTAAACTCAGAAATCAACCAAAGAAGTTTCTTTAACTACGAAAAACTAAAACCAGGTAACAACGACTACAAAATTTACAACGACTGGTTTACCCCTGAATTAGTTCGCAAATAAATACAAGACAAACAAAAAAACTCCCTTCACAGGGAGTTTTTTTTATACCGTAATATGGTAGGCCCAGTAGGGTTCGAACCCACGATCGCAGAGTCAGAGTCTGCTGCCTTACCGCTTGGCGATGGGCCTAGATTTGCTATTTGTAGTATAGCAAATGTTTATATTTATATGTTAATTCAGGCTGTGTTAATTATTTAGTTTTATCAAAACTAAGTGCATCTAAAATTTGATTTTGAGAAATTTCACCAATTCTTAGAAACTCAGGATGATTGTCAAACAGTTTAACGATAGTTGAGGGTAAATTACTAAATGTTGCTTCGTTTTCATCAAAAACATAGTGTTGAACTTTGTCTTTAAAAGTTTCTTTTATTTCAACAGATGAAGTTAATGGTTTTTCGCCAGAAATGTTACAAGAAGTTACTCTAAGTGGACCGTTTTTTTGAATAATTTCTAAAGATTGTTTGTGTCTCGGCATTCTAACCGCCACAGTTTCGCCTAGCAAAGACAAAAATTCCTTTTTAGTTTTTAAAATTAAAGTTAACGCGCCTGGCCAAAAACGATTGGCTAGTCTTAACTCAGCTTCTTTAAACCAAGCAAACTGACTTGCCTGCTCAACTGATGAAACTAACACAGGAATCGCTTTTTCAAATGGTCTTTTTTTAATTTCAAAAAGACGAGTCAAAGTGTCTGTTGCCTGCATTTTGCAGCCAATTCCGTACACTGTATCGGTCGGCAAGACAATAATATCGCTTTCTTTTAAAATGATTTTATTCATTTATTTATATCTCCGAAATTAAAGCAAATCGCACATTCACGCGTTCATCCAAGTGAAACTCAACTTTAAAACCATTTGGCAAATTTGTTTCAATTAACTGTTTGTGAGTGGGTGAGATTTCTAAAATTAAGTAACCACCTGGATTTAAGTATTTAGGAAAATTTAAAAGTATTTTATTAATAACACCAAATCCATTATTTTCGGCATACAAGGCGATTTTAGGTTCAAAATTGACATTTTTAAAAATATATTCACCCTTAGTCAAATAGGGTGGATTTGCTGTAATTAAATCAAACTTTGCATTTATTTTTTCAAACAAATCACTTTGGATGAGTTCCACATCAGCGTGTAGATTTTTTGCGTTTTGCTTTGCTACTTTTAAGGCTTTTTTAGAAACATCTGAAAGCATAACTTTAGCGGTTGGCACTTCTTTTTTTAAAGTAAGGCCTATGCAGCCACTGCCTGTACATATATCTAAAACAGAATTGAACGAAAGGGTTTTGGTCAAATCTATCAAAAGTTCCGTAGTGAACCTGGGTATCAAAACATTTTGGTTTACTTTAAAGTCATATCCATAAAAGTTTTGCCTGCCAAGTAAATACTGAACAGGTAAGTTTTTTTCAAAAACTTGTTTTAAAATTTTAATGAGCTTAAATTTTTGATAATAAGTTAATTTTAAGTCTTGAACTAAATAAAGTTCAAACTTAGCCTTATTTAAAATTTGGCTAAGTACTAACTCAACAATGTTTTCTTCAAGTTCGTGTTTAGAAAACAATTCTTGATAATAATTAAGTAAAGCGCTTACTTGTCTAGTCTTTATTTTCGGCAAGCGCACGACGTTCAAATTCCTGTAGTAAAGGGTCAATTATTAAGGCTACATTTCCGTCAATAATTGAGTCTAGTCTCTGTAAAGTCAAGCCAATTCTATGGTCAGTTACTCGGTTTTGCGGGTAGTTGTAGGTTCTGATTTTTTCGGAACGCTGACCACGTCCGACCAGTTCTCGTCTAAGTTCGCCTTCTTTACCGGCTTTTTCTTGCATCATTTGGTCGTATAGTCTAGATTTCAAAACAATGTAAGCAGAATCTTTGTTTTCATGTTGAGACTTACCATCCTGACAAGAAACCACTGTGTTTGTTGGAATATGCGTTAACCTAACTGCTGATTTTGTAGTGTTGACAGACTGTCCACCTGGGCCACTTGAACAAAAATAATCTACTCTGATTTCTTCCCAAGGTAAATTAAAATCAATTTCTTCGGCTTCAGGAGTAACGTAGACAGTAGAAGTTGAAGTGTGGACACGACCCATACTTTCGGTTTTTGGAACTCGCTGAACTCTGTGCACTCCAGACTCATACTTAAGCACAGAAAAAGCGTTTTCACCTTTAATCATAAACTCAATTGCCGAAAACCCACCTTGGGTGCCCGGACTTGAGTTTAAGACTTCAACTTTCCAGCCTTTGCTGTCGGCAAAACGCTGATACATACGAAAAAGGTCACCTGCAAAAATATTGGCCTCATCACCACCAGTTGCCCCTTTGATTTCAACAATTACGTTTTTATCGTCATCCGGATCTTTTGGAAGCAGAAGCACTTTTAGTTTTTCTTCAAGTGCCTTAATTTTTTCAGTCAACTCTACTTTTTCTTCGTGAATTAGCTCAAGCATTGAAGGGTCTTCAATTTCAGTAAGTTCTTTTAACTGAGTATTTAAGTCTTTATAGACCGAATAAGTTTCTACAATAGGTTTTAGTTTTGAAAACTGCTTTGACAGTTTAGTCATAGTCTTAACATCTTGAACTTCACCAAGTTGGCGCTCTAAGTCAAGGTAAACTGTGTAAGTTTCTTCTAATCTTTCAAACATATGCTTTATTCTCTTTCTGTGTAATCATTGTTGCTTTTATCTACACCAAACTCATTGAACTTAGAGTGATTTAAAATAAAGTCATAGTTGATAAAGATATTCGCCTCACCACGACGGTTTTTTGCAATAGTTAGCGAAACTTGTTTCACATTTCTGTTAATTTGATTGGCGTTGTCAGCAAAATAAGCAGGATCACTTTCCTGCATTGTAGTAATAATTGCGTCTTGCAAAGCGGTCTCGGGTTCATGGATAAATAAAATAACGTCGGCGTCTTGTTCAATCGCCCCAGACTCACGAAGATCTGAAAGCAGCGGAGTCTTAGACTCACGGCGTTCAACTTGACGAGAAAGTTGGGAAAGACATAGCACTGGAACTTGGAGTTCACGGGCAAGTTGTTTTAAAGCGCGCGAGTTTTTAGCCACTTCATTTTCACGACTCATTGATCTAGAAACATCCCCTTCAAGTAATTGTAAGTAGTCAATTACGATAAAATCAAGTTTGTTTTTGCTTTTAAGTTGTCTACATTTTGCGCGAATATCGTTGACATTGTTGCTAATTGAGTCGTCAAAAATAATGTTTAAGTTTTTTACAATAGACTGTGCTTGCTCAGTGGCTGTCCATTCGTCTGCACCCATATAGCCTGTACTTAGACGGTGACTGTCAATCATTCCCACGTTGGCCATAATTCGTTGAGTTAACTGCAAGTTAGACATTTCTAGTGAAAAAAAGGCAACATGCTTACCAGAATGCGCAACATTGACCGCTAAGTTAATTGCAAACGCAGTTTTACCAGCACCAGGGCGAGCCGCTAAAATAATTAACTCCTCGGCTCTAAGTCCACCAAGTACGTGGTCAAGGCGAGGATACTCAGTTCTAAGTCCGTTAATACCTTCACTGGAGTTGGCCAGCAGTTTAGCCTCTTGCACAACCAGATCCGCAACTTCTCCGACTGTGGTAAACCCACCAACTGTGCGTTTTTTAGTGATCCCAAAAAGTTCAGCTTCTGCCCAGTCAAAAAGTTCTGAGTACTTCTCTGAGTTTAGCATAGCGCGTTCAGACATTTTCTTGCTTAGTTCAATAATTTCTCGCTTAAAGGCGTATCCCTTAATTGTGTTGATGTATGACTTAAAGTAAGAACTAGTTGCGACCAAATCAGAAAGTTCAAGAGTATACTGGTTTTCGGCAATTGGCAGGCTACCACGATAAAAAGTTTTCAGTTCATCCAAGACATCTGGCAGCGTAAAAATTTCTTTAGTTTGGCCGCACTTAAGCATAGCCTTGAAAACATTTTGGTGTTTTTCTAAATAAAACATCTCAGGCGTCAAAAGATCTGCGACTTCAACCAAAATTTTGGGCTCTACAAAAATAGCTGCTAAAAGTGCACGTTCTGCTTCTTCGGAAAAAGGAATTGCAGGCAATGCTTTTGCTAAATTATTATTTGGTTTTTTGGGCTGCATCATGATTTTGAGTGCGAACATCAACGGTTAGTTTAGCAATAAAGTCTTTATTGAAACGAATTGTTGCCAAAAAGCGGCCAGTTGAGTTAATAGGATTTTCAAGTTCTACTTTTTTCTTGTCAATAATAATTTCGTGTTGTTCGGCTAAAGCGTCAGCTATGTGTTTAGCAGTTACCGCGCCAAACATTTTACCGCCTTCGCCTGTTTTAACATTGACAACCACAGTTTTAGTTTCAATGTTGGCCTTCAGTGCGCTATACATTTTTGCGGCTTCTTTTTCTTGTTCGACTTTCTCTATAAAAAACTGTTCACGAGCTTTTAAGTTCTCTTCACTTGCAGGCTCGGCTATACCTTCGTTAAATAAATATTTAGCGTAGCCTGCTGTTACTTCAATTAAGTCGCGGGCTTTGTTTTTCTTAAAATCTTTTTTTAAAATAACTTTCATATTTTCTCCCTTTTGGTTGTATTCAGCGTCCACTATGTATCTAAGTTTTATCGCAACTTCGTTGATGTTAGCGTTTGCAACTTTTGCAGCCGCTGCTTGGAAGTGTCCACCACCACCGATTTGCTCCAAAATCAGCTGAACATTGATATTTTGTTTAATAGACCTGGCAGAAACATAGACATCTTCACCAATTTTGGCAATCGCAAACGCAGCGTCAATGTTTTCAATTTTAACTGCAGCCTCAGCGATTTGAGCAAGTAATGTGCGGTCGCTGATTTGTTCGTATACCGAAATAAAGCCAAAACGGTCTAAGAAAACTTGCAAGCCTGCCACTGCGTCGTTGATTAACTGAACAGAGGCTAGTTGGTTTCTGAGCCAGTCTTTGACTAAAATCATATTTGCGCCTTTTTCTTTTAAATAAGAACAAGCCGCAAAAGTATTGGCGCTGGTTCTAAACGTAAAGGAATTGGTGTCAACCACTATTCCGGCTAAAACTGCAGATGCTTCAGTTTGAGTTAAACTTAACTTCAGTCCAAAGAACGGAATTAAAGAAATTATCATTTCACAAACTGATGAAGTGTTTGGTTCAATAAACTGAAATAAAGCCTTTTCAAAATTTCCTTGTACTTGGCGGTGATGATCAATAGTTAAAACTCTTTCGGCTTTTTGATAAATAGCAGTTGAGATCAATCTCGCTTCAATTGAAGTGTCTACACAAATTAACAGAGTTTCTTCTGAAATCAGCGGCAAAATTTGGTCTTCAGTTAAAAAAATGCTTAAGA
>CAUTSX010000008.1:0-13545 GCA_963541405.1 uncultured Acholeplasmataceae bacterium | reverse complement strand
AACTTTACGAGCAGTTTCGTCAAACTGAGTTTCGCTGTAGTATAAGTACACTCCGTCTTTTTTTACTTCATTGGCAATTAAATAAAGCAGTAGAGCTGAGCCAAATGAATCTGTGTCAGTGTCGGTGTGTCCCATAATCACGACATTTTTTGCACGATTAATTTCTGCTTTGATAGTTTCTGCGTTAAAACGAGAAGAAACAGCGTTGTGTTTTTGCACAGAATCTACTTTTGCCCCAAAAAACTTAACATTTTCATTTTCTATATTGACAACTGCTTGTCCACCACCACGGTTTTGAGCAAGTTCTAAGGCTTCTTGGGCAATTTGCGCGTTTTTAAGCAAGTCTAGCGTAGCCCAGGCAGCCACGCCCATGGAAAGTGAAACAAAGACGTTGTTGTCTTTGGAAAGTTGGTTGATTTGGTCAATTATTTCAAACTTCGCGCCAATCATTTTATCTAGGTTAAGGCGGTCTGTAACAAACAAGAACTTTTCGTTGCCGAAACTCTTAAAGAAGCACGAAAACTTAGCGAACCATTCAGAGATTTGAATAAAAAACTTAGATCTAAGCGCAGACTGTTGTGCAATTTCTAGTTTGGTAAGTTGCTCGTCTAAGTTTTCAATTTCAATAAACCCGATAACTGTAGTTTTATTGAAATAAAGTTGACGCAAGTGCTCACGTTCCGAAACATCGTACATCAAAATAGAGTGAACTGATTTGTCGTAAATTACGTCAAAGTCGCGTTGGTTAATTTTAAATAAAAATGGTGATTGGTAAGTCTCAATTTGCTTAGCAAGTTCTTTTGAAAACTCGCTCAAAGCAGTGTGCGTAGTTAACTCAGAAAAAATCTTTTTGGCGTATTCGTTGACAAAACTAACTTCGGCAAGTTCATTTAGAGCCAGCACACAAATTGGGAGTTGATTAAGCAGTTTATCTGAAATCTCGTTGATGTTAAAAGAAACTTCTGACCACATCTCAAGGCGTTTATTTAACTTGGTTTCTGTGTTTTTAGTTTTAGTTTTAATCAGCAAAATTAAACTTAAGAAAAACGAAACTAAAGCTAAAAAAACTAATGAAAGAGCAGTGATTGAAACTATTTTTTTACTTTCAGTGAAGTGTGGTGGGAAGATAAAAAGTAAAACTAAAGAGGCCACAAGGGTGACTGAAGTTGTTGCTAAAAATAGGTATTTTTTCATTTAAACCTCCTTAATTTATATATATTATAGCTTATTTAAACGGGTTTTTTGTGTGTTCAATGTGTGTTTTTTGTCAACAGAGACTAAAAAAAACTGAGGGATTTCAAGGGATTTTTGCGCAACTGAAATGCATCCTGCCTGTGGTTTTAAAAACCTATAGGATTTGACCATTGGAAACGAGATTTTCGTGTCAATTTCGTGAATCGGCAAAGGAAGCCCTTCCATTTTAAAATAAGCCTCGGCTGTCGTCCAAAGTTTAAAGAAGTATTCAACTTGGTTTGATTGACTTAAAAAAATTTGGTGGATGTTTTTAGAAAAGCCTCTGAGCAGCACCGAAAAATCTCGGTTTTTCAAAAACTCACAATCTATGCCGATGGGTTTAGTAGAGATAGCGACTGCAATTAGTCCAGGTTTGTTTGAAATAGAAATATAAAACTTAGATAAAAAAAAGTAGTTATAAGGCATTTTGTAGTAATTAATTTGCTTAGTTGTTGTAAAAAAGTTTTCAGTTAAAACTTTATTTAAAAGTAAATGTTTTAACACTGAGTAAAGTTTTTTATCTGGCAAATCTATAAAGTCTACATCTGGATTGGCCTGAACTATTGCCTTGGCGCAAGTTGCTTGCGTATAGGTAAGTAAATAGATTTTTTTCATAATTTATTTATTGTTGTTTTTTTAAGTAAAAAAAGAACCAGGTTAAAATCGGTTCTTTTTTTAAAAAAATTATAAATTCTTATTCTTTTACGAAAGGAAGTAGTGCCATGTGGCGAGCACGTTTGATTGCAGTTGCAAGTTGACGTTGCCATTTAGCACAAGTTCCGGTCATTCTACGAGGTAAAATTTTACCGCGTTCAGAGATGAATTTTTTAAGTAGTTCAACGTCTGTGAAATCAATTTTCTCAACTTTGTTTTGAGTGAAATAACAAACTTTGCGTCTACGTTTAAATTGTCTTTTTTGCATGTGTTAATTCTCCTAAAAAATTTTTTTAAAAATTCAAACCTAAAGGTCTAAATCAGAGTTGTCAGATTTTGGTAAATCTGAGTTTAAAGGGTTGTCTGCTTGCATGTCGCCAAAAGATTCAGTTTGTCCTTGACTTGACTGTGGTGAATAAGTTGAGACAAACTCGCCACGTTCTTGGCGTTCACGAATACGACGTTCTCTTTCTTCACGAGTTGAAAGCATGTCAACTGAGTCTACAATTATTTCAAAAGTTAAAAAAGACTCACCATTTTTTTCAACAAAACTACGTGAACGAACTTCCCCTTCTATAGCCACTAAATCGCCTCGGTGAGCGAAGTTAGCAATAAAATCAGCGGGTGCTTTGAAAGCTACGCAATGAAAGAAATCAGCCTGGTCTTTAGCGAAGCGAGAAACTGCTAGACTAAAAGTAGTGAAGGTTGAGCCTTCTCTAGTTTTTCTGGAAACTGGGTCTTGAGCCAAACGGCCTGTTACCGCAATTCTATTCATTATTCTTCTTCCTTAACGGTGATATCGCGAATAATGTTTTCATTGATTCTAATCAAACGGTTAAACTCTTTGATGCCATCTGGTGTAGTAGACACTTTAAGTTGAACATAATAGCCTGATTTAAAACCTTGAATTTCATATTGTAGTTCTTTAATGCCAAGTTCTTTTAACTCAAGTAACTCAGAGTTATGTTGGCTAAAAACAGCATTTAAAGAATTGATAACTTCCTTGATTTTATCGCTATCAAGGGTAGGTTTAATAATATACATCGCAAAATATGTACTGTTCATATATTCCTCCTTATGGTTTAAACAGCTGACTATTTAGGTCAGCAAGGTGTTTTGCAACAAAAAAATTATACCACATACATATGTTTTAATGGATTTAATCAGTTGAACACATATTTTATTTTTGGTCTAAGCCCTTTACCTTTTTAGTAACTTTTTCAATTATTTCCTTGGGCAAAAACACCTCCATTTGCACATTATTTTTAATTAGTTCTTTGATATTTTTAGAAGAAATAAAAAGAAATTTGTTTTCAGAAATTAAGTAAATTGTGTCGATTTTAGGGGCAAGTATGCGGTTAAAATTAAATAGAGTTTGTTCGTATTGTAAATCTATTGTATTACGAATACCACGAGCTATTAGTGAAATGTTGTGTTTTTCAAGAAACTCAACAGTTA
The DNA here is from genome assembly GCA_963541405.1 of uncultured Acholeplasmataceae bacterium. Lineage (GTDB taxonomy): Bacteria > Bacillota_I > Bacilli_A > Acholeplasmatales > Acholeplasmataceae > CALISC01. The sequence goes on along the minus strand of CAUTSX010000008.1, from coordinate 10,200 downwards.
GCCCTGAGTGCAAGTGTACTTCTACATTTGGAAGATCTCTGCAGACTATTTCTGTAAGTTTAGCACGCTCAGAATGCGTAAATAAATATGTTTTTTCTGGATTTGTTGAAACTAAAACTATCACCTTTTGAAACTGGTGAGCAAGTCTTTTAATAATTTCTAAATGGCCCAAAGTTATCGGATCAAAAGAACCTGGAAAACATACAATATGTGGAGAATGGTTATTTTTAGTTGTCTTCATCATTTTCTTCTTCAATCAGAAAATTATTTTTAGTATTAGTAATATCTAAAATAGAGTTTGAACGCAGTATTTTTTCATCCCAAATGCGAACTACATAGTCAAGATTAGTTTTCTGCAATTTATATATATAATTAGAAATTTTATAAATATCTGTACTAATATCATGTACTATATTGTTCTTTTTTTTAATGATATCTTTAAAAAGAACTAAGTTTTTAAGACCTAATTGGGAATTTAATTCATTTTTGTAGTGTAAATATACATAGGGTTCGCATTCTTTTAACATCTTTCCTAGATCTGAGAATACATATTTATCATTAATGGCGTTAGCGAAATATGGCGTTATTTTGCCATCAATCGGATTTACATATAAGTGTGTTAAAAAACCAATATCAACTATTGAGCCATGTATTCGACCTTTTCCGCCCCACTTTTTTACATGCTGTGAAATTTCCTCTAATTGTGTATTGTACTTACTGAAAATTGCTCTTGCAGAAGTTGCATACAAATCGATATTTTGATAATAATATTGAAGATCTTGATTGTCAGCCCTTTTCACAAGTCCACCGTCAAAAATTAGAAGTTTATTTTTCTGATTTAAAGCAAAAAACATGTAATATTTGTTCTTTTTGACCATATAAATTTTGGAATATTTGAGTTTCAGTTTTGAATAGAAGAAAATAAAATATATATCATACCTAATATAATTATGTTTTGTTGATAAATATGCATTGTATATATTGTATTGGTCTTTAGTTATTTCATAAATGCCATCATCATATCCAGAAAAACAGTCCAATATTTGTTCATTTAGGTTAAAATGTTTTAACTCAATGCGGCGAGACCAAAAGCTTGCTTTCCTAAAAAACCAACCATGTGGTGCAGGGTTTCCAATTTGATTATCTGCGTATACTATCCATTTTTTGTTGGTGTACACTTTATTTCTATGAGTGTGACCATTAACATATATAAAACCATCAACTAAGTCGTTAATGTTGTTGTACCAACATTCAACCGGCATATGTGTGAGGACAATAACTTTTTTGTTTTTTAGGGCTATCGATACTTTTTTATAGAGTGAATAAAACTCATTTGTGAGTTTTATTTCTTCTTCTCTGTCTATATAAGAATTTTTACCATAAATCTTGTTATTTGCGTTAAACTCAAAATTTTTACCTGAAAATCCAATGCCGCCAAATATTACTAAATAAGCGGCTTTTGCTTTTAACTTTAATTCAGTTATTGAAATTTTTTTAAGCTCTATAAAAGAAATTTCAGAAATTCCGCAAGGTGTAAATAAGAAAAGGTTATTGTGGACCAAAAACTGATTTTCATTTAAGGTTTCTTTGTATATTTTTACTATTTCGTCAATAGGTTTGTTTGAAAAGTTGAAAAGTTCGTGATTACCGAGGGTAACAAATATTGGTAGACGATTTTTTAATTGACCAAAAAATAATTTGAAAAGTTCTGGATCGTTGGCTGTATCACCAGCAATTAGTATGACGCTATAATGTGCATTAAATTTCGGTATGATTTTATTTATTACTTTTAGTTTTCTAAAAAAATATTTACAACTGGTTTCAAGATGCATATCAGAAATGTATGAAACACGAAGTACATTTTCATTTTTTTTAACTCTGAGTTTATCTATTTCAGAAGTATTTGCTGCTACATAGTCACTTAATGTTAAATTTTTGCCCATGCATACTCCCTTAATTTAAAAAGGATAAGACAATTTTTAAATTATCATACTTTATTTTTACTGGCAGGGGTAGTAGGATTCGAACCCACACCAAGGGTTTTGGAGACCCGCATGCTACCGTTGACACCATACCCCTATTTAATATTTCCAGGCTGAACCTGGAAATATTTAAATTATGATTGATACTTATTTAGAATCTAGCAAACTTTCGTCTTTGGCTTCTGGTTCTGAATTTTCAGAAACAGTTTCTTCGCCTGCATTTGCGCTAGACTCTTTATATTCTGCTTCTTGAGCGGTAGGTTGTTTTGCAAATTGATGTCTTGATTTTCTGTCTTTAAGAATTTCAACGATAAACTTATGGAAAACAACTAAATAAATAATGCCAAGACCAACTAGTGAAGTTAAAACGGATTGCCAAATAATTTTTCCGTTATATTGGTTTAAGTTATATTGTTTAAACTCAGCGAAAGTTTTGTTTTCTTTATATTTATTGATGCTTTCAACAGCGTTTGCTTGAGTGTGTATTACTTCTTGGTTGCCTTCTAGTTTAAGACCAGTTTTAGCAAATTCAACTACAGTTTGTTTATGTCCGTACTCAGCGATTTTGCTGTCTTTGATTTTGGCGTTAATAGTTTGAATAAACAGTCTTTCAATTTCAAATGGTTTTTCTTTATCTGCGGTTTCTACAATAGTTGGGTATTGCGGAAATAAGTTAACACCTGTGTTGTCGCTGGTAGGCTTACCCGCTTCTTTTGAGTTTGAGTTAAAAACAATGTCTAATTTAAATAAAACTTTAGAGTTAGTGATATATGAAGGAATTTCTGTGTAGTCTTGTTGTGAAGGATCAACTAAATCAGTTTTACCGTATTTACCACTTTCTATAAATAAAAGAAAACCAAGCGCATTAGTTTTGCGATTTTGAACAGCAAAAAACATTAGTTCAAGATCTTTAACTTCATTACCTACTTTTTCTGGGAATTTTGCAGTAAAGTAAGCCTTAGGTTGAATATTGAAGTTGTGAAAAGCACTGTAGGAACGCAAAAACTCAGTTCTAGCGTGTTCTTTATTTTTAGCCTCTGCACCTAAATAAGTTTTATAAGTGGCAGCGGGCGATAATTGGTTAGTTGTGTCTTTGAAAAAAGAAGTTCTGCGGTCTTTAAGACCAGTGATAATAATTGAATACAAAATAAACGCAAGAAATGCAAGTAAAATTACTAGAAAAAATATCTTTTGAATACCAAATTTTTTAGTTTCGTTTTTTGACATTGTTCACCTCGTTAACAGGTATTATTATATAACATCTAGTTTAAATTGAGTGTTATCTAAAATATTTGGATATTTTTTTCCAAAAGCATATAATATAAAAGATGTGGCGGTTGTGGCGAAGTGGTAACGCGACGGATTGTGGCTCCGATATGCGTGGGTTCGATTCCCATCAGCCGCCCCATTTTAAATAAGTTTAAGACACCCTTTTAAGTTAGTAAAGCTAATTTAAAAGGGTTTTAATTTTGTCTAAAAATATTCACTTCAACAAAATCAAAATGCGGTTTACCCGCTTTTTTGGGTAAAAGTGTGATTTTTTCACATAATTACCCAAAGAAGTGTGATTTTAATTGTAAGCCTAAAATTTAAGAAAATTGTAGCGTGTGTGCTACATTTTGCCAAAATAGGGAAATTTGTAGCGTATGAACTACATTTTTCTAAAAAAGTAAATATGTATTGTGCGTACTACATTTCTGTGTATTAACTAATTTGCACGATTCCATATAAAAACCAAAAAGTTATATTTTTTAAGATGTGTCTATAATTTCAACTTACTGCCATGATAAACTTATATTGTGAATACCAAACAAAGCACAGCTAATTTGTTGCTTTTGTTGTTTTAAATAAAATTAAAACTGACTTAATTTTATTTAAATTAAAGGAGAATTAAAATGAACAGAAAAATCACATTCTTGTTTCTAGGCATTTAAAATCTAGTACTCGCATTTACTTTGGGTTCTTGTTCAAATCCGTTTAAAGAACCTGGTAAGATAGAAGTTACAGATATGCTTGGAACTAAAGTTTACGTTAAGAAAAATCCGAGTAAAGTAGCGTGCATTTCTAGAACCACCTATGACTTACTGGTAGCCTATGGACTTGGCGACAAAATAGATGGCGCATATAAAGGAACTCTTAACAACAAATGGTTAAAACACATTTACCCAAACTCAAAAAATCACTATGTTTATGGCTACAAAAATAGTTTTGAACTTTTTTTAGAACGCAAAGTTGACTTGGTATTTGCACCAGAAAAATATATAGCAGATGAATTAAATCAACGCGGAATTCCTGCGGTTTGTGTTTCGCTTTACGCAAAGCCTAACTTTGAAAAATATGTCACCTTCTTTTCTAGACTAATTAGACGAATTTGGGACAGTGCAGAAGTTAAAGAAAAATCAAGCAAGTGGGAAAACGAAGTTGAAACAATAATTTCAAAAATTAAGACTACACTTGAAAAAAGTAAAGTTGCTAAACAAAAACTTTACTATGTTCGGGGCGATAAACCAAATGGTGTTGGCTACACAGACAACGCAGGTTCTTTTACAGAATACGCATATTCTGTTTTGGGTTTTGAATATCTTGGCAGCAAAATTACAACTAACCGTCCGTCTGATGAAGAGATTTTAAACTACAATCCGGATGTCGTAGTTTTTGGTGGCATTTATCAACACACTAACTTGCTTAAAATTGCGCAAGCTCCTTTCAATGAGTTAAAGGCTGTCAAAAACGGACGTTTGTATAAAATTCCAATTGGCGTGACTGCGTTTGAACAACTTTCTGCAATGACACCAATATTTTTTGCCCAGCAAGCAATGTCCTTGCATCCTGATTTATTTGCCTTTGACATCGCTGGCATGTTAACAAAATCAATAAAAGAATATTTTGGCTACTCACTAAGTGCGCAAGATGCTGCTGCGATGCTAGCGGGCCTTGGTCCAAACTTAGAACCCCTTGTCTAGATGAATGAAAAAATTTAAAATCGCACTACCTTTAACTCTGCTAACAATGGTGGTGGTTTTTATAATTGCTTTAATGGTTGGCAGATACAACATTGGTTTTAGTAGTTTCTTTAAAGCGGTTTTCACTAAAGACACAGCCTACTCTGTACAAAGAACCATAATTTTTAAACTAAGACTGCCCAGAACCACAATGGCTATGCTAGCGGGTATTGGCTTTTCTGTCTCTGGTTTGCTTTATCAAGAGATTTTTCAAAATAAGTTAGTTTCACCAGACTTACTTGGAGTGTCAGCGGGTTCTTCAGTTGGAGCAGCAAGCGCTATACTATTTGGACTTGGTCCAATTTTCATTTCTATATTTTCCTTTTCTCTAGGTTTACTTACTGTGTTTTTAACCTTGCTTATCGCTAGGTTGTTTAAAAATAGGTCTCAGACGATTTTGTTAATTTCAGGGATATTAGTGGGTGGGCTAATGTCGGCAGTTTTGGCTTTTTTAAAATATTTTGCAGACCCACAAACTACCCTGGCTTCAATTGTCTACTGGGAAATGGGTAGTTTCGGAAATGCCTTGTATTCGCAAGTTTTAATAATGACAATAGTGGTTCTCGTTTGTGTGTCAGTTTTACTTTTAATCGCCTGGCGTATCAACATTGTTGCTCTCGGTGAAACTGAGGCCAAAACAAAGGGAATTAACTACCAAGTTTATAAACACGGCATTATAATTATTGCTACTTTGCTTACAGCAATCTCTGTTTGCTTTTCTGGTAAAATCGCCTGGGTAGGCCTTGTTGTACCACACATCACCAGACTATTTATTGGTAGAAACACCAAATACTCAATTCCGCTTTCCATAACTATTGGTGCTACTTTTATGGTAGTTTGCGACATTATCTCTCGTTCTTTTACAGACTCAGAAGTGCCTTTGAGTGCAACAACTTCACTACTCAGCACACTAATTGTGGTTTTTATTTTAGTTTTCAAAAGGTTTAGACAAAAAAATGAATATTAAAATTAGTAATTTATCTTTTAAATACAAGAAACAAGAAATCAAAGATACGGTTTCTAATATAGATTTGTTTTTCAAAGAAGGCACGATTAACGTACTTTTAGGTTTAAACGGTTCTGGTAAAACTACTTTACTTAAACTCCTTGCTGGGCTACTTCAACCGATTAGCGGAAATATTTGCTACGAAGAGAAAGATTTAAAATCCATAAAAATAGCAGAAAGAAGTAAGATATTTTCATATGTTCCTCAACACATTAACCTATTTTCAGATGTTAAGATTTCTGACTATCTTTCCTTTAGTTTAGTAAACAAACTTGCGTTTTACAAATCACCAAATGAGAACCTGGTTAAAAGAGTTAAAGAAATTGCAAAGGAACTTGGAATTGAGAAGTTATTAAATAAATGTCTTGATGAGATTAGCGGTGGTGAAAAACAAAAGGTATTAATCGCTGCAGCTTTAGTTCAAGACACGCCAGTTATTATTCTAGATGAGCCTACTTCTGCACTTGACTTAAAAAATCAAAATATGGTTTTAAGTATGTTAAAGAAAATCAAAGATACGGGCAAGACCATCTTGCTTTCCATTCACAATCCGAACCACGCATTATTTTTAGATGCTAATGTTTCTTTAATTCAGGAGGGAAAAATTGTGGAAACTGGTACTGCCGAAGAAATTATTAAAATTGAGAGGTTAAGAAAAATTTATGGTCCTGATTTGTGTAAATCAAGGGAACTTCCATACGAAGAAATTAGTTTTAAATAAAACTAAATAAAGATATAGGTATGTTTATAGTCATATAATTTTTACAAAAAATTAACACCATTAAGATATAAGGCAAACTATTCTGTCTAATCTAGAGTTTCCATTTTTAAAAAATCTTTTAGTCTGATGTGTCTAACTGTTGAAGTTGAAAAATCTAAAGTGTCGTTCGTAATTAAAATCTTTTGTATAGAGTTGTCAATACTATTAAAAACTCCCAATTCTCTTTCGTAAGCCTTGCTATCTACAACAGAATACGCAACCTGAATTAAATATTGCTTGTTATAACCTCTTGCTATGAAATCAATTTCTTTGTTATTTGTTTTATATACTTTTAACTTATAGCCCATATAAATCAATTCGTTGTAAACAATGTTTTCCAGATTATGGTCTAAATCGTATCGGTTGTCATCAATTCTTAAAGAATTAAAACAAACGTCTGAATTGTAAAGCTTGTTGTAATACTTTAGTGTTTGTTTTGTTTTAGTTGAGTATAGTGGAATTTCTTCAATTATGTAGGCGTCTTTTAAGTATTCAACATACTTAACAACTGTATTAATTGAAAGGTCTGGAAAATCTGTTTGCATTATTTTGTGTACCGATCTTGCTGAAAAAACTCTTGAGTTATTACACAAAACAAAGTTAACTATTTTTTTAAAAACAAGAGTTTTTTTGATTTTATATCTTTTAATCAAGTCATTGATAACTATAGTATTTTCAAGTTCAGCAAGATAGTTTTTAAAACTAAGTTCAGTTTGATATTGAAAACGTGCAGGAAACCCGCCCCAAATTAAATAATCGTCAATATCTAGTTTAAAGTTTTGAGTTTCTGCTAATTTTGCAATTTCTTTATAGATAAACGGTCTAATTCTGAATGAAACAAATCTACCACTTAAAAGTGTAATGAACTCGCTAGATAAAAGTTTTGAATTGGAACCTGTAACAAAAACTGAGCAGTTTTCTAGTCTTAAATCCTTGACTGCAATTTGCCAATTTTCAATTTCTTGAATTTCATCAAAAAAACAATAACATTTACCAGTTTTTTTGTTAGCCATTACATAATCTACCAGTCCGCGTGCTGTGCTAGCTTTAGTAAAATCAGTTGTTTTTTCAAAGTTTAGATAAATAATATTATCGTTTTTTTGGCTTATTTCATCAGCAATACTTTTAAGAATTACCGATTTCCCACATCTTCTAACACCAGTTATCACTTTTATTAAATCACTTTCAAAAAATTCGCGTATTTGACTTAAATATTTATCTCTTATGATCATTTATACACCTTTTTTAGTTCATTTTTATATTATCATTAAAAAAGATTTAAATCAAATATTGTATAGTTTTAGTGAACAATTTTAGTGTTTTAGTTAAAATTGTTCAACAAGAATGAACAATTTTTATATGTTTGCTAAAAGTGTTCAGTATATACGGACTATTTGTTTTTTTGTAAAACCTGATAAGCAATTAAACAAAAAAGGTTCGTAGTTTATAAGCTCGTTCATGTTTTTCCAATTGTTTTATATACTTGCCAGTACTAATCACTGTTCAGAAATTCTTTAAAGTTCTTCTGCTAAATATAGGTTTATATTCTAAAACTCGTTCAATATCAAAATAACAATAATATTTGCAATGTCTTTTGGATGAAACATAATCAAACCAGAATCAAGTTAACTCAATAATGCAACTTTTTTTGAGAAATTCTTTGACGGCAGTGTTTTTGTTTTCATAATAGGCGATTAGTAAATTCCTGAATTTATTTATTTCTTTCACTGGAACAGCAATAAGACCAAGACCGTGGCTAATTAAATAATGGTTTCCAAAAACGACGGCAGTTCTTTTATTGCCATCTAGAAAAGGTTGAGTTTTCATCACAAAAAGCATTAAATCAATAGCAACATCAAAACAAGGTTTTCTATTTATTATTCCCGTAATTTCTTCCTTGATTTTCGTTTCAAACGGCATCGGAGGGATATAATTTGTGCCTGTAATTTTTACTGTTGAGGTTCTTAACATACCTGCTGAATACATTAAATCTTGCTCTATTGATTTGTTGATTTCGCAAAGTATTTGATAACTCGTTTTTTGTGAAATAACACCTTCGCTTAAAATAAAGTTCCAAGCTCTTTTTAAATTAAGAATTTTTGTAATATCTGAAACTGTCATTTTGTCTACTATACCACCTTCAATGATAGTTTCAGTGTTTGCATAAGTAGTTGCCACACCTTCTAAAATAGACTGACTGTAGACTAAATTAACAAAATTTCGCATTGCAAGGTCGATGTTTAATTTGACACTTTCGCTTAAAGAAAAGTTTTTATATTGAAGAATTCCAAGCTCTTTTTGGATTTTTTTTAATTCTTTTTTTAATTCTTTTACTTCCGCATTATTGATGTGAATTAACTGAAGTAGTTCAGGACTGTATTCACCGACATACTTGCTCAACAAAATTCCTTCTGATCTGAAATGTACATATATATATTTTTTATCATTTTGCGTCCTGATTTCAATGGAACCAAAGGTTGTTTTTTCAATTCTTTTTTTAATTTGTTCTTGTCTGTTTAACAATTCTTGCGCATTCATACCTGCTCCTATATGTGAAACATTTCATTACTTTTTGTTTCACATAAATTATACGCTAAAAACCCAAAAATTAAAACCCCGTAAAACGGGGTTTAAATACATTTGGTGACCGCTACGGGATTCGAACCCGTGGATGTATGCGTGAGGGGCATATGAGTTAACCGTTTCTCCAAGCGGCCATTAAAAACAGGTTTTTACCTGCTTTTAATTATATCAAAAACCTGAGAAACTCTTTGTTTAATTCTGGCAGGTCCCATGATTTTTTGAATTAAATAAAAGTTTGGAGTAGATTTTTTTAAGGCCAAAGTAACTCTTAGAACTTCGGCAACATCTGCAATCATTCCAATGTAGTTTTCAGGGTTTGCTTTATATTCTTTTCTGTTAGCAGCGTATTTTAGTTTTGAAAAAAGTGCTTTAAATGCCTCAAACCACTCGGTTTCAGATGCAAGGTTAACAATATTTACGTTAGCCTCATATTGTTTTAAAATTTCTAAAACTTGAGCGTCGGTAAGTTTCTCTGAAAACACTAAGTCTTTAGTTAAGTTAGTAGAATAAACAGAGTCATCCATAAATCCAATCAAAGGCATAATTTCTGAAAAACTTGCGTAGTCTTTACGAGGTTTTTCAGTTTCTCTTTCGATTGAAATAATTTCTTTATAGTATTCTGGGTCTTTAGAAATAAAGTCATAAAGTTCTTTAGAGGATACTTTAGCCCAAGCCAAAGATTCTTTTTAAACCTGCTTAGTTGAAAGGTTTCCAAGGTATTCTTTTGCGAAGTATTTGACTTTTTCAATGTCAAAAAGCGCTCCGTCTAAACTGATTTTTTCAAATGATAAGTTGAAATCAAAAATAGATTTATCTGGGTTTTGAATTCGCCACTCTTCAAAATTAGAGTTAGCAATTGTTAGCAAA
>CAUTSX010000007.1:0-13752 GCA_963541405.1 uncultured Acholeplasmataceae bacterium | reverse complement strand
AATGTTTAGTAGTTAACAAGGAGAAAAAATGGCTAAAAAAAATGCATTAACTCAAGAAGGGTACGATAAATTAGTAAGTGAACTTAACGAACTTAAATTCGTTAAACGCCCTAAAAACATTCAAGCAATTAAAGAAGCGCGTGCTCAAGGAGACTTGTCTGAAAACGCAGATTATGATGCTGCTAGAAACGAACAAGCACAAATTGAACACAAAATTAAAGAACTGGAAAACATTTTAAAAGATGCAGTTATTATTAAAAATAACCGCGACGATATTTGTACGATTGGCAATAAAGTTGAGCTTAAATATCTACACAACTCTGCTGTTGAAAACATTCAACTGGTTGGTAGTCAAGAAACTGACCTTTTTGGTGGCAATATTTTAAAAATTTCTGTAGAAACTCCTTTGGGTCGTGCTATTCAAAACCATAAAGCCGGAGACAAAGTTTCTTTCAAAGTTTCTGAAAACAAGAGCCTAGATGTAGAAATTCTTAAAGTTTACCAATAATGTCTAAATACAGGTTTACTGCATATTTAGAAAGTATTTTTAACCTTCCTTTAGCAGAACTTAAAAATCAAGGTATCAATACTTTAATTTTTGATTTAGACAATACACTGCTTTCATACAAAGAAAACTCATTTTCTAGCGAAACTATTATTTTTTTTGAAAAACTAAGCGTTGACTTTAGACTGTTTATTTTTAGCAATTCTGGCAAATCTAGACAGCTTTTTAATAATTTACCTAATACCAAAGTTTTTTTTAACTTAAAAAAACCATTTACTAAAACTGGTAAAAAGATTTGCAAATCTGAACAAATCAGCGTAAAAAAAACAGCATTTATTGGAGACCAACTACTAACTGATGTTGTTTTTAGCAATAAAATGCAGTTTAACTCAACCTTTTTAGTCAAATCAATAGACAGCGGAAGCGAACGATTTTTAACTAAAATTAACAGGTTTAGAGAAAAAATTATATTTAGCATTATTCGTTTTTTTAAGCCTGACTATTTTAAAAGAAACTTACTTAGATATTATTTAAACACTAACTTTAGTGCAAAAATTAAATATTTAAAACAAGCCTTGAAAACTAAATTAAACAACGACAAAGAAAGATATCTACACTCACTTTCCACCGCTAAGATGTGCAAGCAACTAGCAAGACACTGGCAAATTGATGAAAATCAAGCGTATCTAGTAGGTTTAATTCATGATTTTGCGAAACATGTCAATGCAAACGAAGCACATAGTTTAGTTAAGTTTTCGTATCCTGGCTTAAAAAATACAAACAGCCAAAATTTACTACACGGTCCTGTGTCTGCCTATATTTTTTCTAAACTAATTGACATATCTAGAGATGAAATTAACTCAGTATTTATGCACACAACTCCGAATCCAGAAATTTCAACACTTGGCAAAATCCTATTTATTTCAGATAAAGCAGAAATGAGAAGAACTTTTTCGGACCTTGCAGAAATTAGAAAAGTAATGTGGCAAGACTTAAATAAAGCCTGTGTGCTTGTATTTGAAGGAGTTTTTAAAAGTTTAAACGCCCGAGACATTGAACCTGAGCAAATACAAATTGCTACTTACAACAAACTAAAACAAGAAATTAAGTAATTTAAAAGGAGTATAAATGGACTCACTTAGATTAAAAGAAATTAATCAAGACTTAAAAGATATTGACGTGAAAGATGTTAAATACTACAATTTTGCTGGAATTCATCCACTTTTTGACATCGCAGTTATTGGAACTGCCTCAGAACGCCAAGCTTTAGCCTTAGTTGCCAGAGTTAAAAACTACCCTGAATTTAAGTCCGTTGAAACCGGTTCTGGTTGGACTTTGATTGCTACTGAGCAAATCTGGGTGCACATTTTTACAAAAGAAGAACGCGATGCTCGTGGGCTTGACGGAGTCTACGCACAGTACGAGGAGATACTTTAATTATGATTAAGGCTATTAAAACTGCTTTTATAATTTTTCACTTTCTTTTAATCGGGACAGTTATTTGGTTTGTCTTAGTCAAAACTAAAGCACTTGAATATAAACTGCCTTTTAAAGAAGATGAAATTCAGGCAGCTTACTACTACGACGAAATTAAAGACTTAGATAAAGAGGTTTTTTCTGATTATTTGCACATCAATCCAAAACCAGAAAACCGTGTAGTTGCAAATAAAGATGATGACAAAATTAAGTTAAAGTTTATAATTAGCGCGGCTTTTAATTCAAATAAAGTTGTATATAGGAAATTTCCTTTATATAAGTCTCAACCAAGTGGCACCAAAGAGGCTGTGGTTTTTGCTAAAAACAACTCAGAGTTTATCGTAATTACAAGAAAAGCAGTTTACGAGATTAGCGTGATTGGCGATAAACACACTAAAAAAATTTACAGAATTTTGAATTTAGGCGATACCTTTAAAGAAATTTCAAATACTTTTGCCTACAAAATTACAAAAAAATAATTTAAAAACGCTTGGGTTCCAAGCGTTTTTAAATTTGGGGTAAGTTTATTTGCAAATGCAAATCATTTGCAAATAAAACTAATTTAGGCTAAACTGATGGTGTAAATTATTTTTTTAAAAAAATAATTTAGAAAGGATTAAAAATTATGAAAAGAATATTATTTGCTCTATTTTCCTTAGTTGCTTTGTTTGCCTTAAGCAGTTGCAGACACGATGGTGAAAAACCCCACCACGGCCCCCACGGTCATCATCACCACAAAAAAGTAATGCATTTCCACCATTTAAAAAGTGAATACAAAGTTGGCGATGAACTTAAAGTAGAAGCACACAGCTTTAAAAAAGAAATTAAGGAATACCGTTGGTATCTAAAACTAAAAGACGGAAAAACTGAAGAGTTTACACAAAACACGAAAGACTTTACTTTAAAACTAGAAGAGAAGCACATTGGCGCTGAACTTCATGTAGAAGCTCTTGACTCTGCTAAAAAAGTAATTGATAAAGCACACAAAGCACTTAATGTTAAAGCGAAAGAAACTAAACAGGCTTATAACTTTGTTTTAAAGCAAAACTTAATTTTTGTGTAAATAAGCACTATAACTCAAAAAAAATCCAGTAAATTAGGTACACCTTGATATTTACTGGATTTTTTTAATTTCAGAAATTATTTTAAAAAGTTCAGCTTCTGTGTTTAATTTACAAACGGCTTGTCTAAGATCAGTTGTAACTTTTAGATTTTTTAAATAAAAAAGAATAGCACTACGCAGCAATAGAAAAAAACGTCTGTGGTCTTTTTCTTGGTTTATAAGCAGCAAGTAGTGTTTTAAAATAAGTTCAGCGATGGATGCAGGTGTTTTTAAATTATGAGACTCAGTTAAGATTTCTTTAAAAACTAAAGGGTTTGCCAACGCTTTTCTGCCAATCATTACCGCATCTACTTTGCAGTATTCAAGCATTTTTATAAAATCTTCGTGATTTGAAATATCACCGTTGCCAATTACAGGAATCGAAACCGCTTCTTTGATTTTTTTAATTCCATCAAGGTCAACAGACCCAGAATATCCCTGTTCTTTCGTGCGGCCATGTACTGCGATAAAAGAAACTCCAGAGTTTTCAAGAATTTTGGCAACTTCTTGTCCATTTATGGAGTTTTTATCAAATCCCAGTCTGATTTTGGCAGAAACCGGCAGCGAGACGGCTTGAACTACAGCCTCAGTAATTGCTTTAAGTAGTGGCAAGTCTTTAAGTAAATAAGAACCAGAATGACCACGGTCAGAAATTTTGGGAGCAGGACAACCAAAGTTTATATCAATAAAATCAAAGCAGTAGTTTTTTTCAAGAATTTTAGCGGCCTGGGCCATAATTTTTGGGTTGTTTCCAAAAATTTGGACGCCAATCGGGTGTTCATTTTCTTTAAATTCAAGCATTTTAAGTGTTTTTTCATCACCGTGTGCCAAGGCGTATGAAGAAATCATTTCTGTGTAAAGAAGACCAGCACCCACTTCCTTGCAAATTTGTCTAAATGCAGAGTAAGTGTAGCCAGCCATCGGGGCAAGTGCTAATTTGTTATGGAAGTTTAGTTTCTTAAAAATATCTTGCATTTTTTGAACTTATATCCTTTAGTCAAAATTTCGTTTGCAAACTCAAAATCTGCTTGGTTTGCTTCTCTGACACCTTTTAACGGGTAATTTAACCCTAAGTCTGTCCATTTCTTAACACCGTGCGTGTGGTATTTTAAAACTTCTATTGCACAAACTGAAGAAAGTGAATCTAAAAAAATACGCAATTTACGCAGTTGAGATTTAAATAAATTTATCCCAGGAATAATTACTTGTCTAACTACGATGTCTTTTTTTTCCTCATTTAAAAAACGAGCAAACGTGAAAACCGGCTCAAGTGGCCTGCCTGTTAGCCAAAGGTGCTTTTTTGGATCTGAGTGCTTTAAATCAAGTAAAACCAAATCAGTGTTTTTAAGAATTTTTTTGTATTTTTCTTTGTCTTTTTCTGAAAACAACCCTGCGGAAGTGTCTAGACAAGTTTCTATGCCTTGGCTTTTGGCAACTTTAAACAAAGCCTCTAAAAACTCAAGTTGAAACAAAGGCTCACCGCCACTGACAGTTAATTTAGGAGTTGTTCCATAAAACAATTTATATTGATTGAACTTCTTTATAATTTCTGAAACTGTGTAGGTTTCGCCTAAATTTTTATTCCACGAAGTGCGGTTGTGGCAAAACTTACAAGCAAGTGGACAACCTTGTAGAAACAAAACAAAACGCAAGCCCGGCCCATCAAAGGCCCCAAATGGTTCAATTAAGTGAACTTGGCCTTTAACTTCAAGTAAGGCCTTATCTAGTGGCATGAATTGTTCTCGCAATTACCTCAAGTTTTTGTTGGTCAGTTAACTTAGAGAAGTTAACTGCGTATCCAGATACCCGAATAGTTAAGTTTGGAAACTTATTTGGGTTTTTGTAAGCCTCTATTAGTTTTTCTCGGTTAAAAACGTTGATATTTAAATGATATCCTTTGTTTTGAAAGTAGCCGTCTAAAATTGAAACTAAGTTAGTTTTTCTAACTTCTTCGCAGTCTGGTAAGTTAGTTGAACCTAAAGACTCTGGAAGCAATTGAAAAGTATTTGAAATTCCGTCTCTGGCAAACTCAAACGGAATTTTGGCAACGGAAAGAAGCGAGTTTAAAGCACCAGTGTTATCGCGACCATGCATAGGATTTGCGCCAGGTGCAAAAGGTTCACCTTTTTTACGACCATCTGGAGTAGAGCCGGTGTGCATACCATAAACTACATTTGAAGTGATTGTCAAAATAGACATCGTAGGTCTGGCGTTTAAGTAGGTAGGATTAGTAGCAATTTCTTTCCAAAAATCTTTAACTACGGCTACTGCGAGTTCATCTACTCTGTCGTCTGCGTTTCCGTATCTTGGCCACACGCCAGTTGTTTTAAAGTCTTTAATTAAATTAGTAGTTTCGTCGTATATCGGCTCAACTCGTCCATATTTAATTGCAGAAAGAGAATCTGCGACCACCGAAAGTCCAGCGATACCAGTTGCAAAATTACGAGTAATTTCGTCGTCCAGTAGTGCCATTTGCATAGACTCATATGCGTATTTATCGTGCATATAATGAATGATGTTAAGGGCATTAACATAAAGTTTTGCAACTTCCTTCATTGCTGCTTTAAAGGCCTTATAAACCGCTTTAAAGTCAAATTTGCCGTCTTTCAACAATTCAGTTTTAGGCAAAGTAATAACCTGTTCCCCGGTTATTTCGTCTCTTCCTTGGTTGAGTGCGTAAAGCAGAGTTTTGGCTAAGTTAGCACGAGCTCCAAAAAACTGCATTTCTTTGCCGACTGCCATTGGTGAAACACAACAAGCAATTGCATAGTCAGAGCCATGGCATTCAGAAATTGAGTTGTCATTTTCATATTGAATAGCCGAGGTTTCAATTGAGACTTTTGCACAATATTTCTTAAAGTCAACAGGTAGTTTTTCAGACCAAAGCACAGTTAAGTTAGGTTCAGGATAAACTCCAAGATTGTAAAGAGTGTGTAACATTCTAAAGGAAGTATTGGTTACAAAAGACTTAGTAGCTCCATTCATTCCAGCGATAGACTCAGTTACCCAAACTGGGTCTCCTGAAAACACAGAGTTATACTCAGGAGTTCGGGCAAATCTAACCATTCTTAACTTCAATACAAAGTTATCAATTAACTCCTGGGCTTCCGCTTCAGTTAATCTTCCTTCTTGTTTGTCTTTTTCAATATAAATGTCAAAAAAAGTAGATACTCTACCTAGCGACATCGCTGCACCGTTTTGCTGTTTAATTGCCGCCAAATACGCAAAATAAGTCCATTGAACGGCCTCTTTTGCAGACTGAGCGGGTAGAGAAATGTCAAAACCATATAGTTTCGCCATTTCTTTTAAGTCAAAAAGCGCTTTGATTTGCATCTCTAGATTTTCAATTTTTTGAATGATTTCAGGAGTATAGGGAAACTCAAAACTTGCTTTACTTTTTTGTTTTTCTAAAATCAAACGGTCAACGCCGTAAAGCGCAACACGACGATAATCTCCAATAATTCGGCCGCGACCATATCCGTCTGGCAGTCCTGTAATTACGTGGTTGTGTCTAGCGATTTTAATGTTTTCAGGGTACACATCAAACACACCTTGATTGTGGGTTTTTCTGTATTTTGTAAAAATATCTTCAGTGTCTTTATCTAGTTCATAACCATACGAAGACAAAGCTTTTTTAGCGATTTTAATTCCGCCTTCTGCAAACAAAGCACGTTTTAAAGGTTTGTCGGTCTGCAGACCAACAATACATTCTGGTGTAGTTTTGCTGTCTCCAAGTAAATAGCCAGGTCCATATGCCAAAATGTTTGAAGAGATTTTGCACTCTGCGTCCAAAATTCCTTTTTTGGTTTCTTCGGTTAGAAGTTCGTTTAATTTTTTAACTTGTTTTAAAGTATTTTGTGTTGGGACAGCTAAAGTGAGTGTGAATTTTTTTACCTCTGTGTAGTTAGCCTGAATAAAATCAGCAACATCAATTGTCTTTTTCCAACGGTTTCCTTTAAAATTTTCATAGTATCTCATAGCACAAATATTTTACCATTTAAAAATACAAAAAATTGTATATTTGCTTAGAGTTTCTAGGCAAATAAAATAATTTTTTTGTTAAAAGTGTTAATTTTGTTGTTATAATTATTTTGTTAGATATCTTTCAAAAGATGTGTCAAGGAGGTAGTATGATAAATCCAAATTTAAAGAAAATTTCTAGAATTCAGAACCTAGATGCTCAAGACTATTCGCTTGAAGAATACGCAGTTCCTAAAACTACTTTTAAATCTCTTTTACTAAAAAGTTTATTTTTTGTTGGCTTGCTGTCTGCTTTTGCATTAGTTGTATTTTTCTTAGGTTATTATTTTATTTTTAGCAATACATCTGTACTAACTTCGGATCAAAGAAAATCTAATTTAATTATCTTTTCAATAGTTTCGCTGAGTGCTTTTGGTTTGATGTTTTTATTTTCGCTACTTGGCAACTTTGTTTCAATTGCTAGATTATCAGTTTGGGTATACTCAATTGCGTCAGGCGTGTTTATTGGTGCCACTACTTTAGTTTTTGAAATGATTTTAAGAGGTGTTGGTATAATTGCTCTTAGCGCAACTGCTTTTGTCTTTTTAACAGTCTTAGTTTTAAACTTAAGCAATTGGGTTAGAGGAACTCGCAAACTTTTCAAAGTCATGATGTTTTTAGGACTAACTTTGCTTTTAATGTCTTTAGTTAACTTAGTTCTTTGGTTAGTTTTTAGAAATACCGACAATCAACTTTACAGCAATACAACTTACCTTTGGCTGCAAATTGCACTAAGTTCTGTCTACATCCTTTATTTAACAATTGTTTTAACCTTTAGTATTGAGGGTTTACGTGAAGTTGCACAAAACGATGGTCTTGACAAAGGGTGTTCTTATGTTGCGATTCTAGGATTAGTGTCTACGCTTACTTGGATGTATATTGAGTTTTTAAAACTAGCAGTAATTATTGCGATGTTTTTTGCATCTAAAGCAACTGACTAATTGTATTTTTTAAGATATATTTAGAAAAACCTTCAAAGGATATTCCTTTGAAGGTTTTTTCATTATTTAGCGTATTTTTAAGTATTTTAAGATTACACGAATAAATATATTTAGATGAATCCAGAACAACAAAAAATCATTGAAAGCAAAGACAAACACGTCTTAGTGTTAGCTGGTGCTGGTAGCGGAAAAACTTATACTTTAATCCAAAAAATTAAAAAAATTAAGGAAAGTCAAAATAACGTAAAAATATTGTGTTTAACATTTTCAAATATGGCTGCTAAAGAACTAAAAAATAGGTTAAATGAAGAAAGTGTCGGAGTATATACCTTTCACGGTTTTTGTTTTAATTTAATCAAACCTTTTATTTTGGGTAAACAAGTGTTATTTGAAACTCCGCGTATTTTTAGTAAAAGAGAAATTCTAGAAGTTTCGCTCTACAAGTCTAATCCTGGTAAAAAACTCAACAAAACTTTAAAAAAATACAAGGATTTTCTAGATAAAAACTCCTTAATTGATTTTGACGATATGCTATTGCTATGTTTAGAAAAACTAAAAAACAAAGAAATCAGACAAACTTACGACTATGTGCTAATAGACGAAGTTCAAGACACTAACTTAGTTCAATTTCAAATTTTAAAACATTTAATATCTACTCATACCAAAACTATTTTAGTTGGAGACATAGACCAAGGAATATATAAGTTCAGAGGTGCGTCTTTTGATTTAATTGAAAAATACCGGGAAACTTACTTGCCCAAAGTTTATATGCTCACCCAAAACTACCGTTCAGCACCAGCCATTGTGGAGTGCGCTAACAGACTAATTGAGAAAAATAAAAAAAGGCCTGAAAAAATGCTTTTTTCAGACCTTGAAATTAAGGCAAGTATTAAAATCTATCATGACACAAGTTTTTTTGATTTTCTGTTATAACTAAAATCTTATCTAATACTCCAAAGAAACCAGCGTGTAGACATCAAAGAAATTTGTCTATTGGTCAGAAGAAACCAAGAAAGAGTGAAAATTGAACAAGAACTTAAGCGTGGTTTTAGGTTTTTTGAAAATCTACCGCAAATCTACACAGTACACGAATCAAAAGGACTTGAGTTTCAAACAGTTTTGGTAGTTGGTCTTAACGAAGGTGTGTTTCCAGATACTAAAACCAGCGCTTTGCTTGACATAGAAGAAGAAAGAAGGCTGATGTACGTCGCAATTACTAGAGCCAAGCAAAACCTTTTTTTGGTAAGTTTTGAGTTTAGCCAAGACGGCATAAAACTCAAACCTTCTAGATTTTTAAAAGAAATTTACTAAGGTTATTTGTCTGGCAAGTCAGCAAGACAACCTAGATCCAGGAATTTTTTATAAACAGTTTTATTAACTCCTGAGCGTGCTTTAAAGTCTTCTTTGGAAGTATAAAGTCCATCTTTTCGGGCGTTTACCGAATCAAACGCCGCTGCATCTCCAGTTCCATCAATTGTCGCAAACGGCATTTGCAGGGTATTTCCTTTAATGTTAAAAGTTTTTGCACTAGACTCGTTAACCACGAGTTTTGAAAAACTGAATCCGCGCGCACAAAACTCATAGGCTACTTTTAAAGTAACTAAAAGTTCTTGGTCTTTGGCCTTAATTTCATATCCCAATTGCTCAAGTTCACGAATTTTGTTGCCAATTGCGATTTTGCCACTAGTCATGACAGTATAGTCAAACTGAACTGCACGTTTTGAGAAAAAAGCAGAGTAGAAAAGCAGTGGTTTGTGTAGCTTAAACCAAGCAATTCTAATAGCCATGATGACGTAGGCAGTGGCGTGGGCTTTTGGAAACATATAGTTAATCAGGCCGCATGAGTAAATATACCACTCAGGCACACCAAAGACTCTGAGTTGATTTGCGTACTCTGCCCATTTTGCCGGGTTTCTGCGGCAATTTCCTTTACGGATAAACTCCATGGCATTAAAAGCCAAAAGTGGCTCAACATTGTATTTAGAAATCAAGGTTATCATGATGTCGTCGCGACAACCAATTAAGTTTTTAAAAGGAATTGAGCCAAACTCAGGGTGTCCGTCTTTTAAAACTTTTCCGTTATTTAACCACACGTTTTCACCGTGTGAAAGCCCAGAAATTTTAACTAGTTCTGCAAATGTTGTGGGTTTAGTTTCAGCCAAGATTTGCGAAACAAACGGAGTTCCAAACTCAGGCAGCGCAGTTGACGCAGTTGCTGGCATAAATGGTGCATTTGAGTAGTCTACGTTTAGAATTTCGTTGCTGGAAAACATTTTGTAAACATCAACATCGGCCATTGGAATGTCTCTAACTTCGCTAAACGGAAAATCAGCAGGATTGGCTTTTACATAGTCAAATAAAAACTTTATCATAGTTGGGTCATCGTGTCCCAAAATATCTAGTTTTAGTAAGTTTTCTTCAAAAGAGTGGTAATCAAAGTGTGTGGTGCGCCAACTTGCCGAGGTGTCGTCTGACGGAAATTGCACTGGGGTAACGTCAAATATTGAGTAAGGTTTTGGCACCACAACAATTCCGCCAGGATGTTGCCCAGTGGTTCTCTTAACTCCAACAATTTTTTTAGCCAGAGCCGCAATTTTGGGCTTACGAATTTTCATTTGCTTATCTTCAATGTAGCCCTTGACATAACCAAATGCTATTTTTTCAGCAACTCCTGAAACCGTTCCTGCTCTAAAGGCGTGGTCCGCGCCAAGTAAAGTGCGAACATACTCGTGAGCTTGGGCTTGATATTCACCTGAGAAGTTAAGGTCGATATCGGGAGTTTTGTCTCCTTGAAAACCAAGGAAGGTTTCAAACGGAATGTCGTGTCCGTCTCGGTTTAGTTTAGAGCCACACACTGGACAGTCTCGTTCTTTTAAATCATATCCATCATCAGCTTCATTTAAGTCATCTTTAAACATTTCATCAAACTGAGTAGGTGCGTAGTCTTTCTTTAAGTCTTCGTTGAACTTAAAGACCTGAAAACAACCTTTTGGGCAAAAGTAATGCGGTGGCAAAGGATTTACTTCAGTAATTCCCAAAATTGTTGCCACAAAAGAAGAGCCGACAGACCCACGACTACCAACCACATAACCGTCGTCGTTAGATTTTTTTACCAATAAATAAGACATGTAGTAAATTGAGGCAAAATTGTTTTTAAGAATGGTATTTTGTTCTCTTTGTATTCTGTCTAAAATAAACTTATGTGGGCTTTTGCCATACTTTAACTCTAAGTTTGTCGAAATTAAGCGCTTAAACTCACCTTCTATTGAAGGAATACCTGCATCTTTAAAATAGTCGTCAGAAAAAGAGTATAGGCCCTCTGGAAAGGCTTGAATGTCATTTATTAAATCAGCAATCTTGTTTGAGTTTTCAACCACGATTTCCTTTATTAGTTTATCGTCGTTTAAAAATGCAAACTCAGCAATTAGTTCATCAGTTGTCTGAAAAAAGTAATCAGGAGTGGTTTCGTATTGTGCAAGTTCATGGCGGCCTCCACCAACTAAAGGAGTTCTGATAAAAAACTGATAATAAATTTGGTCTTCTTTATTTAGGTAATGCGGGTTACTTGAAGCAACTATTGTTTTATTTAACTTTTTGGCGTGCTTGATTAGTCTGACAATTGCGTTTTTAATTGCTGCCATACCACCTGCTATGTTGTCTTTAAGGTGTGAAAAGCAACTTGGCGGATAGACTAAAATGTAGTCGTATTTTAAAATGTGGCTGTCCAGCACTTCATCAGTTGAGTTTAGTGCGTCAAACCAAAGTTCGCCTGCTCCGTTTGCACCAATTAACAGACCTTCTTTGTATTTTTCAAACTCAGAGGCAAGTACACGAGGTTTTTGGTAAAAGTATTCAGTTAAAGCAGAAGTTACTAACTTAAATAGATTTTTATAGCCAACTTGGTTTTTGACCAGAAAATCTACCGCAAAAGACATTTGGTGCAAGTAAGTTTTACTGCGGTCAACAGTGGTTTCAAGGTCGTTGAAAGTTTTAATGCCTTTTTTAGCAAGGTCTTCAAGCATCTTGATAAACATTTGACCAGTGGCATCAGCGTCATCTATCGCACGGTGGTGGTTTTCTAAATTTATCTTAAAAAAACGAGAAAGCGTACCTAAGTTAAAACGCTTAAGTTGGTCTGAGTAGTGATATCTGGCTAAGTTAAGTGTATCAATGTATAGTACTTTTTGGCCAAAAGAATAGTTTAAAACTTTGGCTTTGTAAAGTACATTTAAACAGTCAAATGAAGCGTTATGGGCAACTAGTACTGAGTCTCTTGCAAACTCTATAAAGTCTTTTAAGACAACTTCTATTTTGGGTTGACCTTTTAGCATCTCATCGGTAATGTTAGTTAAGTTTGAGACAAACTCAATTAACTTCTCTTCAGGATCGCAAAACGCTTGAAATCTGTCGATAATTTGACCGTTTTTAACTTTAACTGCACCAATTTCAATAATTTTGTCATTAACTATTGAAAGTCCGGTGGTTTCTAAGTCAAATACCACATAGGTCAGGTCTTTAAGTAAAGTGTCTGAGTCTCCTTTTTTAATGTAAAAAGAGTCGTCAATGTATGGCAGTTGCACACCGTAAATTGGTTTAATTTCGGCTTTTTTGCAGGCTTGCGCAAACTGTGGGTATGCATAAATTCCACCAGAATCTGTAACCGCGATGGCTTTGTGGCCAAAAGATTTAGCTAGCGCCACGTAGTCTTTAATCTCACCAACTCCGTCCATGTTAGAAAGTTTAGTTTGAACGTGTAGTTCAACTCGCTTGTCTTCTGCTTTATCTTGGCGTGTAAATAAAGTGGTTTCTTCTATTTGGCTTTCTTTGTCGATGATTTCAAAGTTTTTAAGCATCAATATAACATCGGAAGCATAAGTGTCATATTGAACTTCTGCAATTATTTTTAAGTTAGTGTCGGGCTGAATTTTTTCAGCCTCTGTAATTTCTTGGTTGTATAGAAACTTCTTGGCCAAAATAGCGTCGGTCTCATCTTCTAAAGTCATTTGAAGTAGGGTATACTTGCCGTCTTTGAGTTTTCTAATTTCCGCCTCTACCACGGTAACGTGAAACTTATAAACTAGGCTTTCACCTTGGTTTTGTTTTTTTGTAACTTCGTAGTTGTCATAAGGAATTTCTTTTAATTTCTTTAAAGAAAGGTCGTCTCTAAAAGAGTAGCTACGTCGACGGGAATAACCTTGGTTTGAACGTGGTGTTTGAGTGTATGCTTGGTTAGAGCCAACTTGAACGTGATTTGACTGAGTATTTAGTTCAAAGGTAGTTTCATTGACTGGGTTTTTTTGGAAATTAAAGATAAAAGGCAGGCCAAAATAATTTGTAAATGCAGCAAACAACTTTTTATTTAATTCCTGTTTAATGGCCCAGTTAAGCGTATTTATGTCAACTATGATGTTAATAGTTCTGTTAGTTTGATCAACTGTAAACTCGGATTTTAAAACAATTTCAAGAAAGCGTTTATTTACAGGGTCATTAGTTTTAAAACTTTTGATTACTGACTGAAAATAACTAAGAAAATGTTCACTTAGTTTAGAGTAAGTGCTATAGGTAAAAATTAGTTTTGTGCTTTTTGGCGCTCCTACACTTTGGAGATATTTAAAAGTTTCTTGGTTGAATGAAAAAAAATCGGAATAAGAAATTACTTCTTTTAACCTAATAGTAACATCTAGTTTATCATCGGTTTGATTAAAATT
>CAUTSX010000006.1:0-13809 GCA_963541405.1 uncultured Acholeplasmataceae bacterium | reverse complement strand
AATATTTGCATTCATCAAGAAGTTTGCTGAATACGGTTTCAACAAAAGCCATTCAGTCGGATACGCCACTTTGGCTTATCAAATGGCCTATATCAAAGCAAATTACTTTAACTGTTTTGCGGCTGCTTTCTTTGAACTCTATACAGGAGACTCAGAAACTATTTTAAAATACGTTTTTGAGGCAAAACTAAAAGGATATTTTGTTTTAAATCCGCGAATTTTGATTTCTGGAAAAAAATGCAAACTCAGTCAAAATAAAATCTTGCTTCCTTTAAGTGTGGTTAAAAGAATTAACAGTGAACTGGTTGAACAACTAAACTCACAAAAATACAGTGACTATGTTGATTTTTTAGTTAAAACTAAAGACATCTTGTCGCAGGAACAACTTGAAAACTTAGTTTTTGCAAGTGCGCTTGATGGTTTTGGTTTGACAAAAAAACAAATGCACGACCTTGCTATGATGCGCGAGCATACTGCTTTGCTTTCTGACTACAAAAAAAGTGAATCTGAATACTCAGACAGTGAACTGAGTGATTTTGAGTTTAAAGCACTTGGCTTTAACCTTAAATATGATTTGTTAAACAAGTTGTCTAAAGAAAAGTATTTTGTGCCATTTAAAGAAATAGAGCGCAGACACACAATTACTACAATTGCTAAAATTAAAAATCAAAAAGTTTTTAAAAGTGCAAAAGGAACAAGTGTTGCTAAGTTTGAACTGGTTCACGCAAACAGTGCAATTTCTTGTACTGCTTTTAACGTGTGTGCTGATAAAATAAACGACTTAATGCAAAAAGGCAGTGATATCGTTAAAGTAAATGTCAACCGCACAATTTACAAAGACTTAGTTTCCTATATAGTTGTCGATATTTCTGAGTACACCTTAACTAATTAAACTAAATGAAAAATGCAGGTAATACCTGCATTTTTCATTTCTGTTTCAAATTTAAAGCAAACCTGCTTTGGTTAAATGTATTTGGTCTTTTAGTTTCTTTTCTAAAATCGTAAACTCATTGTTTTCTTTTTTGGCATTATTTAACGCTGTGTTTTTAGCCTCAAGAAAAGCAGTTTGCGCATCTTTTTCCGAATCTCTGACAACAGCAAGTGAAGCCAAGACTTTAGCGGTGTTTTGTTTAAACTCAATGATTCCGCGTTCTAGGCAAATATACTTAGTTTCGTTGTTTTTAAGAGTTAAAACTAAAGTAGCCTCAAGCGCAGACAAAACAATTGGGATATGTTTATCCATTATCACGACTTCACCGTTTTTGTCTTTCAACAAAAACTTAGTGGCCTCTTCAGTTAACATCAAGCCTTGATATAAATATAGATTAAACTGCATTTTGCGCTTTCTTTAAAGAGTTGGCTTTTTCAAGCATCTCTTCAATTGACCCAACCATATGGAAAGCCTCTTCTTCAATGTGGTCGTATTTACCATCTAGTATGTCTTTAAAGCCTTTAATTGTGTCCTTTAAACGCACAAAACTACCCTTTATTCCGGTAAACTGCTCGGCAACGTGCATAGATTGCGATAAAAAGAAACGCACACGGCGTGCACGGTGCACAATAAGTTTATCACTATCCGAAAGTTCGTCCATTCCAAGAATCGCAATAATGTCTAGAAGTTCGTAGTATCTTTGAATAATTTCTTGCACACGACGGGCCACTGTGTAGTGCTCAGTTCCACAAATATTTGGATTAAGTGCAGAAGAAGTTGAAGCCAGAGGGTCAACTGCTGGATATATACCTTCTTCAATTAGTTGGCGTTTTAAGTTAGTAGTTGCGTCAAGATGAGAAAAAACAGTAGATGGAGCCGGATCTGTGTAGTCGTCAGCCGGCACGTATACTGCTTGAGTCGAAGTAATTGAACCGTCCTTGGTTGAAGTAATTCTCTCTTGCAGTCTACCCATTTCAGTTGCTAAAGTTGGCTGGTAGCCAACTGCAGAAGGCATTCGTCCAAGAAGTGCAGAAACTTCCGAACCTGCTTGCACATATCTAAAAATGTTGTCAATAAAAAGTAAAGTATCTTGTTTTTTAACATCACGAAAATACTCAGCCATAGTAAGCGCGGTCAGCGGTGCTCGCATACGAACTCCAGGTGGTTCGTTCATTTGACCAAAAACTAGGGCTGTGTTTTTCAAAACTCCAGACTCTTTCATTTCAGTGTAAAGATCAAAACCTTCGCGAGAACGTTCACCAACACCAGCAAAAATAGAAATCCCACCAGTGGCTTTTGCAACATTGTGAATTAGTTCTTGGATTAACACGGTTTTTCCAACCCCAGCACCGCCAAATAAACCAATTTTCCCACCTTTGATGTAAGGAGCAAGCAAGTCAATTACTTTAATTCCAGTTTCCAGAATTTCAACTTCTGTAGAAAGCTTAGCAAATTGAGGCGGGGCTTTGTGAATTGGCTCTGGTTTAACAGAATCTACTTTTAGTTCTCCGTTTAAATCAATTGGCTCGCCAAGCGTGTTAAACATACGACCAAGGGTTTTAGTACCAACTGGTACTTTAATTGGTGCTTTGGTGTCAATAACTTGAAGTCCTTTTTTAAGACCATCTGTTGGCGAAAAAGCAATGGTTCTGCAAACCTTGTCGCCAACATGCAGCAGTACTTCCAAGAAGCACTCTTGTCCGTGGTTATTAACTTTTAAACAGGTATTGATTTTAGGCAGTTCTGTGTCAAAGTAAACATCTACTACTGGACCAATAATTTCGTGTATTTTTCCCATTTTTAAATCCTTTCTTGTCAAGAACCGTTGACGATATCTATCAACTCAGAAGTAATTTGACCTTGTCTTGCGCGGTTGTATTCCAAAGTTAACTTTTCAAATAACTTTTTGCAGTTATCTGAGGCTTTCTTCATTGCAAGTTGTCTCTCTTGATGTTCACAAGCCTTTGACTTTAGCATCGCCCCAAAAATTTTGGATTCTATAAAAGTCACAATCAACTCGCTAATTATGCGGTTTTTAGACTCATCGTAAATGTATTCAGTTTGCGGGTTTTCTTGCTCTTCAAAAATGTGTCTGGTAATTGGCAGAATTCGCTCAATTTTAGTCTCTTTTTCCAAAGCATTTTTGGAGTTGTTGTAAACTAGGTAAACGTTTTTAATATAACCTGCTAAAAATAGATTTTTAATGTCTAAAACATATTTGCGAAAATAAGTAATGTTGATGTCTTCTCGGTTAAAGATTGGTTTTTTGTTAATTAAAATATGTTCTTTTTGGCGAAAGAAACTGTGGCCTTTTTTGCCAATCACTAAAGCGTGGTGATTTTGGTTACGGCGAGAATGCAGGAATAACTTTTTAAATAGTTCTGAGTGAAAAGATCCGCACAGTCCTTTGTCGGAAGTTATTACGATATAAATAGTTTCGCCATTTTCGTGTTTTTGAAAAATTGGATTTTCGTTTGTTTTAAAAACTGAAAGAAAAATCTCCTTAAATGAACGCATAAATGAGTTATAGTCAGTAATTTTGCGTTGGGCTGAATTGATTTTAGAAAGAGCCGTTGCTTGCATTGCCGAAACTATTTTTTCAGTTTCAGAAAGCGCCTGGATTTTTTTCTTAGTTTCTTTTAAGTTAAGCATTAAAGAACCTTTTTGATTTTCAAAATTAGTTCAGACATCAAGGAGTCTTCAGGAAAATCTTTAGTTTCAGAAATTGCCTTGTAAACCGCTTTGCCAGTCTCTTCACTTTGCAGGAACTTACTTACAAAATTAACAAAAGTCTTAACTTTAGTCAAAGGTATGTCGTCAAGCAGTTCACGATTAAGTGCCCAAAGAACACAGGCTAAAGTAGTAAAGTCAATTAGTTCGTGAATATTTTGTTTAAAAATTTCGATAACCAGACGACCTCTGGCTAGTTTCTTTAAAGAAAGTTCATCTAAATCTGAACCAAATTGCGAGAAAGACTCAAGTTCTTTATATGATGCTAAAAATATACGAAGTAGTCCAGATACTCGCTTAACTGCTTTAAACTGGGCAGAACCGCCAACTCGGGAAACCGATAGTCCTGAGTTAATTGCGGGACGGATACCTTTGTAAAAAAGTTCGGTTTCAAGAAAAATTTGTCCATCGGTAATTGAAATAACGTTAGTCGGAATATAGGCAGAAATATCTCCTGCTTTAGTTTCAATAATCGGAAGTGCAGTCAGAGAACCACCGCCTAAAGTTTTTGATAGTTTTGCAGAGCGTTCAAGCAATCTAGAGTGCAAATAAAAGATGTCGCCAGGAAAGGCTTCTCTACCAGGCGGGCGTTTCAGCAAGAGTGAAAGTTCTCGGTAAGCCACAGCGTGCTTAGAAAGATCGTCGTAGACTATTAAAACATCGCGACCGCGCTCTGAGAAGTATTCGGCCATAGAGCAGGCTGAAAACGGAGCAAGGTACTGAAGTGTCCCTTCTTTGTGTGCAGGAGCAGAAACAATAATTGTGTATTCAAGAGCGTTGTGTTCTTCTAAAGTTTTTCTAATTTGCGCAACAGTTTGCTGCTTTTGTCCAATTGCTGTGTAGACACAAATTACGTTTTTGCCTTGTTGATTTAAAATTGTGTCAATAGCAATAGAAGTCTTTCCAGTTTGTCTGTCGCCGATAATTAGTTCTCTTTGACCTTTGCCAATCGGAATTAAGGCATCAATCATTCCAATTCCGGTCAAAAGCGGTTCATTGACGTGGTCGCGCTCCATCACCGCGTGTGCAGGTCTTTCAATCGGCAAAGTTTCTGTTGTAATTATTTTTTCAAGTCCGTCTTGAGGCTCACCCAGCGGGTCAACTACGCGGCCAAGTAAAGCCTCACCAACTGGGACTTCAAAGATTTTGCCGGTTAACCTACACTCATCGCCTTCCTTAATTGAAAAAATATCTCCAAGCAATATAATTCCGACTTTATCAACTTCTAAGTTAAAAATTACTCCAAAACATGAACTGTTAAATATGACTTTTTCGCCCATCATGGCGTTTTTAAGTCCATAGCAAAAACATATTCCGTCGCCAACTGTCAAAATATAGCCGACTTCTTGGAATTGGCTTTCGTTTTGTTGAGCCTTTAGCTCTTGTTCAATTTGAGTTTGTAGTTTTTTGATATCTAAAGCCATTTTGCTTCCTTTCTTTATCTAAACATTTCTTTTAACTTAGTTAAAAGTGACAAGTCCAGACTAAGACCTGCGTAGTCAATTTTAAGGCCATCTATTAGCTTAGGATTAATTTCTTGTCTTAAAATTAAGTCTTTGCCTTGAATGATTTTTTTAAGTTCAAAAGTTAGAGTTTTAAGTTGCTTATCGGTTAGTTTTTTGGGTGAAGAAATTGTGACATACGCTTGATTTCTTTCAATGTTTTGTAGACGCATAAACTCAGCGTAAATTTTGTCAATTGCCAAAATTGCTTTATCTTTGATTAAAATCTTTAAAAACTTTTGAGTTTCTGCGCTAAACTGAGCAAGCACTCTGGCAGGGTCTATGCGACCATAAGCAAGCGCAGAAATTAACTCAGGACTTTTGGTGTATATATTTTTAAAAGCGTGTAGTTCTTCAATTAAAACATTTTGTGAAGTTTTGTCTTTAACAAAATTAAAGTAGGCGTGTGCGTATTTGGCGAAATTATTTTTTTGCATTTTTCAGTTCAGTTTCTATTAAAAGATCAAGTTCATTTTCGTATAAATTTTTATCAATTTCTTTCTTTACAATTAACTTAGTTGCCTTGTAAGAAATTGATTTTATTGCTTGTTTGATTTCCGCTTCTTTTTCTTTAATTTCGGCTTCAATTTCACTATCTAGTTTAGCAAGTCGGCGCTCTGCGGTTTTTTTAGCCTTTGTCAAAATTTCGTCTCGTTCCAGTTGAGCGTCTTTAATTAAAGTGTCTCTCATTTGTTCAATGTCATCACGAGCAGATAAATATTTTTGACTAATTTCTGCTTTTAGTGCTTTAATTTCTGCTTGTGCTTTACTTGCTTCTTGCTTTTCTTTAATTTCCTGCATTCTGTGTTCGTCTAAAAACTTAGTGATTTTTTTCCAAAAGAAAAAGCGCACTATTAAGTAAAGAATAAACAGTGCAGTTAATTGATAGACAATAATAGACCAATCTGAAAACATTGAGTAAAGACCTTTTTCAACGGTCTTTACGATGTTTTTAGAAATATCTGTATAGATAGTCATTTTTAAAGAAAGCGAAACTAAATAGGTGCTTATTTACTTGCTAAAGTAAAGGCAACAACCATACCGTAAATAGCCGAAGTTTCAACGACGGTTTGGGCAATGATCATTAAGACCATAATTTTGTTTGAAGCCTCTGGTTGACGAGCAACCCCTTCAACGGCTTTCATACCAATTAAACCTTGTCCGATAGAAGTTGCAAAACCAGTAAATACAGCAATTCCAGCACCGATGTAGGCAAGTGAACCTACAACTTGCATTAAGTTTAAGTTAGCAATTAAGTTTAAAATTGTGTCCATAAATATATCCTCCTAATTTTAATTTTTTGCGTTTTTGTATACTAAATTATACTCTAGTAAAAAGTTTTCATCTGTGTTTTCATACTTATCTGTATCCTCGGTTTTTTGAGAAATCGCGATAACTGTTAGCAGTACAAACACCAAGGTTTGAATACAGCCGAACAGAATATCAAAGATAAAATGCATGATTGGTGTGACAAACGGAGAAAGACCGCCGAGTAGCGAGTAGACTAAAGAAAGTAAAATACCGCCGCTTACGATATTTCCAAATAAACGAAAACTCATTGAAAGTATGGGCGTAAACTCAGAAAGTAGATTGATTGGAAACATTATAGAAACTGGTTCAAACAAACCTTTAAAATGTTTGATTTTTCTTGATTTTAGCCCGATTTGATGTTTGCAGTATAGTGAAAACAAAGTTAGCGGAACTGTAATTGCGGTAAAAGCAGTTGGTGTGATTAGTCCAAAAATCCCTGAGATATTGGCAAACAAAATAAAGAAAATTAGCGTGAAGATGTAAGGGGCGGCGGTCCGCCAGTGAATCCCGATGTTTTGTTTTAAGAAAGTATTGACGCTGTCAACTACTTTAATGTGCCAATAGAGAAATTTATTTGGTTCTTTTCCATTAAGTCTTTCAACCGCAGCGCCTATTGCAGAAACATATATAGCGATTATGGTCATTAAGAAAAGAGATGCGAAAAAATATGGGGTAATTGCTTGTGGGAATTTATTGATTTCTAGATTTTCTAACATATTTCTCCTTTCGTAATTTTTACTTCAACTAAAATCGCAATACTTGCAAGTACTATACTTGCGGCCAAAGTGGTGCCAAAACTTAAATAATTTAGGCCGGGTGTTTTTAACTTTAAAATACTATTTAACATAAATATTAGTAAAAACAACATAAAAATTACAAAGTTTTGCAAAATAGTAAATCCAAAAACTTGCGCTTTTTTAAAAGTTTTTAACTCTGCTTTTAAAATCAAAGTAAACGAAAAACAATAAACTAAAGCGAAGTTTGCAAACAAATACGCGGTTTTGTCGATGTACAGCCAAATTGAGGCAAAAATAAAACTAAATAAGTAAAGAAAATAGACAAAGTAGTTAATCGTTTTGATTTTCATCGCCAATTTTAGGAGTGTCTTGAGGTTTTGGTTCTTTTTTTTCGGTTTTAATTAGTTTACGGTAAATGTTTAGAGCAAAAGAAATAGAAGACACAAAACCAATTCCAAAACCAATTAAAGCAGCAATACCAATACCAACTGGACTATAGCCAGACTTTTTGGCAATCAAGGCCCCAACTGCTGTTGGGATTAACAGCGAAAAAATAATTTGACTGACAAGTAAATACCAAGCTCCGAATTTCTTCATAAATTATTTAGTGCCAAACAAACGGTCACCACAATCACCAAGTCCAGGAACAATGTAGCCGTTTTCATTTAAGCGGTTGTCTTCTTGTGCTAAATAAATATCGACATCTGGATGTTTTTCTTGCAGCAACTTAATTCCTTCAGGGCAACCAACAATACCAGCATATCTGATGTTTTTAACACCAATTTCTTTCAATGCCTGAATTGCGTAAGCTGCTGAGTGTCCAGTTGCTAACATCGGATCTAGCACAATAACAAGTGAGTTTTTGGTGTTTTCAGGAACTTTAAAGAAGTATTTTTTTGGCTCCAGATTCTCTTCATCGCGATATAGTCCAATGTGGCCGATTTTGGCAGTCGGAATTAAACTGCAAACTCCTTCTACCATGCCAAGTCCTGCTCTTAAAACTGGAATTAAAACAACTTCTTCTTTGAGTTCCTGGCATTTAGTTTTGACAATTGGAGTAGTGACTTCCACGGTTTTAGTTTGAAAATCGCGAGAAAGTTCGTAGGTTACCAAAGTTGCAATTTCAGAAACCAATTCTCTAAATTCTTTGGTTTTAGTGTGAACTGAACGTAGTTGACTCATTTTGTGTTCAATTAACGGATGATTTAAAATTTTTACCATTGTCTGCTCCTTTTGATTAAAGTGAGTTTAGCATATCAACTCTGCGTTGATGTCTGCCTGCTTCAAATTCACTTTGTAAAAACTCTTTAACAAACTCAATTAACGTACTTGTGTCAAACCCGCGTCCGCTTAACGCAATAATATTTGCGTTGTTGTGAAGTTTAGCTAAGTGAGCAGCCTCTTTGGTGTAAACCAAAGCACATCTAGCTCCTTTGACTTTATTGGCAGCGATAGAAATTCCAATTCCAGAACCGCAGATAACAATACCAAGTGAACCCTTAGTTTCGACTACTTTTCTAGCAACTTTTTCGCCAAAAACAGGATAGTCAACTGAATCTGTTGAGTTAGTTCCAAGGTCTGTAATTACATGCTTAGTTGTATCTTTTAAATATGTTTTGATTTTTTCTTTTGATTCAAAACCAGCGTGATCAGATCCTATAAATATTTCCATTATTACCTACCTTTTTAGAACTTTTGACTCGTTCTTATATAATATTATATTACAATTTTAAAGGTTTGTAAATATTCCAAACGAGTGCTTTGTTTGCATGTTTTTTTAAAATGTGCTAATATGTTTAAATACGAAAGGAGGAAAAATATGAAAAAAAGTAGAAAAAACATTTTTAGTGTTCTAAAAAACGTAGTTGCAAAAAGTGTTAGAAATGCTACAATCGGCATCTTAAGTTCAATTAACGACTGCGACCACTAGATAGAACTTGATGTGTATCATAATTGTTTATCTTTTTTAAGATAAATAATTATTCTTACCACCAAGTTAAATTCGCTTTAATAAATTATTTAACTAAACAAATACTTTATTAAAGTGAATTTAAATCAAAAAGTACCCCATTTCCTGGACAACAGAAATGGGGTACTTTTTGATTTGTTGCGTTTGTTTTTTAAATCAAACTATTGTTTAAAAATTTGTGAAAGGATTTTTTTGTCTTTTTGGTCGAGTGGTTTGCCTTCAACTGAATAGTTTTGAATAACCGCCTCTAACTTACTAAACGTAAAAAAACCTTCTTTAATAATATTTTCAATAATTTCTTTTAATGTAGTGGGTGTAATTTTTTTACTCTCAAGCCAGTTTTTAAGCAAAATATACTGATTGGCAGAAAGTGGTTTGGCATTTTTTTCAATCAGTTCGCCGACCTCTTTTAGTAAACATTCTTGCGGGTCTAATTCTGGATTTTGAATAAAGTCTAAAATTTGTGCGTAGAGTGGTTTCAAAGAAATTAGTTCTCTAACTTTGCCATTTTCGTTTTCTTCGTAGACAAAAGTAATGATTTTTTTAGAGTGTAGTGAGTTTAAAGTGTTTTCAGCAACACTTTTTTCAAGTCCAGTTTTTTTAACAAAAGAAAGCACTGTGTGTTTTTTCTTTTTTTCTGAAAGCAAAAGCACCACAAAAGAATACTCGTTTGCCGATAAATTTAACTTCTTTTGGTGTTCAGAGACAAGTTTTAAAAAGTCAAGCGAGTAGTCTAAAAATAATTTTTCAAGCATTTATGTTCTCCTTGGTCTGTAATTTTTCAAGGGCTTTTTTTGCAGCCTCTTTTTCAGACAATGCCTTTGAGCGACCAGTTCCAGTAGCCAGGAGTACATCTTTTTCATAATAAACTCCAGAGACAAAAACTTTGTCGTTACTAGGGCCAGATTCAGATATTAGTTTGTATGAAATTAACTTATTTGAAAATCCTTGATAATACTCTTGTAAAACGGTTTTGTAGTCAATAATATCAATCTCTTTTAAAAATACAGACCATATATATTTCTCAAAAAAATGTCTGCAGTTTTCAATTCCGCTGTCTAGATAAATTGAGCCAATTAAGGCTTCCATACAATCGGCAATTATTGATTTTGGAATTGGCGAAACTCGGGTTTTAATGTAGTTATCTAAATTGATTTTTTTAGCGTAAACCAAAAGTGCGTCTTCTGAAATCATCGCTGCTCTTTGTTTTGAAAGAAAGCCTTCGTTTTCATTGGGATACTTATTTAACAATGCTTCGGCTGCCAAAAAATCTAAAATGCTGTCTCCTAAAAACTCGCGACGTTCGTAGTTTGGCAGTTTGTTTAAGTTGCCATACGAAGAGTGAATAAAAGCAGGTATAAAGTTTTTTAGGTTTTTTACCTTAATTCCAATTGACTTTAAAAAGGCTTTCTCATCTGTCATTTTCAAGTCCTTTTAAGAATTTTTCAATAATGTTGTTTTCGACAAAAACTTTAGCCTGTTTAATGGCTTGCTTTAAGTCTTGGTGTTTAGCAGCACCGTGCGTCTTGACTACTACGCCTTTAGTTCCAAGAATCAAGGCACCACCAGTGTCGTTTGCAGTCAGTTTCTTAACAGCTTTTTTGATTGATTTTCTTAAAATTAAGAAGGCAAGTTTTTTAAGTAAACAATATTTTAGTTCTTTTTTAAAGTTCTCTTTAAAGCCTAACAAGGCGCCTTCCATGGATTTTAAAATTAAGTTTCCGCTAAATCCGTCTGTTACTAAAACATCTGCGTTTTTAAAAAATAGTTCCTTTGGTTCAACGTTGCCGTAAAAATTAAACTCATGAGTTTCGTTAAGTAAATCATAAGCAGAGCGTTCAAACTCACGACCTTTTCCTTTTTCTGAACCTATTGAAATCAGTCCAACTTGTGGTAAAAAATCGTTGTTGCCAACAAGTTGTTTTAAATAAGTAACACCGATTTGCGAAAAATCAACTAAATCTTTTGGAGAAATTTCGGCAGTAGCACCGCAATCTAGCAGAATTTTTTTAGTTCCATCTATAGTGTTGAAAGGAATGGCTAATGCTAATCTGCGAACTTTTGGCAGTCTTCCTACAATTAAGTGAGCGCCAAAAACTACAGCCTGAGTTGGACCCGCTGAAACCACGGCGTCAACTTGGTTATTTTTAAGTAAAGTAAGTGCTTTAAAAAGAGAATACTCAGGAGACTTTCTAAACTCAGCAAATGAATCTTCCACTCCCATATCTAGATATTTATCTGTG
Organism: uncultured Acholeplasmataceae bacterium; assembly: GCA_963541405.1. GTDB lineage: Bacteria > Bacillota_I > Bacilli_A > Acholeplasmatales > Acholeplasmataceae > CALISC01. The sequence continues at coordinate 2,386 of CAUTSX010000006.1, read as the reverse complement.
TGAATGATTTTGCATTGGGGGTGATTAGAAAACTCGCTTAGTTTACTTTCATCTCCAACTAAATAAAACTCAATATCTACATTTTCGCCCAATAAGGCTTTTATAGATTTTTTATTTTCAAAAATACCTAGGTCGCCACCCATCATATCAACGGCTATTTTAATCATTTTTATCTCCTTCAATTGTAGCAAACACAGCCAAGGCTGTCATTGCCTCTACAATAACTGGTGCTCTTAATCCAAAACAAATGTCGTGTCTACCTTGGATTTTTATCAACTCTATTTTACCAGTTTTTAAGTTAAGAGTTTCTTGTGGTTTAGAAATTGAACCAGTTGGCCTGAAAGTAGTTTCAATTAAAATAGGATTTCCGTTTGAAATCCCGCCAACTATTCCGCCTGCATTGTTAGTATAAGTTCTGCCAGATAATTCTGCTAAAGCGTCGTTGTATTCAGAGCCTTTTTTGCATACTGTCTCAGAACCAAGGCCAAATCCAAGCGCTTTCACACCAGGTATTAAATAAACGAATCTAGCGATATTGGAGTTTAATTTATTGAAAAAAACTGAACCAACACCTGGTTTTAATCCAGTTAAAGTAGTTAAAATTTTAACCCCAACACTGTCTTGTTCTGTTTTGATTTGATTTAAATATTCAGCAAACTTCAAAGGATCTTTTTCAGTACCAATTTGTTTAATTTGACTACTAAACTCAAGGTTTAAATATTGGCGAATAATTTCGCCAATAAATACAAATAAAATCGTAGTTCTACCAGAAAAAAGTCCACCACCTGGAAAGGTTTGTCCATACTTTTGAATTGAAACAAAATCAGCCTGCCCTGGCCTTGGAGTTAAACTAAACTGTATGTAGTCTTTAGACATTACGTTTGTGTTTTCAAAATAAACTTCAATTTCTTCACCAGTAGTTTTATTTCCCTGAAATCCAGAGACGATAATGTACTTATCTGTCTCTTTTCTTGGAGTTGTGAAAACAGAAGTAGATTTTCGTCTTTCAAGGGCTTTGTCTACTTGATTAAAATTTACAGTAAAATCTTTTGGAAAGCCTGTTAGCCGAATTCCAATTCTTGGGCTGTGGGTATCTCCGTAAATCTTAATCTGAACTTTATCGGATATCTTAATACTCTGCTGCATTTACCATGTACCAAAATAAAGCACTAAGTAGTTCGCCTGTGTCCGTTTCATTTGTCAAAGCAGCATAAAGTGAAACAAATGCTTGGTAAATTAGCATTTTTTCACCATACATTACATGCGGATACTTCAGTCTAAATTCAAGATTATCTAGTTTATAGTTAACAGAGCAAATAAAGCTAGCAGTTTCAAAAAACTCAGGATCAAACGAACCTTGGTCCATCAATTTTTGAAATGAACAAGTTGTTGCATTAAAAATAACAGATTCTCTTTTTTGTTTGACACGTTTTAAAAACTCAGAGTAGCTGATTTCGTCTTCTTTACGTGGAGACAGCGAAACAAAAAAGATTGAGGGTTTAGCCAAATTAGTATAGCCAGCGTAAAACTCAAGTGCAGATTTGATAGTTCTAGCAACAGCGCCGTTTCCCAATATATATATTTCTTCATTTAAATTAGGTATAGCGTGAATGAATGAAAAAACTCCAAAAAAATCGGTATTTAGTAGATAAAGTTTGCCATATTTTTGAAAAACTGTGTTAGCCGCTTCAGTTTCTTTAACAATATCACTTTGCTGATCGGTGATTTTAAGGATTGAGTTTTTAAATGGTGTGGTGATATTTAAAAACAATTTGTTTTCATCTAAAATTAAGTTTTCAACGAGTTTGGGTAAATCTTTTTCGTTGCCGCATTCAAACAATTCATAGCGATATTTTTTGACCTTCACAACTTTTGAGATTTCTTCGTGAATGTCTGGAGACAACGAATCGGCAATTCCCTGCCCAACCAAACCAGCGCCAAAAACAGAAAGTTGGTTGCTAGATTCAGTAAAAGAAACCAGGTGGTTAAAGAAGTTTCTGGACAATATAGATTTTTTGCGATTAATAACAAAATGACGGCGCTCATGCGAAACTAAATCAAGTGAGTTTTCTTTTTTGAACCAAGCGACTTGATCAGTAATTTTTTTGCGTTCAAAAAGAGCAGACTCAATTTTTTTGTCAATTTCATCAATTTTGCGGCGCAGTTTTTCTAACTGTTCTAGGTCTTGTGTTTCTGTTTTAAAATAAGTGAGAAATTCAGGGTATGACTTAAAGACAGAAAGGTAATACGACAAAGTAAACTCAGGCACTTTGGCCCAGTATCTAAAAATTAGTTCCAGCATTTGCGCACGATGGTCAATAAATTCTGAGCAGTTAACATGATAAAAATCGCATTTTTTGGAAACTGAAAACTCAAGAACACCGTC
>CAUTSX010000005.1:0-13964 GCA_963541405.1 uncultured Acholeplasmataceae bacterium | reverse complement strand
AAAAAGACCCAAATACCCCGCTGCCAGACACTACAGTTGTAGCAACTATTGTCAACAAACTACTTGGCACCAAAGAAGTCCGTCTAGTTAAAAAAGGTGAACTACTTGACTTAAATCCACAACAATACAACACTCACCTTACTCCTTATTTATATGAGTTTAGCCGTTTTACAAATGAAGACGGTACAACTTTCAATTATTTAACTGAGCGCATTTTTAGCGATAAAACTATCTACGTTGAACACACTAAGGTTGCTAGAGACCAAGTTGACTATCAAATTAAACACGTCTTTGAAGGAAAAGATGGAGAGGCTGACAGAGTAGACACTGAAACCAGACAAGCGCTGGTTGACAGTTTTGTGACAGTATCTGCGCAAGATAAGCAAACTGGACACGAACACGGTTTTGAACTAGAAACTACACAACCCGAAACAAAGCAAATAAGTTCTGAATTTACTACTCAGTTTACTTTAAGATATCGTCGTCGTCGTTTTAACGTAAACTACGACACTAACTTCCAAAATCGCTTTAGTGGAGACATTACACCAAGTTTTTCTCAAACTGTGAAATACGAAGAAAAAGTCACACAACCTGCAAATCCTTCTATCACTAAACCAAACTACGCATATACTTTTGTGCAATGGCAACTTAAATCATCTATGAACGGCAACTACATTCAAACTCAGGCTTATGATTTTAGTAAACCAGTTACCGCCGATGTTGAATTAGTTGCTTACTTTAAAGAAGAAGACAGACAAATTACTTATATAGTTAGAACTCAAAAGGTAGATGGTACTTACACTGAAATTACTAAAACTAAGCGTGGAATAATTAACTCAGTTCACACTGTTGACTATCCAAACCCAGATAGTAATGTGTATCAAAAACCCGAGTACAGCGTATCAAATTTAACCGTAAACGAAGATGCGTCTAAAAACCAAGTAGTTATTACAATTAACCGTAAAACCTATAAAGTTATTTATCAAGTTCATGGTCATACTTCTGTTATTGAAGAAAAAACTTTTAGACATGGCGAAACACATGGTGAAATTGACGAAACCAATTTTAAAAAAGACGGTCTTGCAATTAATAAGTTAGAACTAGATGGAAAACAAAAAACTAAAGCAGAAATTAATAGTTTAGTTATTGTTAATAATCATGTGATTAAAGTTTATGTAGGTGAACCAACTGAAACGATTGGTAAATACCCGCAAACCAAAGTAGACAAACCAGAAGGAATTCAAGAAGACAAAAAAGATGTTCGTACACTTAAGTTTAATTCAAAAGGTAAAAACTACACTATGGAGTTTACTCGTCACCTCTTTAAAGACAAAGACGGAAACAGATACGAAAAATTCAACGGAAATTACTATAAATTTGAAGACGTTGTATTTGTAAAAATTCCAATGAAAAATACATGGTTTACTAAAAAAATCATCGATTATTCACCTTTCAATATTTTTTATTTTGATTACAACGATAACGGTAAACCAGAGTTTTCAATTTTTAAAGCAATGGTTGAAGAAATCGGTAAAATGATTGGCAAAACTACATATATGCCAACATACGACGACGGCGATTTTGGTTTAAAACCTGCTTTAGACAGTAATCAAAACGAAAAATTAAAGCGTGAGCCTACAGATTATGCAAAAGCTGTTTTAACTCAATATAGTGAAATTACTTATTCATACCGCGGCTCTGACTTATCTCCATTTATTGACTCAGACGGTATTGCACCTTATTACACTGATACCCTTCTACAGTGCTGGTGGCTTGGGACACAGCACGTTTCTAGTGCAAGTGCGCTTATGATTCATCCCGATGGCAATTTACACTGGTACGCTGTCCAACACGTATTTGGTATTATAGCAAGCATTAAGTAATTTATCGTTAGTGCCTTGTGTGGCGGTTTATTTAGCATTGTGCTCAGCTGAATTTTCACCTGGAGACTCTGAGTAGAACAAGTATCTAATTTTAAACTTTGAACTCAGAGATATAAAATTTAAAACGGAATTATTGGCCTATTAAGTCAATAATTCCGTTTTTATTGAAATACCCAACTATTCTTAATTTATAATTTTTGTGGCACTGTAACAAATAATAATCATTTGTTTAAATAATTTCTTTTGTAAAAAATAAAACTAATCGAAAACTCTATATTTTCTTTTTAGCTTTCAACACTGTCATTATTTTAATGTCTGCTGGTGAAGTTAGAAACTTATCAAACTCGCGTATATTCTTTTCATTTATCCAAAGTTGCCCTTCTTCAATTTCTTTTAAGCCTTTACTATGTTGATTTTTTGAATAGTATTTATTGTTTTTCACATCATTTGAAGAAAGCACCCAATATTTAATTTTGTCTCGCCAAACACCAATCCAGATAAAAACGTCTGCGCATTCTGGTTTTAGTTGCTGAAAGTTCATATTAAAAGTTTTTCTACTGTCTGTCGCTAACGCTTTTAAAGTAAGTTGTTCATCTGATTTTGAGTCAACAGCTCGCGAAGCCTTTACTTCTACTTTTATGCCGTCTTTGTCTTGCAGTGGCAAGAAAAAGTCATATTCACCGTGGTAATTTGCATCAATTTTCTTATTAGGTCTTTCAAACTCTTGAACTAACTCATTTAAGTGAGTTTGAGCCCACATTTCACCAAATCCTCTTGGCGAAGTGATTTCAAAAAGATGCAAAAATTTATTTCTAGAAATATAGTCATTTCGTATTTTTAAGTAATTATCAAACTGAATAATTTTTTCAGATAATAGGCTACAAATTACATACTCAAACTTATTAAACGGATAAATACTAAAAACACTTTCAAGTTCGTTGTCACTTAAATTCTTATTTTTAGACTTTAGTCTTAACTTATTTAGAATTTCTTTAAGCCTTTCCATTTTGTAAATCCTTTTCAATCATTTTAATTTGTTCTCCTGAAAAACCATAAAGGTTGTAAATAATAGATTGTATTTTAGATTCATCTTTAACTTTACCGTCTATAAAATCTGTAAAAAGTTGTTCAGTTATACCGTCAATAGAGGGAATCGGTAAGTTTTGCAGGTCATATTTCAGAATTTTAATTTGGTTTATTTTATGGCGAAAATAAAAGTTTAAAACATTTGAATTAAGCAGTACACAAAGTGCTTTGATGTTAACAGGAGTATTAACTGGAATTAAAATGTTTGCAGAATTCAGCACCAAAGTTTTTTTGTTGTCATAAGAAAAAACCAGTTTTCTATTGGAAATAAACTTATAGACCAGTTTTTCTTTGGCGAAATAAAACTCATCACTTGCAACTTGTTGGAATTTTTCCTTATTGTAAACTATAAATTTTTTTGGTTTATCTGCGATATATTTTTTTATTTCTTTGCCTGTATAAATTGGCATTGAATCTTTAGTTTCAATGTCTAAAACTAATTCATTGTTATTGCCGGTCACTATGCCGAGTGCAAACTTAGAATCAGTTAACTTAAAGCAATCTATATTCTCAATTTTTTTTAATATTGTATTTTTATCATCATCATATAAAGAAAAAATATAGTCTTTATCTTTCACAAATCTATCGTAGTTGATTTTGTGTTTGCTTGATTTTTCTACAATTGTAATTTTATTTTTTGAATTGAATGCTAACTCTATTGAAACAGCATCAGTTAGCACATTGTTAAAAGGTTTTTTAAAATATTCAATTTTGTAAATTGTTGTATTTTCAACAATATATTTTCTTATATCTCTGTGGGTTCGGACATTTAAAAAAGACACAGGTAAAAGAAAGCAAAGCCTACCGTCTTTTTTATTAGTTTTTTGGATTGACTGGAAAATAAAATAAGAAAAAGACTCTTTTGACTTAATTTCTTTAAAATCTTTTAAGTGGTCTTCAATGTAAGCACCCCATGGTGGATTTGTGATAATTAAATCAAAATTAGGGTTGTTAGTTATTTTTAAAAAATCCGCACAAAAAATATTTGGAGCAAAAATATCATCCTTAAATATAGCAAAAAGATTACATTTCATGATTTTTACGGCAATTTTGTCTATGTCATAGCCATAAATGTTTTCAGGTTTAACTAACTTAGTTTTTGCAATTTCGTTTAAAAAACCACCACTTCCACAGCAAGGATCGCAGATTTTTTTATCTTTAAGGTCTAGTTCAGCTATCATTTTGTGTACGATATTTGTAGGAGTATAGTAAGAACCTGCGATGTTTTTGTCCCCTTCAAATTTGAGTAACTGGTAGATATATCCGAGTAAATCAACATTAGTATAACTAGTAAAATTAAAGTTAATTTGATAGTAATTGTGGTCAATATCATTGATAAAATCAGCGATATATTTGTTTTCAGAAGAGAAACCATTGTTTGTTTTGTATATCAGTTTTAAGTCAAAAAGATATTTTAAAATTAGTGAGTTGACAGTTGTTTCAATTTGTCTGTCAAAATCAATTTCATCTAGTATCAAATCAATTTCACTGCCTAGATCTATATATTCTTTTGGTATTATTTTTTTCCTAGATTGAGTTTTATTTGCTCTCTTAAAAAAACAAGAATCATCTAGATTTTTATCCAATCTTTTCCAGTTTTGAATCGTTGCCTCTGAAATTTTTAAATTTTGCTTATCTTTTGCCATGACACAAGAATTATAGCATTCAGTTTTACTTTTCACTGTTTATTTTTGAAGGTAAAAAGATAAATTTTTAAAAATTTTGTGCGCTTATATCGGGTAAATATACACAAATATTAGTCGCATAAATCAATAAAATAAATTATGACATTTTCTATTCGTAAATGATGGTGTTTTTAAGTAATTTAAAATTAAGATGCTAAATATTTACTAGACAGACAGGTGAATAAAAGATGCGAAAACTTGGAATGGAACTAGAAAAAGAAATCAATGTAGCCAACGAATACTACCGCGACAATCAAATCGCCTTAATTTACAAAAAACCAACACCAGTGCAAATAGTCAGAGTAAATTACCCAAAAAGGTCACGGGCAAAAATTGTTGAGGCTTACTATAAAACCCCCTCAACAACCGATTATAACGGAATTTATAAAGGGCACTACATAGACTTTGAAGCTAAAGAAACTAACTCAAAAACATCGTTTCCGCTTGCAAATATTCAACCACATCAAATTAAACACCTTAAGCAAGTCTTTTTACACAAAGGCACGGCCTTTATTATTTTTAGGTGGGTATATTATCAAAAAACTTATGTTATGGATTTAAAGTATATCTTGCCTTGGTATACAAGCGGAAGAAAATCAATACCATACTCGGCTTTTTTAAAAGATGCCTACCAAATAAAAACAGGGGACACCCCCTGTTTAAATTATTTAAAATGCGTAGATAAGATGATTGGTGAGCAAGAATTAGACGATTTTTTCTTTACTAATCAGTGGTTTGAAGAAGGCAACTACTAGATAAATAGTAGCCACAGAAGTTAACCATAGATATTTAGCATTGTAGATTAGTGAAAACACCAGGTTTTGACTAAAAGTTTTCTTTGTGCTGCCAAAGTAAAGAGCACCAGATAGGCTGTGGAATAAAAATCTTTGAATGCACAAAATCAAAACAGCGAAAAACACGATTAAGTAAGATTTAAAAGAAATTTCCTGCACAACTTTTTTTAACAAAAACACAGAACCAAGTAAAGTAAACGGTAGTATGTAGTCAAAAAAAACTGAGCCAATGTGCACGGGTGCACCGTCTGAAAGCATATTAAAGATGCTGTAGGTAAAAGAAACTAATAAAGAATAGACAGATCCTGTTCTAAAAGCAAACAAGATAAGTGGCAGCATAGAAAGCGAAATCTTAAAAGGAGGCGCGGTAAACTTACCTAGAATTGAAAACACAATAGCCAAAGCAACCGCAGCCGAACCTTCTGCTAAAATACGGCTTAAAGTTAGTTTTTGGCAGTTTGGGCTATTTGTTTGTTTTTGATTAGGTTCGTCGCACTGATTTATTTCTGACAATATTAACGAAGTACCTTTTCAATTAACACAGTATCTACTGGTTTAGTTTTTGAAATTGTCATTGAGCCAAACAGAGTGTCTGCTGCTTCTTTAAGGCCTTTTTCGTTGTGATAAATTATGGCAATAGTTTCACCTTTTTCAACTTTAGCACCGATTTTTTTAATTAAATCAATACCAACCGCCATGTCAAGCACATCTTCTTTTGACAATCTACCTGCGCCAAGTAAACGAGCAGCGTCGCCAATTTTGATTGTATCGAACTTTGCAATATAACCGCTTTCTGGGCTTTTTAGTTCAAATTTTTTCGCTTTTAGTAATTTAGTTAAATCACTAAATACAGAAATGTCGCCGTGTTGTGCTTTGACAAAATCTAAAAACACTTGTTTAGCACGACCGCTTTCAACTGCTGCTTTTAGTTCTGCTCTAGCCGCAGATTCAGATACACCTTTAGCGTTTTGCAGTAAAATTGAGCCGATTGTCATGCAGACTTCCATTAAGTCTGGAGTGATTTTGCTGTTTAAGTTGTCGTAGGCTTCCATGACTTCAAGTAAGTTACCAATTTTATGGCCAAGAGGCTCGTCCATATTGGTAATTACTGCAGCCATTTTACGACCTGCTAAATTACCAATTGAAATCATTTGAGTAGCCAATGCCTCTGCGTCTTTTTGGTTTTTCATAAAAGCACCACTTCCGCATTTAACGTCAAGGCAAATACATTTGGCACCAGATGCTAGTTTTTTTGACATAATAGACGCCGCAATTAACGGAATTGAGTCAACAGTTGCGGTAACGTCGCGAAGCGCGTATAGTTTTTTGTCAGCAGGTGCGATATTGGCAGATTGGCCAATTATAGAAACTCCAATTTTATTAACCTGGTTAATAAATTCATTTGGTGCAAGTTCTACTTTAAAACCAGGAATAGACTCAAGTTTATCAATTGTCCCGCCTGTATGTCCAAGTCCACGGCCAGACATTTTGGCCAATTTAACTCCACAGGCTGCAAGCATTGGTGCTAATACTAAAGAAACCTTGTCGCCAACTCCGCCAGTTGAGTGTTTGTCAACTGTAACTCCATTTATCTCAGAAAGGTCTAACATCTCACCTGACTTTGCCATAATTAAGGCTAAAGAAGTTGCTTCTTCTGGAGTCATTCCATTAAAGTAAATTGCCATTAGTAGTGCAGATATTTGGTAATCTGGCACACGGCCAGCTGTGTATTCGGTAATTATATAAGTCAGTTCTTCGTCAGTTAAAATACCGTTGTTGCGTTTTTTTAAAATCAAATCATACATTGTCATGAGACATTTCCTCCTTATGTTGTTTAATCTTTAAGTTAATTTGGTCTTTTAAATTTAAAGCCAGGTCTTCAGTTGGTTCTAAACAATATGAATTATAAGAAATCGGCTCTAAAAAGTAAAGATAGACAGTCTTTCTTATAAATGGAAAAAACCTGTTTTTCCGAACCATCCCAAAGGAAGCCACCGGCATAATTTCGGCCTTTGCCTTGTAGGCAAGTTTCAAAGCTGCCGGTTTTACTTCTTCAATTTCTTCGAGTGTTCTGTTTTTAATCCCACCTTCTATATAGGTTAAAAAAGATTGGCCGGCTTGTGCTTTTTGAATACCAATGTTCATTTCAACTAAAGTTTTTCTAATGTCTGCCCTGTATATTTTGATGCAGTTTAACATTTTAAAAACTTTTCTTAAAATCAGGGATTTATAAAGTTCCGATTTTGGCGTAAAGGCTAGCGCTAATTTATCGTAGATCTCTAAATAGCCAAATGGGTCTAGCTCTGATTTGTGGTTAGAAACAAATAAGTAAGTTTTGCTTTTATCAATGTTTTCAATACCTTTAAAAACATATTTTTGTCTAAAAATATAGAGGTTTAAAAAATACACCGAATTAGTTAGTAGAAAGCTAAATATTTTTTTATTTGGTTGATTTGGTAGCAGAAATATCATGCTTAAAATTACAATAGCACCTTGCAAATAAATCAAGGCTAGCGCTGAAATAAAATAAATAGGAATTAGCCAAAGTGGGCGAAAAAAGTAAGACATTAACGCTAAAAAAATCAGTGCATTTAATTCAAAAATACGAGTTAAAATTGCTCTTTTCATTTTGCTACTCCACAGATTTAAGTGATTCAACCATTGGTACTTTTTTTACTCTAAAGGCCATATAAAACGAAAGTACAGCGTTGACAAACACAATTAAAACAATTGTAAAAACATAAGATATCCATTCAATGTTATACATGAAGTTTATGTAAGAAACTTCGTTAATACCGAGGTAAAAATAAAGGAAGGGATAACCAAGTGCCAGTCCTATTGCCAGTCCTATTAAAGAAAGCGTTAGCATTTCAATAAAGATAGAAATCGCGATTTCGTGTTGAAAAAAACCAAGGACTTTTAAAGTAGCAATTTCTCTTAGCCTTTCTTCAAAGTTTAGTCTAACTAAGTTATAAAGCACAACAATTGCCAAAATTATTGCGAAACTCAAAAGGGTAATCGCAGATGAGTAAACTACATCGGTAACTTTAGAAATAATACGCTGAATTTCTTTACTTTCTATAACTTTGCCGATATAGCCAAGCGCTTCTTGGTCTTTAGTTTCAGTCAGTCCGTAGTTATTGGTGCTTCCAATAAAGTTGTGGTTCAAAACCTTAGTTATATCTTTTTTAGAAATACCTTCAGTAAGTTTTGCGTAGATTACATTAGTGCTGTCAAGTAGTTCATTTACGCAGTCTTCTCGGTTAAAAATAACTCCGTTTACAAAAAAGGTTTCTCTGATTTCTACTACTTTAAAACGGTAAGTTTCGCCAAGAATAGTAAATGACAAATAGTCGCCAACTTTTAATCCCAAGGCTCTTGCGTCCCTTTTTGAAACAGATACTTCTTTTTCACCAAGACGACGACTCCCGTTTTGTGGGTGGTAGAACTTTGAGTTTTTAGAAATACCAAGTAGTGAAACTCGCTTTGTTTGGCCGTTTTCTGCTTGCACAAAAGAATTTTCATTGAAAAGAGGTTCTGCGTAGTAAACGGCTTTTTTGCCCTTTATTTCTAGTTTTGAAAGACTACTTAAAACTTCTCTGGATTTCCCACGAAGGTGCAGCATGGCAGCATCTACATTGTTGTAGTAACTGTAAAGGTCATTATCAATTCCTTTATTGATAGTGTCAATAATTCCAAAAGAAGCGATAACAAGACCTGTACAGCCAGCGACTCCAACTATAGTTAAAAGCGATCTAAATAAATTGATTTTAATGTTTCTAAAAGCAATCGCAAGCATAAAACGACGTTTTACAGGTCTTGCTTTTTTCATGCTAGGTTTAGTAGTGTTGCCAAGCATAGATTCAACTGGATTTTTCTTAAGTTCGGCTTTGATTACCAAAAATAAAATTAAACTGGTTATTAAAACTACTAAAGTGGACGACAAAATAACTTCTAACCAAGGAAAGATATAGTGGTATTTAGGTAGATTGTAAAGCAGGTTATATTTGGTTTTCAGAACTTGCGGAACGATAAACGGAGAAACTATTAACGCAACTGCCAGTGAACTGAAAACCAAAATCAGGTTAATTTTCAAGTAGTGGTCAAAAATTTGCTTTCTGGAAATTCCGATTGCCTTCATCGTACCGATTTCTTTACTTTCTCTAATAATTAGCTGCGAAGATGTAGTTACAAAAATCAGTAGCGAAACTAAAAAGAAAACGAGCGGGTAAATAAAAGCCGAGTAGAAAGTCAGACTTACATCTTCGTTTACTACGTTGTTAGTAAACAGAGTTTCGCCAGTTTTGGCAAATAAGAATCTACTTGAAGCAGTTCCACCACTTTTGGTATCTTGTTTTACTAAGCGTTCATATTCTAAAATAAACTCTTTGGCTGTGTTTTCTGGGTTTTTTGAGTTTAAAAAACGCACATTTATTTGGTTTGGAAATTGCGGGATTTTAAGCAATTCAACTAAAAGTTTTTTGTTTTGTTGAACTTCTTTACTAAGTAGTTTTTCTTTAACCCCAGGGAAACTATATAGCCTTTCAACTTGAGCAAACAAGTCTTTGAAAAACTCGTCTTTGTAGTTTTGTCTAAGCAGGGTAAAGTAGTCGCCGTTATAGTTAGGAGTTGCGTAGTCTTTTTTGCTTTTAGCAAGTGGACGGAAATTAGCTAAGTTGTTTTCTTTGAACTCTTTTTTAAACTCAGCGGTTTGTTGGCAAACTATAAAGTCATTTAGCATCTGAATACCGGCCAGCAGTCCAGTTAGTTTAGGCTTTTGCAAGCCAAGTTCTTGAAATAAGGTTTTTGTATCTAAAAAAGCCTGAAGTTGAGAAACGTTTTTTTGAATAGTTTCGCCAGTATATACATATCCAGCAATAGGCACTGCAACTTTTAGTCTAGTTTTATTTTCAGCAATTGACTTTAAAAAGCCACGCAGTGTTGTGTAGGATAAAAAAGTATCATTAAATTGGTATGGTAAGTTTTCGCCAGTTTGGTCTTTTAGATATGAACGGTTGGTCAAAATACTTTCAAAATTACTGTCAAAATAAAGCCTTTCTAGACCTTTGAACGCCAAATCTCCGTTTTTATAAACAATTTCTCCAGTGTTATGATCAATTTTGTAGCCTTTTTCGGCCAGCAGCAACTCAAGGTATTTTTTTGGAACATCTATTTCAACAGGAGTTCCAACTCTAGGTAGTTTTTTAAACTCGTCTACTTTCATAAAAATCCCGCGTTGTGGGTTTTTAATTTCTTTTCGTTCGTGGTCGTACACCACATAACTTTTTGAAATTCGCTCTTGCCAGATGGGTTTTTTGGTCAGAGTCACATCGTATTCAGAAGCAATAAAACCAGAGTTTATGTATTTTTTGTATTTTTCAATGTCTACTTTTAGTTGGCGAACCCTCGGACTACTTTTAATTTCAGACTCAGTAAAGCCAGTTGCTAGTTTTAAGTTAAGCAAAGCCGAACCTCTGGTGTCCATCTCGTAGTCACTTGTCTTTAGGCCAATATTGGCAAGTGCTTTTTTAGAGCGCGCTATGTCTTCTTCTTTTAGATAAGTATTGGCAATCAAGGAGTGTGTTAAATTACTTTCTCTGTAGACTTTTTCAACTCTGGTTTTAAGGTCGCGATATGAGGCAACTAAACCAAAGAAAAGTAAGAAAAATAAAGTCAAAATTAAAAATAGCGCAACATACTGTTTAGTTGATTTGCGCAGAGTTCTAACTATTTTTTTATTTAAAATACTCACCATCACCACTTAAGTTCGTCAACTGCCAATGGAGTTTTATTTTTAAAATCTCTAAAAATCTGACCGTCTTTAAGTTCAATTACGTGGTCTGCAATTTTTGCTATCTCTGAGTTGTGAGTCACGATAATTATCGTTTTTTTGTGTTTCTTATTTAAGTTTTGAATAATTTTTAAAACTTCAATTCCAGTTTTAATGTCAAGTGCACCGGTTGGCTCATCGCAAAGCAAAAGGTCTGGATTTTTAACAAGTGCACGTGCTATTGCGACTCTTTGCTGCTCACCACCCGAAAGTTGTTGTGGAAAGTTTTTTAAGCGTTTACCCAGACCTACGCTTTCAAGAATTTCTTTTGAGTTAAATGAGTTTTTACCAAAACGGGCAATTTCTACGTTTTCATACACATTTAAGTTAGAAATTAAGTTATAAAACTGAAAAACAAAGCCAATTTCTTGGCGACGGTGTTCAATTAGTTCACGCTCAGAATAAGTGCTGATATTGTGGTTTTTAAAAAGTAGGCTACCTGAAGTTGCTGTGTCCATACCGCCAAGGATATTTAGTAGTGTGGATTTACCCGCACCGGACCTTCCTAAAATACAAACAATTTCTCCATCCGCCACAGAAAAAGATATGCCTTTCAAGGCATCTACCTGGGTTTCTTTTTTACCGTAAGTTTTAACTAAATTGTTTGCTTTAATTAAGTCCAATTCGTGCTCCTTTTGGTTAGTTAATTATATAAAATAAAAAATACCTTTTCAATTTAGGCAAGTTAAGACTAAAGAAAAAAGGCAGTTTTATTACTAAATTAGTGGTTAGATAGAGTGTAGATTTTAGAAACTGGGACTGTAAACATAAACCCAATAATTTTCTTTTCAGTGTTGATTAAAATTTCTTTAATTGCGCCAGCTACTCGGTCGGCCATTTCGTGGTCTTTCACAACTGTAAAAATTGTTTTGCTATTTGGATTGTAGCTTTTGCCAAGTTTAGCAAAATGTCCAGAAAGAAGTGAGTTCATACCAGGGTGCGAACGTACAATATATCCGGCCATTCCGTCGCTGTCGACCACGGTTGCACCTTTTACACCTAGTTCTAAGAACTTCTCCATAATATCTTCAAGGTGATCAGTGTCATTTAAAACAATAAATAATGCTTCCATAATTTACTCCTTTTTTAAAAAATAATTTTGAGTTAAAAAGTAACTTCGTTAAACTTATCAAGTCCGTTAATCTCGCCAGCTCTGGAAATCGCAAACTTAGAAAATAAAGGCCCTGTAGTTTCAAAAAACAAGGTGGTAATTAAAATGATTGCCGCAATTGTGGCGCCAAACTCCCGCATGGAGTTGGCAACAATTACAATTAAACCGAGTGACACCCCGCCTTGTGGAAGTAGTGCAAAGCCAATGTATTTTTGCACCATTTGATCAGCTTTAGCAGCCCGCGCTCCAACTGAAGCACCAACGTATTTACCAACTGAACGGCCAATAATGTAAAGAGCGATAATTGCAAAAAGTACAGGACTAGTTCGGCCAAACATTCTAAGGTCAAGCGAGGCTCCAGAAAGCGTGAAAAATAAAATGTAGAGCGGAGTTGAAAAGTCATTCATTGCGTTGTATGTCCTGTGTGGTTTTTTAACTAAATTAGCAACAGACGCGCCAACTGCGATGTTTGCAAGTAGTGGAGAAATTTCAACAGTGCCACTACTTACTTTTTTAATAAAGTAAGAAAGACCTAGACAAATTACTACAGAAGCAAAGCCCAGCACTTGAATGTCGTCGCGTTCTTTGTCGTACATATTTGCAAGAAAAGCCAAAGTGACTCCGACTAAAATACCCACAATTATTGAACCAAAAACTTCAATAAATGGTTTTAGTACACCAAATGCCAAAGAAGTTGTAGCAGCACCACCTGTGGTGTGAGGTAAGATAACTTTGGCAACTGCAAAAATTAAACCAAACGCAATAATTCCAAAAATATCGTCAAGTGCAGCAATTGGTAAAACTGTTTTAGTAACAGGGCCGTGTGCTCTGTATTGTTTAATCACTAGCAAAGTAGCGGCAGGCGCAGTAGTTGCAGCCATTGCAGAAAGCAACATTGTAAATGCTAAATTGCCTTTTGAAAATGGTAGGTAGGCGTATTTACCTGCGCTATTTTGCATAATTTCTGCTGGTTTTGGAATAAATAAAATTAAGATAAAGACTAAAAGCACAGCCCCTAGAACTTCAAGCAGAGTAATAATCGCTACTTTATTGCCAATTTTTTTTAAGTTTTTAAAGCCAAACTCAGAGCCAATTGAAAAAGCAATTATAGTTAAAGCAATCTCTTTAATGAAGTTTAAATTACCCATTTCGCTTGTAGTAATAAAACCTTCAAAAGGGGTAAATAAGGCGATTGATGGACCTAAAAATAAACCTGCTATTAAGTATCCTGAAACTGAAGGTAGTTTGAATTTTTGTGCAACTTTACCACCAAAGAAACCTACCACTAAAGCAAGTCCAACTTTTAATATAGCAATCCCAATAAAGTCCATTTTTTAAATCCTTTCTACTTATTTTTAAATTTATGTTCAAAATTAAAAAAGCCCAATAAGGGCTTTTTTAATGAGACAAGCTCTAATATGTGCGAAAAATCTTCGGCGCGAACCAAAGACCATCTTATTTGAACTTAGATGTGCAATTCCGCTGTTAATATGTTATCATACCTATGTAGTAATTTCAATCAAAAAACATTTTTTTTTTTTTTTTTATGCCAAAAAAGTTAAAAAAAGGAAAGAA
>CAUTSX010000004.1:0-17677 GCA_963541405.1 uncultured Acholeplasmataceae bacterium | reverse complement strand
ATACAATTGCAGATATGTTAACTCGCATTCGCAATGCGAACAGACAACACAAATTAAGCGTAAATGTTCCACATTCTACTGAAAAAGAACGTATCTTAAAAGTGTTAAAATCAGAAGGTTTTATCGCTTCTTACGCTGTTTTTCAAGAAGGCGTGGCTAAAAACATGAACGTTGAACTTAAGTACTCAGAAGACAAGGAACTAGTAATTCACGGACTTCGTCGTGTCTCTAAACCAGGTCTGAGAGTATATTCAAGCAAAGAAGAACTACCTCGTGTCTTTAATGGCCTTGGAATTGCTGTAATTTCAACCTCTAAAGGCATTATGTCAGACCGTGCTGCTAGAAAAGCAGGTCTAGGTGGCGAAGTTCTTTGCTATGTGTGGTAGGAGGAGAAAAGTCTATGTCTAGAATTGGAAATAAAACTATCTTAGTTCCACAAGGCGTGTCAGTTTCTGTCTCTCCTGAAAACTACACAGTAGTCAAAGGTCCACACGGCGAACTAAAGGCTCAGTTTTCATCAATCTTAAAGATTGTGCAAACTGACAATCAAATTCAAATTACTCGTCCAAATGACGAAAAAACTACTAAACAACTACACGGAACCACAAGAGCCTTGCTTGCTAATATGGTGCAAGGTGTATATCAACCTTTTCAAAAAGAACTAGATATCATTGGCGTTGGTTATAAAGCAAACTCAGTTAACGGTAAACTAACCTTAGCTCTTGGTTTTTCTCACCCTGTAGAAGTTGAAGTGCCAAAAGGTTTAGTGTGCGAAACGCCAAGTCCAGTTAAAATCATTATCAAAGGTATTGACAAAGAACTAGTTGGTGAGTTTGCAGCGCGCGTACGCCTACTTAAAAAACCAGAACCATATAAAGGAAAAGGTATCCGCTACTCAGGTGAACACGTTCGCCAAAAAGCTGGAAAAACCGCTAAATAAGGAGGACGACTATGATTTTAAAAATTTCAAAAAACGAATCTCGCTTGTCAAGACATCAACGTGTCAGAAAATCAGTTTCAGGTACAAGTACTCGTCCTCGCTTATCTGTCTACCGTTCAAACACTCATATCTACGTCCAAATTATTGACGACACAAAAGGCCATACCTTGGTTGCTGCTAACTCAAAAGAATTAAAACTTGGCAAAAACTTAGAAGCAGCCACTGCCCTTGGTACAGCAATTGCTAAAAAAGCGCTTAAAGCAAAAATTAAAGCAGTTGTTTTTGACCGCTCAGGTTATCTTTATGCAGGTCGTGTCAAAGCCCTTGCTGAGGCTGCTCGTGCTGCTGGACTTGAGTTTTAAAGGAGTAAATTATGTACGATAAATTTGAAAAAGAAGAAAAAGAATTTGACGAAAAAGTCGTTCATATTGGCCGCGTTACCAAAGTAGTTAAAGGTGGTCGTCGTTTCCGCTTTTCAGCACTAGTTGTTGTCGGAAACCACAAAGGCAAAGTAGGTTTTGGCACAGGTAAAGCCAACGAAGTTCCAGACGCAATTAAAAAAGCCATTGAACAGGCTAAACAAAACCTAATTAACGTGCCAATTGTCAATAACACCATCCCTCACTACATTGAAGGAATTTACGGATCTGGACACGTTGTCTTAAGACCAGCCTCAGACGGTACCGGAATAGTTGCTGGTGGTGCAGTTCGTGCAGTGTGTGAACTAACCGGAGTTTCTAACATCTTGTCTAAATCTCTTGGTTCTCGTACTCCAATTAACATGATTAGAGCAACTTTTGAAGGTTTTAAATTACTTAAAACTAAAGAAGAAATCGCTCGTCTACGTGGCGTGGAGGTTAAAAACCTATGAAACTAAAAGTTGTTTTAAGACGTTCTTTAATCGGACGACTACCACGTCAAGTTAAGACTGCTGAAACTTTGGGCTTAAAGCGCATCAATGACGAAGTGGTTTTAGAAGACAACGCTGTAAACCAAGGCAAAATTAAAACTATTGCTCACTTGGTTGAAGTCAAGGAAGCGAAATAAGGAGGCCTTTGTTTATGCTTAATGAACTTAAAAACTTACGCCCGCGTCCAGATAAGAAACGTCTAGGTCGTGGAATTGGCTCTGGAACTGGTAAAACTTCAGGCAAAGGCCACAAAGGTCAAAACGCACGTTCTGGCGGTGGCACTCGCCCAGGCTTTGAAGGTGGACAATTACCACTTTTCCAACGTTTGCCAAAACGTGGTTTTAACTCACTCAACCAAACTAAAAACGCAATCGTTTCACTCACTGCTTTAAACTGCTTTGAGCCAGAGACTGTAGTTACAGTTGACTTGCTTTTAGAAAAAGGTCTAGTTTCTAAACCTTTTAAAGCAGTTAAAGTCTTAAACGGCGAACTTACTCAAAAACTAACCCTAAAAGTTCACCAAATCTCTAAATCTGCCTTAACTAAACTCCAAGCACTTGGCGGCACATTTGAGGCAATTTAACAATGAATAGAGTCAAAAGAATTTTATCCAATAAACAAATTCTACAAAGATTTATCTTTACACTTGCTCTACTTTTAGCATTAAGAGTGATGTCTTTCATTCCGATGCCGCTAGTTAATGTAGACGCAATTCGCAACCTATTTGAAAATGGACTTGGATTCTTTGCGATTTTAAATAACTTCTCAGGAAGATCACTTGAACGTTTTTCTTTCCTGGCAATGGGAATTTCTCCCTATATTACCGCCTCTATCGTCACTCAACTTCTGCCAATGGTAGTTCCTACCTTTAAAGAATGGCAAGAACAAGGTGAAGAAGGTCGCTACAAAATTAACAAAATCAACCGAATACTGGCAATCGCGATTGCTTTTGTCCAAGGTATCTCGCTTGTTCTTTCTTTCTCAGCAGGCCGCGGAACTCAGTTTTTCGTAGGCTTCTCTGGCAGCATTGGCATGGCGATGATCTACATTGGGCTAACTATTGCCGCCGGTACCGCGATTTGTATTTGGTTTGCCGACATGATTACCCAAAAAGGTATCGGAAACGGCTCTTCTATGCTAATTACTGCAGGTATTATTATTTCAATTCCTTCAATGTTTAGCATGATGACCAAAAAATACATCACTGAAGCCACCAAGTGGACACACTACGTTAACTTCGTGGTAATTACTTTGCTTTACATTGCTATCATTCTAGGGGTAATTTTTGTTGAAACCTCTAGTCGCAAAATCCCAATTCAACACGCCAACCGCCAGGCTCAGTCTGACTCAAATATCCCAATTAAAGTCAACACCGGCAACGTAATGCCCGTAATTTTTGCCTCAACCTTACTTGGTATCCCGCAAACTATTACCGGGTTTATTACACAAAACTACTCATCTGGTGGCGGTTTTTGGGTTAACGAAATCTTTAACTTCCAAAGACCAATTGGCTACATTATCTATATTCTGTTAATTATTGCTTTTTCGTTTTTCTATACCTTTATGCAGTTTGACCCTGAAAAAATTTCTGATAACTTATCTAAATCAAACGCCTATATTCCAGGAATTCGCCCAGGCGAAGACACTAAAGACTTTATTGCCAAGACTTTATTTAAAGTCAACGTTATTGGCACAATTTACTTAGTAATTATCTCTTCACTGCCAATTTTAACCGCTGTGATTTTCGGTCTACAAGGCGCTGAGGCTTCAGCAATCACACTTGGTGGAACTTCACTACTAATCGTGGTAGGTGTGGCTATAGAGACCACTAAACAAATTGAAACTGACGCTGAAAGTAATCAATATAGGGGGATTTTTGGTTAATGATAATTATTTTAATGGGACCTCCTGGTGGAGGTAAAGGCTCACAGGCCAAGGTGCTTAAAACTCACTACGCAATCCCCCACATTTCAACTGGGGATATGTTTAGAGAAAACATTAAAAACGAAACTGTACTCGGCAAGAAAGTCAAGGCTATTTTGGCCGCTGGTGAACTAGTTCCAGATTCTTTAACTGACGAACTAGTGCTAGACCGTCTAAGTCAACCAGATGCTAAAGGTGGATTTATCTTAGATGGATATCCACGTAATCTTGCGCAAGCCGTTGAACTTGACCGTATCCTTGCTAAACTTGGGTTTTCAATCACCAAGGTAGTCAATATTGATGCTGCAGATGAGTTAATCGTTTCGCGTTTAGCCGGTCGTCGAGTTTGTCCTAAATGTGGAGAGACTTACCACATTCCAAATATGCCGCCAAAAGTTGCAGGCAAATGCGACAAGTGCAGTGCTGATATCGTGCAAAGAGCAGATGACCAAGAAGCCACAATCCGCGCAAGACTTGCGCTTTACCATGAAAACTCCAAGCCAATTGAACAGTTTTACTTAGATAAAGGTCTGTTTTGTACAGTTGACGGCAATGTTTCCATTGAACACACTAAAGCCCAAATTATTGAGGTTTTAGGTAAATAGTTATGATTACTATTAAAACCCCTGAACAACTTAGTAAAATGAAAGAATCCGGCAGGATTCTTTCAGAACTAAGAAAAGAACTTGAACAACACTTAAAACCAGGTGTCTCTACACTGAAATTAGACGAAGTTGCGGCTAAGTTTTTAGCAAACCGTGGTGTTGTTTCTTCCTTTTTAAACTACGAAGGCTACAAACACTCAATTTGTGCGAGCGTTAACGACTGCGTAGTGCATGGCATCCCTTCTAAAGACGTGGTTTTAAAAGACGGCGATATTATTTCGCTAGACTTAGGTGTTCTTAAAGACGGTTGGCACGCCGACTCTGCGTGGACTTACGAAATTGGGGAAGTTAGCCCTGAGGTCAAAGACTTAGTTTTAAGAACTAAAGAGGCCTTGATGCAAGGGCTTTCTGTAGTAAAACCAGGCAACTTTATCACAGATATCGGTAAAGCCATTGAAAACTACTTAAAACCGTTTAAATACGGCATAGTTCGTGAGTTTTGTGGCCACGGAATTGGCGAAAAACTACACGAAGATCCATACATTTTTCACTTCAACCAACACATGAAACACACCGAAATTAAAGAAGGTATGACCATTTGCGTCGAACCTATGATAAATCTTGGTTCACACAAAGTAAAAATTCAAAAAGACGGTTGGACAACCGTCACTAAAGACCACAAACCCGCTGCCCACTTTGAGTATACTGTCTACGTCACTAAAGACGGATATGAGATACTTACTCCCAAAATTTAAATAAAGGTACTAAACTATGCGAAAAGAACAAATAGAAATAGACGCTGTCATTGTTGAAGTACTACCTAGTGCTGTGTTTTTATGCAGACTAGAAAGTGGACACGAAATTAAGGCCCGAGTATCTGGTAAAATCCGCATGAATAACATACGCATTTTACCTGGCGATAAAGTAACTTTAGAATTATCACCATATGATTTAACTCAAGGCCGCATTATTTATCGCAAAAAATAAGGAGGACTTATGAAAGTCAGATCATCAGTTAAGCCAATGTGCGATAGCTGTAAAGTTATTAAAAGAAAAGGTTATGTGCGTGTAATTTGCGAAAACCCACGCCATAAACAAAGACAAGGATAGGAGATTAAAATATGGCCAGAATCGCTGGGGTAGATATCCCTTCAAACAAAAGAGTAGTAATTTCACTTACCTACATTTACGGTATTGGAGTTAAACTTGCTCAAAAAATTCTTCAAGATGCTGGAATCTCTGAAGATGTTCGCGTTAAAGATTTAAACGACGACGATTTATCTAAAATCCGCAAAGAAGTTGCTAAATATACAGTTGAAGGTGACCTTCGCCGAGATGTTAACCTAAACATTAAACGCTTAATGGAAATTGGTTCATATCGCGGTATTCGCCACCGTAAACAACTGCCTGTGCGTGGACAAAACACTAGAAACAACGCCCGCACTCGCAAAGGCAAGGCAAAAGCAATTGCCAATAAAAAGAAATAGGAGGAATGAATAATGGCTAAAAAAGTAAGCACACGTCGCAAAGCACGTAAAAACATACCTCTTGGCAAAGCATACATTCACACAACTTTCAACAACACAATTGTGACAATCACTGACCTTGACGGCAACGCCATCGCATGGTCTTCAGCCGGAGCACAAGGCTTTAAAGGTACTCGTAAGTCTACTGCCTTTGCTGCTCAAATCACCGCAGAGGCTGCAGCAAAGGCAGCAATGGAAAATGGCATGATTAAGGTAGAGGTTTCGGTTAAAGGACCTGGACCAGGCCGCGAATCTGCTATTCGTTCACTACAAGTTGCTGGTCTTGAAATTGTTTCAATTGAAGACAACACACCAGTTCCACACAATGGTTGCCGCCCACCTAAGCGTCCACGTGGTTAGGAGGAAGTATGCGTAATTTAAAATTTGAAAAACCAAACGCTATTTCCGTAATTTCTGCAGATAAAACCACTGCTAAATTTTCAATTAAACCTCTAGACCGTGGCTACGGCATCACTATTGGTAATGCTCTCCGCCGAGTTTTACTTGCCTCAATTCCAGGGGCAGCTTTGATTAACGTTGAAATCAAAGGCGTGCCACATGAGTTTTCAACAATCCCTGGCGTTAAAGAGGGAGTTGTAGAAATCGTTTTAAACTTAAAAGACGCAATTTTCCGTCTAGATTCAATTGAACCTGGTTTCCGTGCGGAAGTTTCTTTGAACGACGTTGACAAAGAAATCATTACACTTGGCGACTTAGTAGTACCAGCAGGTGTTGAAGTTGTCAACCCAGAACACGTAATTTGTCATTTAAATAAAGGTACCAGCATTTCACTTACCGCAACTTTAGCAACTGGTGCTGGATACGTTACTCAAAATGACAACAAGGCGTATCTTGACCACATCGGACAAATTGCACTTGACTCAATTTTTACCCCAGTTAAACGCGTTAACTTTAACGTAGAAAAACTTCAAGGCGGGTATGATGAGTTAATCTTAGAAGTTGAAACTAACGGTGCAATTGATGCCAAGGACGCGGTTTCTGAAGCTGCTTCAATGCTTAGTGAATTGTTTGGTGCGGTTAGACAAATTTCTGAAAACGCAGAGCAATTCCAAGATTACATCGCAGAAGAAGCTGAAACTACTGCACAAGCAGTTGACAAAAACCTAACAATTGATAGACTAGACTTATCTGTTCGTCTATACAACGCACTTTCTCGCGAAGGCATTAAAACAATTGATCAACTACTTGACATGACAGACCAAGAAATTAAAAGCATCCGCAATCTTGGTCAAAACTCATTCATCGAACTGCAAAACAAATTGGCTGAGTTTAAAGACAGCACAATTAATAAAAAAACAGTCGATGATGATGACGCTTTAATTAAAGAAATTTTTGACGATATTGAGGAGGGACTATAATAATGAGATCAAAACTATCTAGAAACTCAGCTGCCCTAAGAGCAGTACTTAGAGACTTAGCGACAGCACTAATCGTTAAAGAAAGAATTATTACTACTCACTCTAAGGCTAAAGAAACTCAAAAAATGGTAGAAAAACTTATTACCCTTGGCAAAAAAGGCGATATTAACGCTCGCCGTTTAGCCCGTACTTACCTTAGAGATGTAGAGACTGACACTAAGGGCGAAACAGTGCTAACTAAATTGTTTCAAACTGTGGCTCCACGTTTTAAAGACAGAAACGGTGGATACACAAGAATCATTAAAACAGTTGGTCGCAAAGGCGACAACGCCCCAATGTCAATTCTTGAGTTTGTATAAGCACTTTATAAAAATAATTTAATCAAGAAGAAAATTGAGAACCACGCTTTTTTTAAAAAGTGTAGTTCTCTTTTGCACTTATTTTTAGGAGAAATTTATTTATGAAATTAGTAAAAGAAACTAAATCTGCAGTTAAAATCACTTTAGTTAAAGCCAGTACTAAGTGCGTGCTTTTAAAAGAACTCACAGAAAAACGTGGCTTTAAAGCCCAAGCTGGCGAAATTCTGGATTTACTAACTTTGGAAAACACAGGCACTGTTTACCTAGGACTTGGTGAACGCACTCACGAAGACCTTCGTTTAGCCGGTTTTAAATTAGTTAAGTTCCTTGAAGCCAGAAAAATTAAGAGCGTTAACCTAGACTTCGCTCACGTAAAAACTCTAGATACAATTTATTTAGTTGAAGGTTTTTACCACGGTATTTATTTATATAACCGCTATAGAGCAGACAAAACTCAGTTTCTGCCAGAAATTGGACTTGGTGAGTTTGCAGATGAAAAAGAAGCGCTTGCTGAACTTAAAAATCTTGCTGACTCAATTTTTCTTTGCCGTGATTTAATTAACACACCAGCCAATGACTTATACCCTGCTAACTACGCTGAGTTAATCAAAGAAACTTTTAAACCTTTTAAAGATGTTGAAGTTACTGTTTTTGACAAAAAACAAATGCAAGAGCATAAACTATTTGCAGCACTTGCAGTCGGAAGTGGTTCTGACAACGACCCAAGATTTGTGGTAATTAAATACAAACCAAATAAAGCAGATGATGAATTTCTTTCTTTTGTGGGAAAAGGTATAACTTATGACAGTGGTGGATATGCTTTAAAAATCCCTTACACTAATATGCTGACAATGAAAACTGACATGTCAGGGTCAGCTGCGGTAGTTTCGGCAATTTTAGCACTTGCTAAAAACAAAGTTAAACAAAATGTGTGCGGTGTAATGTCGCTTTGTGAAAACGCTGTGTCTGGACACGCTTATAAAAATGGAGACGTTTTTAAAACACACAAAGACGGAGTTACAATTCAAGTTGACAACACAGATGCTGAAGGCCGCGTTTCTATGGCTGACTCAATTCACTGGGCTGCCACTGAAGTTAAGTCAAAATCAATCGTTGAGTTTTCAACGCTAACTGGAGCGTGCATTGTTTCGCTTGGCACCGACATTTCAGGCTGTGTTTCTTATCACCCTGAACTTACTCAAAAAGTAATTGAAGCAGGTGAAGAGGCCGGCGAAAGAATTTGGCAATTCCCAATTTCAAAAAAACACGAAGAAGCAGTTAAAGGTACGTTTGGCACAATTAAAAATGTTTGTTCAGGTGGAGCAGGTTCAATTACCGCCGGAATTTTTTTAACTTACTTTTCTGAAAAAGTTCCGTATGTTCACGTTGATATCGCTGGAACTGCTTACAACCCACCATACCTTTACTACGCAGATGGAGCGAGCGGAGTTGGTGTTAGAACAATTTACAACTTCGTGAAAAACTCACTTAAAAAATAATTTATGCATAAATAAAATCCCTTTAAAATGGCTAAAATAAGTCATTTTAAAGGGAATAAAAAAAGGAACACTAAGGTGTTCCTTTTTTAATAATATTTTAATTTAATTATCGTTCTTGTTTTCTCAAAGTGCGAAGAGCTCTTGCTGAAACCATGACTTTGTGAGTGTGACCTGCTTCGTCAGTAAATTTAACTGGTTGCAAGTTTAAGTTCCATACTCTGCGAGTCGCACGAAGAGAGTGTGATCGATTATTTCCGGCAAGTTGTTTTCTGCCGCTAATAGCGCAAATTCCCATGTTTATAAATCTCCTCTCCAAACATTTTAGCATAATCAGTGCTTTTTCGCAATTTTAAACTTTTGTATGTTAAACTTTAAGTATGGAAAAGAAAGTAATTTTAATCACAGGAACTTCAAGCGGAATTGGCAAGGCTGCTGCTGAAATTTTTTTAAATTATGGTTATTTTGTTTACGGTATTGATAAAAATACAGCGACAATTAAAGATAAAAACTACCAACACTTTCAAGTATCGGTTGTAGATTTTAAAAACCTTCCTGACTTAAAAAATATCTCATATATTTTAAACAACGCAGGGACAATGGACGAGCTAAAATCCTTGGAAACCAACTTACAAGGCTATATTAACATTATCAAAAAATATGAATCTAAAGATTTAAAAGCCGTTTTAAACATTGCTTCAACCGCTGGTCACCATGGGTTTGGCAAACCTTTACACGCTGCTGCTCAAGCAGCTCGCATTAACTACACTAAGCATCTTGCTAAAACTCTTGGCGAAAAATACCAGACTTTAGTAAATTCACTGAGTCCAGGTCCTGTTCACACTAATTTAGAACCAGACTTGTATAAAGATAAAACAGCAATGTCAGCAGTTGCAAATCAAAATATCTTTAAACGCTGGATTTCGCCAACTGAAATCGCTGAGTGGATTTACTTTATCTTAACTAAAAATACCTGCGCAACAGGTCAAGACATAATTTTGGATTTAGGTGAATCTATTAACCTAAACTTCATCTCGCCAACCTCGCAAACTAGCCAAAAATAGCCCTATATAATATAAAGGGATTTAAGGTATAATAAAGGTACTGAGGTTTATTGATGGAACACAAGACAATAACAAGCGAATTTTTTACCAAAATGCTGATAAATGGAGCTGCTAACTTAAGGCTCCACATTGACGAAATTAATAACTTAAATGTTTTTCCAATTCCAGATGGTGACACTGGAACTAATATGCACTTGACTATCAATGCTGGTGCTAACAAGATTAAAATTTTAGACTTTAAAACCAAAACTATTGCAGAAATTGCAAAAGTTTTTTCACATGAATTAGTAGTTGCCGCACACGGCAACTCAGGTGTGATTTTGTCTCAGTTTTTCCGTGGATTTGCAAAAGAACTTAGCAAAGCAGATAGCCAAGAACTTACAGTAGTTCAACTAATAGATGCCTTGATTTCTGGCTACAAAGTAGCCTACAGCGGTGTAGTTCAGCCAATTGAAGGAACAATTTTAACCGTACTTCGTGAGGCTGGCGAACATTTACGCTTAAAACGTGGCAAACTAATTACTTTTGAAGATGCTCTAACTTCTTATTTTAATCAGGCTAAAATTACTCTGCAAAAAACCCCTGCGCTTTTACCTGTCTTAAAAGAGGCTAATGTTGTAGACAGCGGCGGTGCTGGTTTCGTTAAAATTGTTGAAGGCTTTGTACACTTTATTAACGGCAAAGTTATTAAAGAGGCAACTAAAACTACAACTAAGTCATTTGTTTTAAACTCAGAGCAAAGTACTGCTTATGACCATGTAATTGGCGAAATTAAGTTTAAGTTCTGCACCGAGTTTGTTTTAATTTTAGATAAACCTGAGCAATTCATGAAAGAAAAGTTTATTAATGAAATTAAAGACTTTGGCGACTCAATGGTGGTGATTCACGACGAAGAACTACTAAAAGTCCACATTCACACCAATCAACCTCTTAACTTACTTAAAAATGCCGAAGCACTAGGTGAAGTCAGATCTATTAAAGTAGATAATATGAAACTACAAAACGAAGAGGCAGTAGCTGCACAAAAACCAACTGCAAAAACTCCTGAAAAAGAATACGGACTTATCGCTGTTGCCAATGGTGACGGAGTTCGCCAATACTTACTTGAACACGGAGTTGACTATATAGTTGCCGGTGGTCAAACCATGAACCCATCTACTCAAGACTTCATTGAAGCAGTTGAGAAAGTCAACGCCAAAAACATCATCATCATTCCAAATAACTCAAATATTGTAATGTCGGCAGAACAAACCGCTAACTTAGTTAAAGACCGTAATATCGCGGTAATTAAGACTAAAAACCTAGGTCAAGGTGTGGCTGCTCTTTCTGTCTTTGACCACAGCGCTGACTTTAAGACCAACATCGCCAATATGCAAGAAATTGCGCAAAGTGCTCAAACTGGTGAAATCACTTATGCAATTCGCGATACCAAACAAAACGGCATTGACATTAGAAAAGGCCATTATTTAGGAATTTCTGAAGGCGCTATAACTTGTTCTGTTGAAAATATTTTTGACGCAACCCGTTGCCTGCTCTCCCAAATTCTTTCAAAAGAAAACGAAGTTGTCACCCTGTTTTATGGCAAGGCTGTATCTGACGAAGAGGCTAAAGAAATTGAGGAATATATTCAAACACTTTGTCCATACGCTGAAGTTAACTTAGTTAATGGCATGCAAGAAATTTATTTATTTATAGTTTCTGCACTTTGAAAAACAGGTTTAAAAAATAGTATAATATTTGCTAGAGGTAATGAATGAAAACGATTAAAGAACTTTTAAAAAAACACAACCGCATTATTATTCACAGACACTCCAAACCAGATATGGACGCAATCGGCTCACAAATGGGCTTGATGCACATAATTAAGGAAAACTTTCCAGAAAAAGAAGTTTATGTAGTTGGCGATCACAACAAGTTTGACTACGAAAATGCGATGAACGAAATCCCGGATAGTTTCTACAAAGACTCACTAGTTTTTATCACAGACGTCGCAGTTTCTTACATGATTTCAGACAACCGTTATTTGTTTGCCAAGGACGTAGTAATTATTGATCACCACGAAAACAAGTCAGACGTAGCCGGTGCCCATGTTTATTCTGACCCAACTTACGAAGCAGCTGCTGCTTATGTTTATGACATTGCAAAAAAACTAAAACTAAAAATCCCGGCAATAGCGGCTGACTACCTGCTAAACGGAATTATTACAGACAGTGGCCGTTTTCAGTATTTAACCAATGCTCCGCGTTTATTTCAAATAGCCGCTGAACTAACAGCGCTAGGTGCAAACCCGCTTAAGTTCTACAAGTGGCTGTATGTAGAAACCTTGGAAGAACGTCAAACTAAAGCGAAGTTTGCCACTCGCATGCAAATTGAGGGCTCTGTTGCTTACTTTTTTAACACAAAAGAGTTTTTAGAGTCTCTAGGTACTTATGATTTCTTTTCAATTAGTCGCGGTATGGTTAATTTACTTGCTGGTATTAAAGAAATTCCAATTTGGGCTAACTTCACGTATTCCGCTGAACAAGACAAAGTAATTTGTGAACTGCGTAGCCGAGAAATTGAAGTTGTGCATATTGCCAAAAAATACGGTGGTGGCGGACATGCCTTGGCGTGTGGGGCAACCTTGGATAACTTTGAAGTGGCTAAAGCCATGATTAAAGATTTAAACGAACTAATTTTACAAAACAAAAATAAATAATAAGGAGTAAAAACATGGACATTAGTTTAATTTTAAAAAAAATCAAAGAATACGACATTATTACAATCTACTCACATAAAAGACCAGACGGAGACTGCATTGGCTCTTCGCTTGGTCTTAAAAACATCATTGAAACTACATTTCCTAAAAAACAAGTATACTCACTTGGTGACCACACACCATACTTGCGTTTTTTAGGAGAACTTGATACTCTTGACGACGAAACTATCAAAAAATCTTTAGCGATAGTTGTTGACACTGCAACCCAAGAGCGAGTTGCAGACCAACGTTTTAAACTGGCTAAAGAAATTATTAAAATTGACCACCACATCGTAATGGATCAATATGGAGACATCAACTGGGTACACGAAGAAGCACCAGCGGCTTGCCAAATGATCACATATTTCTTGTATAAGTTCAGAGATCAACTACTAATCACCAAGCAAGGCGCACAAGCGCTATATGCGGGTTTAGTTACAGATTCTGGAGGATTTAGATACCGTGGAGTTACTGAAACTACTTTCCAAATGGCAGCTTTCTTAGTTTCCAAAGGGGCTGACCTTGAATACGTTGACCGCGAACTTTCTAAAACTACTTTTGCGCAACTTAAATACAAAGGTTATCTACTTTCTAATATTAAACGCTCAAAAAACGGAGTGGTTTATTTCCTTGCAACTCACGATATTCAAAAGAAATTTAACTTAACCCAAGAAGACACAGCAGCAGCAATTAACGCTATGGCCGGAATTGAAGGTTGTCCTGTTTGGGTGCTTTTTATTGAACTTGAAAACTCAGTTCGTGTGCGAGTTCGTTCAAATCAAGTAGAAATTGCTTCTGTTTGCAACAAATTCCCTCCAGGGGGCGGACACGACTTTGCCGCTGGCTGCCACTTGGATAAAATGAAACAACACACAAAAGTAATTGACGCCCTTGACGCCAGAATTGTGGAAGTTTTAAAGAAAAATAACTAACAATGCTGGAACTTCTTTTAAACATTACTACCAACAAATCAGCAAACTCAAATTCTAAGATTTCTGAGGCTATTACTAAAGGTTCACTTGACCTGCAAGCCCTGCAAACTGGCCAAGACTGGCTGTTTAAAGTTATTCTGCCGCTTTTAATTATTATGGTATACGCCGTAATTGTGGGACTTGAACGCCGCAATTTAGGCAAAGCTGTCGGGGTTTCTGCTTACTTTTTAGTGGGAATTGCCAGCTGTTCAATTGCGATTACTCAAAGACTGATGTTTGAACTAAATGCTTTTCAGCCAAACGAAGGTCAGCGAATTATTGCACAAGTAGTCGCTGGTGTTTCCTTTATTGGAGCAGGCGTTATTATTAAAGACAAAATGTCTATCAAAGGTTTAACCACGGCTTCGTCTATTTGGGCTTGTGCTATCTTGGGCTTAATCTTGGGCTCAGGTTATCTGTTAATCGGAGTAATCGGTGCAACCGTTATTATCATCTACATCTTTATTCGTGACATGGTTTCAAGAGAAAATCCGTTTGTAAGTTGCCGTAATAACTTAATTCACAAAGTTAAACAAGGCGAGATGAAAGCAGAAGATGCCAACGCTATTTTAAACAAAGAAGACGATTTGCAAACTAGACATATTGATGAGTTTGAACAACACTGATTTTGAAAATATCACTGCAATTGCGACCCCTTATGGTAAGGGGTCGATTTCAGTTATAAGAGTTTCGGGAAAAACTTGCATCAAAGAAGTTAATGCTATCTTTAAAGGCAAAGACTTGACCCAAGTTCCTGGCAACACCTTAGTCTACGGCTTTATTTTAGGCAAAGACATGCTGCCGATTGACGAAGTAGTAGTTGCGGTTTTTAAGAAGCCCCACTCTTTTACAGCAGACGACATGCTTGAAATTTCTTGCCACGGTGGAGTTTTGGTAACTAATTTAGTGCTAGAGAGACTACTTAGTCTAAATATCCGAATGGCTTATCCTGGTGAGTTTTCTTACCGTGCTTATTTAAACGGCCGAATAGATTTAGTTAAAGCAGAGGCTGTGATGGACTTAATTGAAGCCGATACCAAGAGTGCTGCCAAAATTTCTATAAACTCATTACTTAGCAAAACTGGCAAAAAAATAACTGAGTTTAAAGAGCAAGTCTTGGCGTTAATTTCAGATATTGAAGTTAAACTACAATACCCTGAGTTTGATGAGGCCACTGATTTAGAAACTTCTGAATTAAAATCAAGAATCGACACGATTATAGTTGCTCTAACTGAGTTTTTGAAAAACTCAAAAAGCACAACAATGCTGAAAACCGGGGTTTCTGTCGCTATTGTAGGCAGACCCAATGTCGGCAAGTCTTCGCTTTTAAACTCTCTTTTAAAACAAGAAAAAGCCTTAGTCACTGACATTCAAGGCACAACCAGAGACATAGTTGAAGGCAAAATTGTGTTAAACAACATTGCTCTAAACTTACTTGACACCGCAGGAATCCGCAAAAGCACAAATCTAGTTGAGAATCTTGGAATTCAAAAAAGTCTAGATTCAATTAAAAGCGCTGATTTAGTATTATTTGTCTTTGAGGCTAATCAAAAGTTAACCAAAGAAGACTTAGAAATTTTAAATAAAATAGATCCCGCAAAACTAATTAAAATTGCAAACAAAAAAGATTTAGGAATTGCTGAAAAAGACAAAGACGCTGTCTACATCTCTACTTTTGATGAAAACTTAAAACCACTTGAAGACGCTATCTTAACTAAGTTAAAGTTAACTGACTTAGATACCAGAGACCTGGCGTTTTTGTCAAACCAAAGACAGATTGCTTTACTTGAAAAAGCTATTTCTGAACTAAAAGAAGCCAAAAGTTCCGCAGACCATCTACCTGCTGATTTAGTGGTTATTAACATTAAAACCGCCTACAACGCTATAAAGGAGATACTTGGCGAGGTATATGACGACGATGTTAATAAAAACATCTTTAGTCATTTTTGCCTTGGCAAATAAATTACTATGTATAAAGTTTTATATCGTAAATACCGCCCAAGTAAACTAAAAGAAGTAGTTGGTCAATCGGTAATCACGCAAATTCTTAGCCAAATTCTAAAAAGTGGCAGTATCCCGCATTCTTTTATTTTTGCAGGCACCAGAGGAATCGGCAAAACCACGATTGCCAGAATTTTTGCAAAAGCCATTAACTGTGAAAAACTAACTTCAGGCGATGCTTGTGGAAAATGCACAAGTTGCCTTACAATTGAGCAAGAACAAACTGTAGACATTGTAGAAATAGATGGGGCAAGCAACAACGGAGTTGACGAAATTAGAGACCTTCGCGACAAATGCGTGTTTTTACCGCAAAATCTGAAGTACAAAGTCTACATAATTGACGAAGTTCATATGCTGACAACCGCTGCTTTTAACGCTCTTTTGAAAACTTTAGAAGAACCACCTAAACATGTTGTCTTTATTTTGGCAACCACAGAAGTACACAAAATTCCTAAAACTATTCAATCTCGTTGTATGAACTTTAATTTCCTGACTTTAACAGAGGCCGAAATTGCAGGTCAAGTTATTGAAGTTGCCAAAAAAGAAAAAATCACTTTAGAAAAAGAAGCAGCCGCTTTAATTGCCAAAAAAGCAGAAGGTGCAATGCGAGATGCTTTGGTCTTGCTTGACAAAGCAGTGGCTTATGCTGGACAAAAAATTGACAAAGAAACGGTTTTAAAAATTGTTGGTGGAGTTGACGAAAACGAGATTTTAAAAATTATTAGTTCGCTTGATAACGCTGACTTATCCAATGCTGTTGTTCAACTTGACACACTACTTAAAGCAGGTAAGAGCGAAAACTCAATAATTGATGCTTTTATTGATAACTTCAAACAAATTTTGCTAAAAATTTCTACAGGTGAGCAAAACTTTTTCAAAAAATTAAACAAAACAAAAGTTTTAGAAATATTTAATGAACTAAACACTTTAGTTAAAGAAATTAGATACACAACTTCTAAGCAAAACATGTTAATGGTTACTTTAATTAAAATTTATTCAATCGTAAACAAACAAGAGGCAATTGTGTTTAACACAAACCTAGAAACTGTAAAACCCGTCATTCAAATACCCGAAAAACCACAAGTACAAACGATGTCCGAAACACACGGTGAAATTTTCGCAAGCAACCCAGTGGCTTTTTCACCAAGTCTTAAAGAAATTAGTAAAGACTCAGTTAAAAGTCCTTTTAGTTTAACCGAACATGACTTTAAAGATCTACTTGATAATGCCAAAAAGAAGTTTAGAGAAGAGGCTGAAGAAAAACTCTTTAATTCTGATTTCTTAAAATTCGCAAAAGACCCGGATATCTCTGGTCTTTCTGGTAAGTTTGAAATCGTCTTGACGAGTCCAAATACTCTTTTACTTGCAGCAGAAGGCCATGCTGCCTGTGTTGAAATCTACAAAACAGCCAAATATCCCGTCCTTTTAAAGGAAGTTAATAACTTTTTACCAGAAATTACTAGGGTAATTCTTTTAACTAAACAAGATGCAAAGACTGTTTTAATGCAAATTAGTACGTACCTTAGAAACCACCTTGAGTTTATTCCCAATGACTTCAGTGCTGTTGTTGAAAAATACACTGCATATGATAAAATTTTAAAAGAAGTAAAAACTAAAAAATTCGACGCAAGCGCTGTATTTGGCGAACTTGCAAACAAGGAGCAATAAATATGAATCCACAAATGTTGAAACAAATTCAAAAACTACAAGCAGAAATGATGGAACGCCAACAAAGACTTGAAGAAACTGAGTTTACAGGTACGTCA
>CAUTSX010000003.1:0-18510 GCA_963541405.1 uncultured Acholeplasmataceae bacterium | reverse complement strand
AAAAAATATTTAAAAATTTATGTAAACGCTTACAAAATTGCATTATATAGAATATAATAGATGTATGAATTCAGGCCGAAGTTTGGCCAATAAAAGGGGGTAATATGAAACCAGGTACTAAAGCAAATAAATTATTTTCAACAATTTTGAAAATATTTGCAATCATTGCTTTAACACTACGGCGTTTTTAACAAATGTTTTGGTTGAAAACTTCAACAAAACCAAATCCGGGTCCAAAACCAACAGATCCAGATTTAACTCAATTGACAGTTCCAAGTGGAACAATTGATAAAAACTTCACGCTAGACCGCAAAATTGGTAATTTTGACGTTACTTACGAAATTATAAAAGGTCAAAATGCTGCCAACATTAAAGACGGCTACACAATTGAAGTTGTACAACAAGATGAAGACGTTGAAGTTACTTTAAAAGCAACTGCGGGTTCAGTTTCAAAAGAATTTACTTTCATTGTTGCTAAAAAAGGTACACAACCTCAACCACAGCCAGAAACTCCAGAAAAACTGCTTAAAAAACTAAAACCACTACCAAAAAAAGTTGACGGCGACCTTGAATTAACTAAAGAAATTGAAGGCATGCCAATTAAATGGACTTCATCTCACCCAGATGTTTTGAAAATAGAAGATGGTAAGGCTAAATACATTGCACCAGAAACCACTACCGAGGTTACTTTAACTGCTGAAATTGAAGGCAAGACTCGTGAGTTTAAAGTAAACGTACAAGGCAGCAAAGTCAGAATTACTTTTGCTAACTCAAAAAGTCAAGTTCAAGACGACATCCCTGCACTTGAAGTTGCACGCGGTTCAAACATTGAACTTAGTCAATTGCCAAAAGAAGATAAATACGACAGCGCTGAACGCGGCGAGTTTTTATACTGGCAAATCAGAAAAGGCAATAAGTTAGAACGTGTTACTGAAGAGGATTTAAAAAACGTTACTCATGACCTAAAATTAGTTGCTAAAACTGCTGCAAAAGGTACACACCGAGTAGTTTTCAAAGGTAGAGACGGCAATGAAATTTACCGTGGTACTTCAAAAGAAGGAAAAGTAGTTGACGTTAATGCTGACTTTAATAAATTGCTTAACTTAAAAGAAAACGAAACTTTAAAATGGTTGCCAGAAGACCAATTTAACTCGCTTACTCAAGCCACTGTATTTACCCCTGAAATCACTGTACAAACTAAAAAAATCAATTTAACTTTCTACGACAAAGACAACTCAACTGAACTTAGAAAACTAACAGCCTTTCCTGGTAAGTTTGAGTTAAGTCAATATGAAGACTTATTTAAAGAGAAAAATATTAAATACGACTTTAGAGGTTGGTTAAACAAAGCAACCAACGAACCTGTTGCAGATATCAATAAGTTAACTGAAGACACTGAGTTAGTGCCAAATATTGTTGAATATACCGTTTTGGACGTTACTTTTAAAAACGAAGACGGAACAGACTTAGCTAAACTTCAAGTTAGAAAGAACTTCAACAGTTCAGACAAAGAATTGAAACAATGGAACTCACACTTCACAGCAAAAGACCAAAGAATTCCAAAAGTTCCGCAAAAAGAATTCCACTATGCTAAATGGTCACAAACCTTCCCACACGACTTTACTGAGTCTACAGTAATTACACCTGTTTACACTGAACACAAAAAAATTACCTATCGTTTCTTTATTGGTGCAACTGAACACAAAGTAGAAGGACACGTTGGGCAACCAGTAAACCCACCTGCTATTACTAATAAAGACGGATACACTCAAGAATGGGTATTTAAAGGCACAGATAAAGCACTTGGCGAAAACGCTAAGTTTCAAAAAAAACTAGACGGTCAAATCTTTGAAGTTAAAGAAACTTTAATTAAATACACCTTAACTTACAAGTCAGGAGACCAAACAATTCAAACTAAAGAGTTTGATGTAACTACAGAAACCTTTGATTTAATGGCGTTCCCAAATACTCCTGGCAAAATCTTTGAAGGCTGGTATAAAGAAGCAGACTTCCAAACTCAAATCACAAAAATTGAAAAAGGAACAGTTGGCGACATCACAGTTTACGCTAAACTAAAAGACTTCAGACCTACTGTTAAGTTTACTTTCACAGACGGCAGACAAGAACTTGTAAAAGACTACGCATATGGCCAAAAAATTGATTACCCTGAGTTTAGTAAAACTCCAGGCTACGACTTTACTTGGTCTGAAACTCCTGAAAACGCAGAAAAAGACATCACTATTTCTGAAATTAAAACAGTTCACACTTACTCAATTACTTACCAAGGACTAGAAGGCGCAACAAACTCACCTGACAACAAAGCAACCTACACTGTTGAAAACAAGGTAGAATTCAAACCTGCATTTAAAGAAAAACATAACTTCAAAAGATGGATTGATACAGAGACAAACGAAGAAATTAAATCTACTGATGGTAAGTTTAAAGACCTAACTTTAAAGGCTGAGTTTGAAGAGTCTAACTTTACTGCAAAACTAGAAGTTGTAAATCAAAATACAGTAACCTTAACCTTTACAGAAGACGCTCAACTTGAGGCTGCTATCGCTGACCCTAAATCAGTATTAGAAGGACTAGGCATCCCAGGTGCTTTTGATTTAAGTAAGATCAAAATAACTTATGCAAACAAAGTAATGACAATTACCTTTGAAGCAGGATTTGTCAAAGCAGACTATGTTAAGAAACTTTCATACACAGAAGGTGATGGTTCTGGCGTAATTTACTCAAGATTCATGATTAAAGCAGCAAACATTAAAAACAACGCAATGATGACTTTACCTGAAGTTCCTGCATTCTACTTAAAATCATCAGTACTAGAAGGCGATTCACCTAAATGGGACAAAGTTCCTGTAAACACTGCACTTTCTCAAGAACAAAAAGATAAAGAAGCACAACCTACTCCACTTAAACACGAACTTAATTTAAAATACAACACAAAAGCACATGATCTACAAGAAGAGAAAAAAGAGTTTATCCACAACAGCAAAATTACCGATGAACTGCTTACTCCAAAAGACATGCCAGGCTACCGCTTTGTTGGTTGGTACAAAGAAGATACCTTTACAACTAAAGTAGAAGCAAAAGACATAACTGACACTAAAGCTGATATTACTCTTCATGCTAAATTTGAATTAATTACTTACAAAATTGAATACGTTGTGGACTCTAGAATTGGCCAAGTTCAAAACACCAACCCAACTACCTACACTATTGAAAGCGAAGACATTAAGTTAACTAATCTTGAAAACGGCACAGGCTACACCTTTAATGGTTGGAATATTTCTGAAATTAAAAAAGGTAGCTTTGGCGACAAAGTAATTACTGCAGACATTCAAATCACTAAGTACAAAGCATATCTAGCTGGTGGCTCAATGTCTAGATTTACCTACGATGCTGCAAAAGACGCCTTAAAAGACTTAAATGTACAAACTGACGCAGACGGTGATTATGTTAACTTCACTTACTTTGATGGCTTGGAATTAAAATCAGTTATAGACGCCCGCGAAGGCTACAATTTTAAACACTGGAGTTTAACAAAACATAAATCAGCAGATCCATACACAGAAGTTAAAGACGGTAAAGTTCCAGCAAAATCAATTAGCTACGACATTGACTTAACAGTTGAACAAACCGAAAACTACCTGCAGTTTAGTGATATACACGAAAAAACCGGTTCATTCCTTGCCAAAGTTACACAAATTTCAGATGTTCACGCAGGCAGCGATAATACAGGCGAATACCAAGACCTAGCACTAGTTGGTCAAAGTGGCAAATTCTTAGTCGTACAAGTTAGCAAAGACTTTGCTGCAAAAGTTGGCGAAATTGTGATTTTGGACTTTAAAGCAGGTATATTTAAAGATACTAAATATCGCCGTATTTTGATTAACGACGACAAAGAAAAGGATGAATTGGATGCAGATATTCGCAGATACACAGGCACAGAAAAAATTCAAGACAAAGTAGCCACTGAAATTCCTGACCTTAACACACTATGGAATACAGAAAGCGGTTCACTCGTTTCTCTAAAAAGTCAAGCTATTAAAAAAGTTAAAAATGAATTCTATCTTCAGCTTGACAATAAACGAAAAATTGAACTAGTTGTTTTAAATAACAATGCTAAAGCCTTACTTGCAGACGGCAAAGGTGTTCACATCAAAGATGCAGTTTACGGATACTTCTTTAATAAACGTGGTCTGTTTATCTTAAGTCAAGGTGGACTTGAATTAGACGCAGAATACGAAAAAAATCAAACTCGCGCAAAACTGCAAGGCGATTTAAAAGCATTCTTTGACTTAAAGAGTGAACTTCGCTCAAGAGATGAAGTTAAGTTACCTGAAGAACTACACGGACAAAAATTAACTTGGACATACACTCCTCAAGATATTTTAGATAAAGACGGTAAAGTAAAAACAGACGAAACCCTTGACAACACTAAAGTAAAATTCAAAGCCACAGTTTCAGAAGGAATTTTGAAAGACGAAGTCTTTGAATTTGAAGTTACTTACAAATACTTAAAAGAAGGCGACGTAAATCCTGAAAAAACCGTTACATTTGAGTTTAGTGGGCAAAAATTAAAAGAATCTACGGTAGATGGTGTGCAAGCTACTTTTTCTAAAAGTGGTACTACATATACTTACAGCGGTAAAATTAAACTTGGTTCTGGCAAAAAAGAGGGCGCTATTTCGCTTTCGTTTGCTGGCTACAAGATTAAAAACATTACCTTAGTTTACGGCTCATCTAACGCTAGTGCTGGATATGGTTCTGTTAACGGTGATAATTTTGAAGGTCAAAAAAAAGACCAAGACATCACAAAAACCTTTATATTCAAACAATTAAGCGATAAAATCAATATAAAAGCCAAAACAATTTACATCAGTTCATTTACTGTTGTACTAATCCCTGCTTAATCTAGATTAAACTACTTACTAAAATAAAAACCTTATCAAATTGATAAGGTTTTTATTTTGCTTAATTTCTATTTTTCTAAAAAATCACTGCCTTTAAAGCATTCAGGTTCTAATTTCTCCATTTCTGGAAAATTTAGTTTTTCAGCCCAAAAATAGCCAACTATCGCCACGGTATTTGCGAGATTTAAAGAGCGGACATGTCTAGACATTGGAATTCTAAAACATTTGCCTAAATTATTTTTAAGAATTTCTTTGTCAATCCCAGTTGTTTCTTTGCCAAACATTAAATAAACAGGTTTGTCTAACTTAAAGTCAAGGTCTGTATAGCTCTGCTTTGCGTAGCGAGTTAAAAAGTAAATTTGCAAAGGGTTGTTTCGCTTAAGAAAATTTTTATAGTCAAGGTAAAAAGTAACACGGCTAAACTGACGATAGTCCAAAGCTGCTCTTCGCATTCTTGCGTCGTTTATATCAAAACCAGTTGGACAAATAATATGCAGATTAGCATTTAAAGCCACGCAGGTTCGCATAATATTTCCAACATTTTCAGGAATTAATGGTTCAAATAACACTATGTTAAGCATCGTGACCTGCCTTGTTTAGAAGTTTAATTTGCAGGTCTTTTAAGGACTCCGTGATATCTACATAAAAAGGGTGTGGGTTGCTTAATCTCAAAACCTCTGGCCAAACTTCTTTAAATTGAGCGCTTAGTCTTTTTCTGGCTTTTTGCAATGTATCTTTAACTAAAATTTCGCCGTTTTTAAAAACCAGTGTACGCACAGGTATTAGCCTACAACCTTTTAAACTTAATTTAGTCTGCAAGTCAGAGAGCGCATATACAGAACTTGCTTGTCCTAGATTTTCGCCTTTTTTAGCAATTAAGTCACCAATTGCTTTGCCCTCTTTATAAATTCTAAAAACCTCTTTTACTCCAGGCAGTGTAGTTTTTTCAGGAGTTGCAGATATTTTTATTTTCGGAACCTCTGCGCCATTTTCAACGCTTGCAGCTAGTTTATAGACAGCTCCGAGCACTGGTTGAGAACTTGCGGTAATCAGTCTTTCGCCAACTCCAAATAAATCAACCTTTGCGCTTTGATTGGCAAGCAGATCAGTAATAATGTATTCGTCGAGCGAATTAGTCGCACAAATTTTGACAAAACTCATGCCAGCGTTATCTAATTCTTTTCTAATGTATTTAGAAAGATAAGCGATATCTCCGCTGTCAATTCTAACTGACTGCACTTTTAGACCTTCTTTATCTAAAACTTCTTTCTGGAGTTTAATTGTGTTTACAAGGCCAGATTCTAAAGTTGAGTAAGTATCAATTAACAAACTAATGTTTTTAGGATTATGTTTAGCCCAAGTTAAAAATGCTGTGTATTCATCTGAAAATGCTTGCACATAGGAGTGTGCCATAGTTCCAACTACTGGAATTTTGTTGGTTTTACCCGCCAAAACATTAGAAGTTGCAAGAGCTCCGGCTAAGTAAGCCGCTCGCGCTCCTTTAATCGCTGCACTGCTTGAGTGCGCGCGTCTAGTGCCGAACTCAAAAACCGCGCGACCTTTTGCGGCTTTAACAATTCTGGCTGTCTTGGTTGCAATTAAAGTTTCAAAGTTAATCGAGTTTAAAATAAATGCCTCAACTAACTGACATTCAACTAAAGTGCCTTTTATTGTCAAAATTGGCTCTTTGGCAAAAACTAAACTACCTTCTTGAAAAGAGTAGACTTCGCCTTTGAACTGAAAATCTTTTAAAAATTCCAAAAATTCCGATGCAAAAATTCCGAGACTTGCTAAGTATTTAAGTTCGTTTGCTTTAAAGTGAACTTGCTTTAAAAACTTTAGCGTAGTTTCAAGTCCAGCAAATACAGCGTAACCTCCGTTTTCTGGCATATTTCTAAAAAATACATCAAAATACACAATTTCTTCGTGTTTATTGGCTAAAAAATAAGAATTTGCCATGGTTAACGCATAAAGATCACAAAAAAGTCCACTTTTCATATACACCTGCTTTCTTTTAAACTCAATTAAAAATCAAATTTCTACTTAAAGTATAGCACTTAAAAAACCAGTTTTACTACATATTTTTGCTAAAAGTTTGAACCAAACTTGATATAATTATTGATGAGGAAAAGAGGTCTCAAATGAGTATTTTTAAAAAATTTTTTATTTTTTTTATATCTATTATCTCTATATTTTCGCTATACGCATGTAAAATTCAAATAGAAACTTTAAAAGATATGTTAATTGAAAACACTAAATATGAATTTACAAAACCAGACAAAGATCGCCTAAAAATTACTAAACCTTTTAAAATTAAAAATACAATTTTAGAAGCAGGTACTTACCAAGGTAAGCCAATTTCAGTAATTTATCAACTAAAAGATAAATCTAATGAAAAGTATTTTCAAATCGTTGGCAACCGCGTCAATGTTTTACAGCCTGATGATGGCAGAGACCGTATTATTTCAATTGTTGCCAAAATCACTTTTGACAACACAAACACATTTGAGTACGAACTGCGTTTTAAGGTTCTGCCAACTCAAGGTGATTTTTACACAATTTCGCTACCCACGGAAGTTAAAATTACAACGCCTGGTATCAATCCAAACCAAGTTAGACACAATACCGAAGTTGAATTTGAAGTTACTGTACCAAAAGGTAAAGAAGTGTCAACATTTAAAATCAATGGTGACGACTGGACTGATGCTTTAATTGACAGCAAATTAAGATATACAGTTACTGAAAACATTACTGTTTCAGTTGAGTTTAAAGAAAACACCACAAGCCCTGAAGAAACTGAATACGAAGTTATATACGATAGTGCTAATTTAACTTTAAAATCAGGAGACCTTACTGCTGAAAACAAAGCACAAAGAGGTGCTGAACTGGAGTTTGAAATTAAACAAATTCCGGGTAAAACTTTTAAAAAACTTATAATTAACGAAGTAGATAAAACTAACTTAGTTCAAGGAAATAAGTTTACAATTAAAGTAAACAAAAAAACTACTTTAGAAGTGATTTACAAAACTAACGGCTCTGACCCTACTGAGCCAGTAGATTATTCAGTTAACTACAACAGTGCACACCTTAATTTAACTGAGGGAACCATTAGTGCCGACAACAAGGCTAAAAAAGGTGAAATGCTGGAGTTTGAAATTAGAAAATTACAAGGCAAAACCTTTAAAAAATTAACCATCAACGGTAAAGATAGAACTGATTTAGTTAATAACAACAAATTTAATATTAATGTATACCGAGATGTTAATATTGAAGTTGAATATAAAAACTCAGATACTTACGATGTTAACTTCCAAAACTCAGAACTAAGCCTGCTAAGTGGTGATCTACACTACAACAAAGCAAAAAAAGATACCATACTTAAGTTTGCTGTTAAAAATAAACCAAACTACCGCGTTAAATCGTTGCTGATTAATGGTAAAGATAGAACTTCTTTAATTGGAATAGACAACACTTTTTTTATTCAAGTCAAGGATAACTTAACATTAGAGGTTAAATACGAAAAAACTACTACTGACCCAGACCCTGAGGCAAAACATGATGGTTTTAGACGAGCAAATACTGCTATTCTTTCTGAAAATGCAAAAAAATACTATCAAGGAATTAACTTCAATACTAAAAACCCTACTGAACTTCTTAGACAACTTAGAGAACTAACTGTTCATAAGCACACCAATGTTGTTAATTACAGGTATGCTAAGAAACTTGGTGAAATTGATAAACTAGATAACGGAAAGGCTTGGTCAATTTACGATAATGTAGAATATTCAACTGCATGGGGAAGTGGTGGTAAGCCTTGGAACCGTGAACACGTTTGGCCAAATAGTTATATGGGAGTTAAAGAACATTCCAAAGATACTAGTAAAGGAATAGACTCAGATTTACATAATTTACGCGTTTTGACAACCACTTTAAACTCAAAAAGAAACAACTCATACTACAAAGACGGAAGTGGCACAGGAGATGGTGGTGCTACTTGGTTTTATCCAGGTGATGACCATATTGGTGATGTTTCTAGAATTATTGCCTATATGTTAACCCGCTACGATTGGCTAAAAATTACAACTCAGAAACCAGGTGAAAATGCTTATGGCGAAAAAAAAGAAAATGCGAAAATGGGCGATGTTCGCAACTTTATTAAATTCCACACTAAAGACCCAGTCACTGTCTTTGAACAAAAGCGAAATGAAAGAATTGCCCGTATCCAAGGCAACCGCAACCCCTTTATAGACTTTCCTCAGTTTACCGAAATCATTTTTAGACACTACATGCAACTTGCCAATATTTCTTTAATCAACCAAACTATTGAAAAACAAATTGACTTTTTCATTAGTTCTATTCACCAAATTCAACATAACTACTTTAACCAAAGCAAGCAAACTATTTTTGCTTAATGCGTAAAAAAAGAGATGTTTTTAAAACATCTCTTTTTTTAATTTAACTAATCACGCAGACAACCAAGCGGAACTACGTGTATGCCGTCTTCTGGTCTGGTATAGGCCATTTGACTATTGGTAACAATCATTAAAAACTCAGGTTCTTTGGCTGCGAGTTTAGCAAGCTTAAGTAGGTTTTTCGCAGCCTTGTCTAGTTCATTTAAACCCAGTTTAACTTCAACTCCAGCCCATCTTCCATCAGGTAGTTCTAAAATTAAGTCAACTTCAAGCCCACTTGAATCTCGGTAATAGTAAACTCTGGCATCAAGCATATCAGCATATACTCTTAAGTCACGAGTAACTATAGACTCAAAAAAGAAACCAAATGTTTCAAAGTCTTGCAGTAATTTATCTGGAGATAAATCTAACGCAGCAACTGCTATGCTTGGGTCTACAAACTGTTTTTTATAACCTTGTTTTAGTCTTGAGGAACTTCTGATTTTAAAAGACCAAGGCGGTACATCTTCAACTATATAAAGTGCTTTTAAAGCA
Source organism: uncultured Acholeplasmataceae bacterium (assembly GCA_963541405.1). GTDB lineage: Bacteria > Bacillota_I > Bacilli_A > Acholeplasmatales > Acholeplasmataceae > CALISC01. The sequence goes on along the minus strand of CAUTSX010000003.1, from coordinate 8,642 downwards.
TTTAAATGTTTTTCAAAAGTAGGTGCTTCAACAATGTTTTCGTAGTTTTGATCACAATATATTGTTTTATTAGTAGCCAATGTTGAAATATTTCTAGCATAACTTTTTATAATTTTATAAAGTTTTTCTTTATCCTTTTTAATACCATCAACTTCATCTATATCTTCTCTAAGTATGCCTGAAAGCAAATCTTTTGGTATATCAAACTGTAAGTCTTTTGGTAAAGTTAAAGTTCCTGGCCAGCCGCCTCTACAAATTAGTTCAGCAATACCTCTAACTGAAATTTCTGAGTCAACTGGCGCAATTTTAGCTTTTTCAAACAGAGACTTTAAGGAAACTGATCCAGTTGACTCGCCACTTTCAAATAATGACATTGGGCGCATCATAACTGAGTTGATTCTGCCAGTCCCTGTATGCATGGTTTTTACATTCTGTTTTTTAGTAGAACCAGTAAGTAAAAAATTGCCTTTTTCTTGAGTTTCATCAACATTCATACGAATGTAATCCCAGATTTCTGGTACTTCTTGCCATTCATCAAACAATATAGGGGGCTCGCCACTAAGAATCTCTGTTTTAGATAATGCAACTAATGTTTTATACTTCTTTCTGGTATCAATGTCTTGCAATTTAATTATTGTCTTTGCGTACTGCATTGCGGTAGTTGTTTTCCCTGACCATTTTGCACCATCTATCAAGACTGCACCACTATAGAGTAATTTTTTTTTAATTTTAGTTTCAATTAGTCTTTTTTTATATTCTATATGACTCATTTTATTTGCTCCTCTACACAAATTATAATACATTTTGATAGATTATCATTTTTTCAGAGTGTTTATTATCATTTTTTCAGAGTGTTTATTATCATTTTTTCAGAGTTTTTATTATAATTACAAATCATGTGGTAATTATTACATATTTTAATCTCATTACAAATCAGTTTTAACGAATAAATAGTAAAATTTTAAGAAGTGTAAAACCACTGTTAAACCAGTGTTTTTGCTGTGCTAATATACTTAATAGAACGGCCTTTGCCTTCTCTTTTTAACTCACATTGCGCAACTAATTTCCTAAGTGCACCTTCAATTGAACTTAAACTAATTCCAGGGCAAAGGTCAACAATATCTTGCTTTGAAAATTTGCCTATTTTTAGATTTACCGCTTTTTTAACATAATCAACGGCGGAAGATTTTGTGTCAATTAACAAAACTTTTTCTGTAAAGTCTCTATATGCAACCAGCAAAGTAGTTAACATATATTTAATAAAAGGTGTGGTATCTTCTTTTTCTTCGTGCCAGTTTTTACCAGACAAAAGAAGCGAACTGTAGTACTCCTTACTAGTTTCAGCAATGTTTTTTTCAATTGATTGATATTTAGCTACATGAAAACCAGTTTTTAAAAGTAAAAGATTGGTAAGCAATCTTGAGATTCTACCATTTCCGTCATTAAAAGGATGAATACACAAAAAGTCGTGAATAAACGTAAATATCACCAGCAAAGGCTCGCACTCATGGTCAGAAATTGCTTTGTTAAACTCAAAACAAAGCTCATCTAAGGCAAAGGGTGTTTCAAATGGTGAAAGTGGTGTAAAAATTACCTCGCTTTCTTTATTTGCATAGGTGACACTTATGTAGTTTTGCACATTTTTAGTCTGACCAGCAAAAGATGTGCCTGTGCGTTTAAGCATAATACCGTGTAATTGCAAAATGTGGTTTTTAGAAATATCTATGATTTGGTAATTTTCATTGATTAAACTCAAGACATCTCCATAACCAGCTATTTCTTTTTCATTTCTACTAATTGGTTTAATTTTTTCTTCTAAAAGTTTTCTTAGCCTGTAGTTTGTGGTAGATATACCTTCGATTTCGTTGGAATACTGAACGCTTTGCGCGACTGAATTTGTACATAATTGTGAGGTTGCGGTTGGTAATAATTTTAAAAAAATCTCTTCTTGCCCACGATATCTGTAAATTTCTCTAATCAAGTTTTGAGTTTCGTTATCAAGTTTTATATTTTTAATTTTTAAATAAGTAAATTTTCTCATTTTATCCCTTACTTTTTCTTTTTATCCCTTAAAATATATCACTTTTTAAGGGATAAAACAAAAAATTATGTTTTAAACCAGCAACATACACTCAATTTGCTGCAGTAAATAACTAATTCAAAAGAAAATCAAGCAAACTAACAATTTTAATACCATTTTCAGTTTGATAACTTCTAATCGGTAAGTTCATCACAACCAAAATTTTTTCAAAATTATCGTCAATTTCTCTAAAAGGTCGCTCTTCAATTTTTTGTTTCTCTAAATCTTCAATTGAATAGCATGCCTGAATGTAGAGTCTCTTGTTTCCTTTGTTTGCAACAAAGTCAACCTCTAATTTCACTCTAGTGCCGTTTCCGTTTTCATTAAGCACATTTTTCTCAACTACGCCAACATCAACTAAATACTCACTAGAAATTAGTTGATTGTAAATTAAGTTTTCCATTAAGTGAGTCGGTTCAAATTGTCTGAAGTCTAAAATTGAGTTTCTAATTCCAAGGTCTTGAAAATAATATTTAAACGGTGCAGAGATATAAGCCTTGCCTTTGATGTTGTATCTGGTTGCCTTTTTTAGTAAAAAAGCATCAATTAAAGCATCAATGTATTTTTCTATTAAATAAACCGAGATTTTAGTATTAGTTAAACTAAGAAAAGTATTGCTTAGTTTTTGCGGATTGGTAAGCGAGCCTATATTAGAGGCTAAAGTTTTAGTTATTTTAACTAACTCTGCTTCTTTTTCTATCTTTTTTCTTTCAACTATATCTTTAATGTAGGTAAGTTCGAAGAAATTTTTAAGCAAGGCTATTTTTTCTTCCTCGCTGTTCGCTAAGACAACTTTCGGAATTCCGCCGAAGTAAAGATAGTCTTTTAAAGTGTCTTCTTTGCTTAGTTTACTGTGTTTAAAAACTTCTGCATAAGTCAGTGGATATAGTTTGATTTCATCGCTTCTGCCTCTAAACTCAGTAACAATGTCTTTAGCTAAAAACTTTGAGTTACTGCCGGTTACATAGACATCTAAGTTTCCGCGACTAAGTAAACTATTTAAAAGGAAAGGAAAGTCTTTAACTAACTGAATTTCGTCTAAAAAAACATAGTGGTTAACAGTTTGGTCGTCAGTTCTTTTTTGAATGTATTTAAGTAAGTTTTCAGCTTTTCTTAAAGTTTTGTTTTCAACCAGGTCTAGTTCCACGATAATGATTCTGGTGTTAGAAACTCCACTTTCTAACAAATAGTCGCGAAATAACCGGGTAAGCAAATAAGTTTTGCCTACTCTTCGCATCCCAGAAATAATTTTGACTAAACCATTTCCTTGTTTGGCTATCAACTTGTCTAAATATTTTTTTCTCTCAAACACCATCATAGACTCCTTAAAATATCGCTGTTTTTACAACTATATTTTACAGTAAACCCTTTTTTATGTCAATTTCTCTTATAAATTACGCGATATATCGCTTAATTTTAAACACTTTTTTGTTTTTTTAATTAAAATTGTGTTTTTTTGTTATAAAAACTGCGATATTTTTAAAATAAAAGCCCTTTTAGGCCTAAACCTGAAAGGGCTGAATTTTGTTCTTGGTTAAAACTCCAGTTTATTTATCGGTTGTGTAGTTTTGTTGGTTTTTTTGCTTTATTTTTAGACTTTGGTTTTGAAGATTTTTTACTCACCGCATTTTCTGTTAAAGCGGTAAGCCTAATTTCTCTAATTAACTTACGCAAAGCCACTATTTCTATATAGGTTTTTCTGTTTTCTGAAATCACTTCACCGTCTTTAAAAAAACGACCATGCTTATACTCGATTTTCTGATAAATTCGTTTAATTGTGTTAAAGATATAAAAAGTCGGCATAAAGATGGTTCTAAAGTCGTAAATTCGTTCAACTAAATATTGCTCTGGCAGCAATTTATCAAAATAACTGATTTTAATGTGTTGAGGGTCATCTACAAAATCCAGCACTTCCATAACTTTTTTATATTCCAGACAAAACTTATAGATATGCAAAATAAAGTCAAACTTATTGAAAATCTGGTCAAGCACAATTACTGGCAGAGTCTCGGCTTTTTTAGGTTCTCTTAAATATTTGGCAAAAAACTGTCCGTCTTTAATTAAAATCGGTTCATTTAACTCTGGAATTACTTTGGTGTTGGTTAGTTTCTGAATTTCCTCGCCACTTTCTTTATTTGAAATAAAGGTGTAGTCAAAAGTATATTTACGTTTTAAAATGTGGGGAATAAAGTCCAAGGCTTTTTTGATTTGCATGGAGTCTTGCGCACTTAAGTTGCGCTTGGCTTTAAACTCATAAAAATTCAGATGTTTTTTTGCCTGATTTAAAGCAATTAAGTCAAACTCACAAAGTGGATATGTCAAAGTGCGGCCATTGAAATCAAACTTATATATGTAGTAAAAAGCGTTATTGGTGATATTAAAGTTTTCAAATTGGTTTGCAGCAATATGTTTAGAGTTATCAAAATGTGGGGTGATGAACTTAACCGCAGAGTCTTTATTTTCTTTAATTAACTCGCTAATACAAAAAACCTCGTAAGCCTCACCACGAGCGGCATTGTATGCCAGGTCTTGGTCTTGTTTTAATGAATTTCTTTTAAGTGGTTTAAGCAGCACTTGCTCTGTTGTTTGGTTGATTTTATTTTTAAGAGTTTTATTCATTATTCAAGTCCTTTCAGCTCAGCGATGGCATCTCTGAAGTTAATCGCACTTTCAAAGTCAAACTCAGCGGCTGCTTTTTCCATTAGTTTAGTTAACTCTTTAATTAACTCAGGCACATCTTTGTCTGATTTAGCAATGTAGTCAATTGCAGGATTGACTTTTTGGCCAAACTCTATATTTTCAATATTTTGTTTTTCAATCACTATTGGCGAAACTCCGTTTTCGTGGTTAAACCTAAGTTGAATTTCTCGGCGACGGTAAGTTTCGTCAATTGCTTCCTGCATTTGTTTGGTTACCTGGTCTGCATACATTATAACTTTTGCTGCCTTGTTTCGACACGCTCGGCCAATTATTTGGATAAGTGAGTTTTTAGAGCGAAAAAGTCCTGGAATGTCTGCATCTAAAATTGCTACCAGACTAACTTCTGGAATGTCCAGACCTTCTCTAAGTAAGTTAATGCCAATTAGTGCATCGTACTTGCCTGCTCTTAAGTCTTTAATGATTTTTAGGCGCTCTATACTTTTGACTTTAGAGTGCAAATACGCTACTTTCAGACCGTTTTCTTTAAAATACTTAGTTAAAAGTTCGGCGGTGTGGATAGTTAAACAAGTCACTAAAGTGCGTTCATTTTTTTGGGCTCTTGCTTTAATTTCTACAAATAAATCGTCAATTTGCCCAAGTTTTTCTCTGACTTCAATTTCTGGATCTACTATATAAGTGGGACGAATAACTTGTTCAATTACTGGTAAATTGCGAGCCATTTCGTATTCCCCGGGAGTTGCCGACATGTAAATAACTTTATCTAGTTTTGCGGTAAATTCATTAAAATAAAGTGGACGGTTGTCAAAAGTAGAGGGTAGGCGAAAACCATATTCAACTAAGTTAGCCTTGCGTGCTGAGTTGCCGGCAGACATGCCTTTGACTTGCGGCATAGTGATGTGAGATTCGTCTATGACCGTAATAAAATCTGAGCCAAAAAACTCAAGTAAAGTAGACGGGGTGGCATCTGGCTCTTTTAACTGCATATGTCTTTGGTAGTTTTCAATTCCCGTGCAAGTACCAGTTAGTTCAATCATTTCAATGTCGTAGTTAGTGATTTGCTGAAGTCGCTGGGCTTCAAGAAGTTTGTTTTGAAAGTTAAGTTCGGCTAGTCTGTCTTCAAGTTCTGCCTTAATTCGCTCAATTGCTAAGCGTTGTTTGGCTTCGTTAACTAAGAAAAAAGTCGCTGGATAAATTGTGATAAACTCAATTCGCTTTTGTGGACGTAAGTTTAGTTTATCTACAAACACCAGATCTGAAATCAAGTCGTCTTCAAATTCAACGCGAATTGCCAGATCGTGGGTGTTGGCAGGATATATATAGACGGTATCTCCTTTTACTTGAAAAGTTCCACGCTTTTTGTCAAAGTCATTTCTGGTGTATTTAATTTTAACTAACCTAGCCGTAAACTCAGCAATACTCATTTTGGCGTTTTTGCGCACAAACAAAGTTTGTGCTTTAAACTCCTCAAAATCACCAATGTCATAAATTGCCGAAACTGAGGCCACAACTATCGTGTTTTTAGACTCCAAGAGCGAAGATATAGTTTTGTTTCTAAGTTGATCAATATCGTCGTTAATCGCAGCGTCTTTAGCAATATAGGTATCAGTTGCTACGTTGTAGGCCTCTGGTTGATAATAGTCGTAGTAAGAAATGTAGTACTCAACGTTGTTTTTGGGAAAAATTTGTTTTAGTTCTGAGTAAATTTGGCCGGCCAAAGTTTTGTTTGGTTCCAAAATTAGTGCTGGTTTATCTAAGTTGGCAATAATGTTGGCGATAGTAAAAGTTTTGCCGGTTCCAGTTGCTCCAAGCAAAATTTGTTCCTTCACTCCGTCTTTGAAGTTTTTAGTAATTTTTTTTATTGCGTTAATCTGATCGCCTTTGGGCGAAAGGTTAGAAATTAGTTTATAAATTTTAAGATACCAACCTTAAAATATTAAACAGGTTTTCGTGGTCTCTTTTTTCAAGGAGTGCTGTCTCAAGAGTTGTATAAACTGGTTCTGAGTTTTTTAGACCAACTGCAAGGCCCCCAGTTGCTTTAGCCTTAATCAATTCAACTGCTTTAACACCAAGTACTGTTGCTAAAAAGCGGTCGTATTGAACAGGCGAACCGCCGCGTTGCACGTAGCCAAGTACTGTGGCTCTGGAGTTAAAACCGGTTTCTTTAGAAATTTCTTCAGCAAGTTCGTGTACATTTAGTAGTTTTTCTGAAACTACTACGATGGCGTGTTTGCGGTTTTGGCGTTTATATTCCTTAAACTTAGCCATTAAGTCGGCTTTGTCAAAAGGTTTGTCGTGAGTAATTACATACTCAGCCCCTCCGCAAATCGCTGAGTAAATCGCAAGTTCTGAAGAACCTCTGCCCATAGTTTCAATTACAGAGCAACGATGGTGTGAAGATGAAGTGTCTCTTAGTTTATCAATTGCATCCATAATAGTGTTTAGGGCAGTTGAAAAACCAATAGTAGAGTCAGTTCCACCAAGGTCATTGTCAATAGTTGCAGGAATACCGATTGTGTTGACACCCAGTTTAGACAAAGCCAAGGCTCCTTGGTAAGTTCCGTTTCCGCCAATTGTAATCAAATAATCAACTCCGGCTTGTTTTAAATTGCTTTTGGCAATTTTTTGTACGTTTACATCCACAAACTCTTTTAAGCGGTTAGTTCCCAAAAAAGTTCCACCCATTTGCAAAAACCCGCTAACGTCGGTTGACTTTAGTTTAATAAAATCGTTTTCAACTAAACCAGCGTAGCCGTTTCTAATACCTATAACCTCAATACCTGCCTGAACTGCTGTGCGGACAACTGACCTGATTGCAGCGTTCATTCCTGGTGCGTCGCCGCCTGAAGTTAAAATTGCTATTTTCATAAAATGTCTCCTAAAAAAGGCATAAAATGCCTCTTTTATTTTAACACGAAAGCATTACTTTGCCTATGTTTTGATCTTTTTTGCTGGGTGAAAAATTAGGCAGCTTTAGTAAATAAGTTTGCAAAAAAGGCAGAATTTTTTTATTCTTAAAATCCCTTGAAACAACCTAGTAAGCCGATTATTGAAGTTTTAAAATCGTCTATTTATTAAAGCAATTTATTCTTATATAGGTGTGTTATAATTGAATGAGAGGTAAAAACATGGCATTAAGAGGATCTGTATTAATTGGACAATCTGGTGGACCTACCAGTGTTATCAATTCTTCACTTCTAGGAATATATGAAGAATGTGCAAAATACGAGTTTATTGAAAATATTTACGGAGCACAAAACGGTATAGTTGGTGCTATTAACGGTTGGCTGATTAACATTCGTGCTCAAGATAAGCAACAACTTGAACTTCTAAAAAACACTCCAGCGTCTGCTTTGGGCAGTTGCAGATACAAACTAGACAAAGACCTGCAACACCCTGACTATCAAAAAATACTTGAGACTTTCGTAAAATACAACATTCGCTACTTTTTCTACATTGGTGGCAACGATTCAATGGACAGTGCTTACAAGATTTCTCAATACCTGCAAGCCAAGAAGTATGAGTGCAGAGTTATCGGAATTCCAAAAACTATAGACAACGATTTGGATTTAACTGACCACACACCAGGCTATGGCTCTGCTGCTAAATACATTGCAACTACTCTAATGGAATTAAAACAAGATGCCAATGTCTACAGCACCCCTTCTATCAATATTGTAGAAATTATGGGTAGAAACGCAGGTTGGCTGACAGCTAGTGCCATGCTTGCCAAAAAAGCAGGTTTAGGTCCTGACCTTTTCTATCTACCTGAACAAACTTTTTCAATTCAAGAGTTTATCGCAGACGTGCAAAGAGTGTTAAAAAAACAACCACATGTTTTCGTAGTAGTTTCTGAAGGTATCAAAGACAGTGAAGGCAATTATATTGCTGAACTTTACAAACA
>CAUTSX010000002.1:0-24834 GCA_963541405.1 uncultured Acholeplasmataceae bacterium | reverse complement strand
CACAGCAGTTAAGCACTTTTACGCCGACGATAGCGCGTTAGCGCAAAAATAGGGAACTGCCAGTTTCTTTTATTTGGAGGTTTAGCTCAGCTGGGAGAGCATCTGCCTTACAAGCAGAGGGTCGGGGGTTCGAGCCCCTCAACCTCCACCAGAGCCGAGATAGCTCAATTGGTAGAGCAACTGACTTGTAATCAGTAGGTTGCGGGTTCAATTCCTGTTCTCGGCACCACTATCTGTCCCGTTAGCTCAGTCGGTAGAGCACCTGGCTTTTAACCAGGGTGTCAGAAGTTCGAGTCTTCTACGGGATACCATTGCCCGGGTGGCGGAATAGGTAGACGCGTGGGACTTAAAATCCCATGGAGGAAACTCTGTACCGGTTCAAGTCCGGTTCCGGGTACCATCCTTTTTTAAACCTTAGTTTAAAAAAAGCGATTGTTTACCCTTTTTTTATTTCAAATCAACTAAACAAATTTAGTATACGGCGGTGTAGCTCAGCTGGCTAGAGCGTACGGTTCATACCCGTGAGGTCGAGGGTTCGATCCCCCCCGCCGCTACCAAAGGACCCATAGTTCAGTTGGTTAGAGCAACCGGCTCATAACCGGTTAGTCGTAGGTTCGAGTCCTACTGGGTCCACCAAGTTAACGGAGGAATACCCAAGCCTGGTTGAAGGGATCGGTCTTGAAAACCGACAGGGTGTAAAAGCCGCGGGGGTTCGAATCCCTCTTCCTCCGCCATTTTATTTTTTTCATATCGCGGGGTAGAGCAGTCTGGTTAGCTCATCGGGCTCATAACCCGAAGGTCGTAGGTTCAAATCCTTCCCCCGCAACCAAAAAGGTCTCGTGGTGTAGTTGGTTAACATAAATGCCTGTCACGCATTAGGTCGCGGGTTCAAGTCCCGTCGAGACCGCCACTGGTCCGGTAGCTCAGTCGGTAGAGCAAGGGACTGAAAATCCCTGTGTCGGCAGTTCGATTCTGCCCTGGACCACCATTTCATTTTTTATCTCCTTTCATTTCTCCATTTACTCGGAAAAATTGGCAAAACCCCTAAAATTATTCCGAAAACTCAAAAAAGTCGCTTTATACACAAAGCGACTTTTTTATTTTCTTAAAAACTTTTCAAAAACATTTGTAAACATATTATTTTAATGCGGTTTTTATTAGAAAACAAACAATTTTCACCTATATTTTTATTGGAAAACACACTATTTTAAGGTAATTTTTTATTAGAAAACAAATAAATATGCTAAAATAAATGCGTAGCAAGGAGATTTTAAATGTTTAGACGAAAAATAGAAAAAATATTAGAAAAAAACTATCAAGATGAAAATGCTAAAATCTTGATTATAGAAGGAGCCAGACAAGTTGGTAAAAGTTTTATTGTTAGAAGAACTGCACCAAAATACTTTAAAAACTACATTGAAATTGACTTAAAGTCAGACTACGAAAACAAACAACGCTTTTTTAACATTAGAGATACTGCCTCTTTTTATATATTTATCAGTAGTATTTTTGATTTAAAAAAAGCAAACTTATCAAACACAATTATTTTTCTTGATGAAATTCAATACTATCCACATTTAATTACTCTCTTAAAAGATTTGTATAAGGAACGTAGATACAGATACATAGTTTCTGGTTCTCTGCTTGGAATTACTTTAAAACACATCTTTATTCCTATGGGAGCAATTGATGAAGTTGAAATGTTTCCGTTAGACTTTGAAGAATTTTTGTGGGCAAACGGAGTTGGGTTAGACGTAATTGAATATCTAAGGTTTTCGTTTTTAAATTTAACTTCAATTAACGAAGCCATTCACAACCGCATTTTATTACTATTTAAAGACTATTTAATTGCAGGTGGCTTGCCAGACGCAGTTAAAGAATATGTGTTAAACAAAGACGTCAAAGCTACTCGCAGAGTTCAAACCTATGTTTATTCACATTACCAAGATGACGCTGCTAGATATCAAGAAAATACTAAACTCAAAATTGCTAAAATTTATGAAGACATGGTTTCAAATATGTCAAACAAAGTAAAAAGGGTTAACTTCAAGGCTATTGAAAATAAAGTAAACTCATCTTTTGAAAAATATCAAGACGAGTTTGAATATTTAGTTTCTTCTGGTGTTGCTAACCAAGTAAAAGCCGTTTCTAATCCTAAGTTTCCACTTTTTGACACAACTGCTAAAAACTTAGTTAAACTTTATTACAACGATGTTGGAATATTAACTAACCTGCTTTTTAAAACTAATGTACTACCAATTTTGAATACCGATAAAAACATTAACTTGGGTTCAGTCTACGAGCATGCTTGTGCAACTGAACTTAAGGCACACGAGCACAATTTATTTTATTTCGATTCCAAAAAAGTTGGCGAAGTTGATTTTTTAATTAATGACTACAACCTGCTTTCTGCTGTTGCTATTGAAATTAAGTCTGGAAATGACCAAAATAATTTCCGAGCACTGCCTAAACTAATTGATAAAAATGGGCAATATAAACTTGCCAAAGGCTATGTTTTTGGAAACAAAAATATAGTTAAACAAGAAGGGAATTTAACAACATTGCCGATTTACTTAATCATGTTTGTTTAAAATATTTAGGTGAACAATATGCACAATGAAGAAATTATCTTAGAACAAATACCATCTATTTCATACGACCCATCAATTATTTACTCAGATCAGTTAAAAATGTCATACATAGATTTAGTTAGCCACTTAATTGCTAAGTACGGACCAGCTAATGGAAATTACTTTTTAACTGAAACATGCAAGTCTAAAAACCCTAAAATAACTAGGGGAAAAGAAGGGTTGTTTTGCCACCACATAGACGAAAATAAAGCAATCAAACTCTCTAAACCAGAATTTGCTATTAAACACCCGTTTGCATATCAAAAAGCAGAGAGATTAGTATATTGCGATATTTTGGAACACTTAATTTTACACATTAAAATTATTGAAGAACCAAAAGGAGAATCTGTTGGAATTGGTGGTGCCTCTCTTATTTGCAGACAAATTAACGATTGTTACAGCGGAATGACTTTTACGAATCCTTTTACGATTAGCGTAAGCGAAAAAATACAAGATAAATTTGCCGATTACCTAAAAATTCTTCAAAGATTTTTTGATTTGATTAAGAAAGAACCACTTTATCCAACACTGATTTCAAAAGAAAGTATTTGCAAAAGTTACAACGGTAAAATTATTAAAAAGACATACAACGCCTTAAAATAAGTAAAAAAGATTTTAAACTAAGTAGTCATGGAATACAATTTTTTTTAAAAATTCGCAAAACCTGCTTTAAAAAACAAAATTTTTTTAATCATTTTTCAAAATGTAAGCGTATACATTTAATATTTTGACTTTATTTTTTTCATTCTATATAATATAAATATCTCTATATACATACGCCATAAAATGAAGAAAATGGCACAAAAAAGGAGCGGTATGGAAGTTAAATTACAAGGTCTTACTAAAATTTTCGTCGACAAACAAAAACGCGAAACCACAGCAGTTGATAAATTAACAATCACAGTTGGCGATGGTAAGCTAATTGGTCTACTTGGACCTTCTGGTTGCGGAAAATCAACCACCCTATATATGATCGCAGGTTTACATGAACCTTCTGGCGGTAAAATAATTTTTGGCGATGAGGATGTAACTCCGCTTTCTGCCGACAAACGCGGAATCGGTCTAGTTTTCCAAAACTACGCACTATATCCACACTTAACAATTCGTGAAAACATTATGTTTCCACTGCAAAACATGCACGTGCCTGCCAATGAAATTGACGATATGGTTGAAGAAGTTGCACGTCTAGTTGGTATTGCTAACTTACTTGAACGCAAACCTTCTCAACTTTCAGGTGGTCAACAACAACGCGTGGCTATTGCTCGTGCTTTGGTTAAAAAACCAAAAGTCTTGCTACTTGACGAACCACTTTCAAACTTAGATGCTCGTCTGCGTCTACAAATGCGTGAAGAGATTAAACGTATTCAAAAAGAAACTGGAATTACTGCTGTATTCGTAACTCACGACCAAGAAGAAGCGATGTCAATTTGCGACGAAATCGTCTTAATGGAAGCCGGAGTTGAACAACAACGCGGTGTTCCTCAACAAATTTATGACAACCCTGCTAACTTATTTGTTGCGAAGTTCTTAGGAACTCCGCCAATTAACCTATTTAAAGCACACATCAAAAAAGACCGTGTGTTTGTGGGAGATGAAGATATACTTTCTGCCAAAGGTGCAAAAGCCGTAGTTAAGTCTTGGGCTGAACTTAAACAAAATCACCCAGTAGTTGAACGCGACAATTCAGACGTAACTTTGCATATTGCTGGTTGTGGCCAACTTAAGGCAGAAATTGAACCGCTACTTGCTGAGTTTTCAAAAATCGCAGGTGGTTTCCTGTATGACTTTACTTTAAACGGTGCAACCGAAGGCTTTACTTTAGTTCAAGGTAATCGCCGCAAAGCACCTAAGAAAACTAAAGACTTAGCGGTTGCTAAATTAAACCAAAAAATAGAATACAAGAAATACCAAATTGAATACTACCAGGCAAAAATTGCCAGAACTGAGACGCAAATTGCTGAAGTTAAAGCAAATAAAGACTTTGTTGACGAAGTTAAAATTACTAAACTTGAACAAAAAATTCACAAACTAGACCAAGCAATTCAAGCAGCAAAGGATAAAATCAGTCAACTTCAGGAACAAATTCAAACTATTGAAGCAGACCGCTCTCCATATATCGACCCTAGGTTCCACCTAGGTTTGGTAAACCGTGAACTTAACCCTAACTTTGAACGAGCAACTAAACGCTTTATTCGCCGTTTTACCGCAAAAGCCGTAGTTCCAGTAGTTGCTCCTAACTCTCCGCTTTCTGAGCTTTCTTCTGCAACCCTTAAAGCGATTTTCCAAAAGAAATTAACTAAATGGGACAAACTAATTGACACAACCCTTCCTGAAAACATTGATTTCATGAAGAAATCAATCCACACTGTGCTTCACCACAAACGCAGTGGCGTTAGAACCCTAGCATTCCAAAAATTAGACATTATTCGTCTACCTAAAAAAATTTTTGGAGTAACTCTGCCAACTCTACACGAAACTACTGTTAAAAATAACGAAGAGTTAATTAAAGCAATTTCTGAAAACCCATTTGCAATTGGTTTCATTCAATATGGCCTACTTAAAGAATCTGGTCTAAAAGAAATCAAAGTCAACGGACAAAGCGCAACTGACGAAGGTGTGCGCACAGGCTCTTACTTCTTTGCCTCAGTTTCAACAATCTTGGCATGTCAATACCCAATTGTAATTCCTGACAAAATTGCCGCTGCTTTTCTTGATTTCATTAAATCTAAAGAAGGTGAGGCTATTATTGCTAAACACTCAAAAATGTATCCAGACAGAAACTACTTAGTTGGTATTCGCCCAGAGGCCTACACAGTAGATGCAGAAAAAGGTTGCTTGACTCTAAACTACCAATACTTTGAGTCAATTGGTCGTGACTTAACCTTAATTGCTGCTCACCCTCAGGCTACTCACCGCACTTTTAGAGTAATTCTTTCTGATGTTAACGACTCTAAAAAACTAAAAGACGGCAAAGTAAAAATGTCTCTTGATTATTCAAAAGTCTTTGTCTTTGACGAAGAAACTGGTGAAAGGATTATCTAATGCATTTCCGTGTCGATGCACGAAGAAAACTAAAAATCTGGTTTCAAAACAACAAAGGTTGGGTGTATCTACTCCCAATCCTAACCTTAATGGTCATATTTACTTTCTACCCACTAATTAAAACCATTTTAATTTCGTTTGACCCAACTTTCCGCCGCGACATTCAAACGCTTAGTCCAGGCTCTTTTAGTTTTGACAACTACCGTGCGCTATTTGCTGAACACTCAGATTTCGGCCTGGCTTTGAAAAACACCGCACTAATTGTGTTTGTAACAGTTCCGCTATCTACAATCATAGCTCTCGGAATTTGCGTGTCTTTAATGTCGGTTAAACGCATTCGTTCGTTTTTCCAAACTATCTTTTTCCTTCCGTATATTACCAACACTATCGCGATTGGTTTAGTGTTTGCCGTACTTTTTGACTACCAATCTGGGCTTGTTAACTCATTTTTAGGTCTATTTGGCATTGGCAAAACTAACTGGCTAAACCCAGCCGCAGTTGGACAGCATGGTTATGCTGCCGCTACTGATGGCGCAATGCGCGCAGTCACTTTGTTTTACATCACTTGGTCAGGTCTACCTTTTAAAATCCTGATTTTCATGGGAGCCCTACAAGGAATTAATAAACAATACTACGACGCTGCTAAAATTGACGGAACTTCATCTTGGCGCACATTCTACAAAATCACCGTGCCACTAATTTCGCCAATGATTTTATATGTTGTAATTACTTCGCTAATCGGTGCGTTTAAAACTTATGCCGCGGTGATCGGTCTATTTAACGACCCTACTCTACGCGCAAGAATGAACACCGTAGTTGGTTATGTTTACGACAAACTAGCCGACAGTGGCTCTGGCTACGCCCAAGGTGCCGCTGGTGCTGTGGTGCTTTTCTTAATAATCCTTGCGCTTACTTTTGTAAGTACTTGGGCATCTAAGAAAAAGGTTCACTACTAACAAGAGGTTTTCTGAAAATGAATGAAAGAATTGATGTTAAGAAAAAACTAGTCTATCAAAAAATTAAGTCAACCTCGCAAAAAACTGCAGCCATAATCTTTTTGACTATTATGGCTTTAATGATTATCGTGCCTTTTTACTGGATGTTAAATACTTCTTTTAAAAACGAATCTGAAGTTTTAGAAGAACCGCCAACACTTTACCCACACGCCTGGACTTGGAAAAACTATTCATACGCTTTTAACGGAACTAGACTAACAAACATCCGTTTACTTAAACAAAAACTAAAAGAATACGAAGGTCCAAATGGGGTTGTCGCAACTGCCAAAAAGGAACGCGATAAAATCGCTTTAACTGACTCAGAAAAAACTAAGTTAGAAGCGCTTTTAAAGGGCGATCCTAAAAACCTATATACAGACGCATACTACACGCAAGCACTTGAACCTTATATTCTTGATAACTCTAAATACGCTTTTCAGGCATATAAAGACAAATTAGCGGAAAAAGCAATTTTAGAATCCAAAAAAAATGATGCTAAAAACATCGCTGAAAAGGTTAAAATTCAACTTCAATTAGACAAAATTAGTGAGTATATTTCTAAGTTTAATGTTCAATATAACGCCGATTTAACTAAATTTTCAACTTGGAAAGACGAACAAATTTATAAACCTGATTACTTAAAACTAAGAAATAAAGACTTGGCTTACCAAGTTGCTGATCGCAAATACAAAAATCTAGCGAGTGAATTAAAAGGCCTGCCTGGCAAAATTGAAGGTGAAGAAAACGCGCCTTCTGATCGTTTTACCAGATACTTGCTAAACACTTTAATTGTTGGTATTTCTTCAACTATTGTTGGTACTTTTATGTCAATCATCGGTGCGTTTGCTCTATCTAGGCTGGAATTTAAAGGTCGCGACACAATATTCAAAGTAATGCTTTCTACCATGATGATTCCAGGTGAAATGATGGTAATTACCAACTACGGTACAGTTTCTCGCCTTGGCTGGACTGACCAAGCACCTGCTTTCTCAGGGGCTCCGTTCCTCGCAATGACCGTACCATTTTTAGTCACGGTCTTCCACATTTACTTAATTCGCCAAAACTTCCGACAAATTCCAAATGAACTTTATTATGCTGCCAAAGTTGACGGAACTTCTGACTTTAAGTATCTATGGAAAGTCATGGTCCCACTTGCCAACTCATCAATTATTACAATTACTATTTTGAAACTAATGGGTTCTTGGAACGCCTATATCTGGCCAAACCTAGTAGCCGGCCAAAACTTTAAACTAATTACTGTATGGTTGCGTTCTGCGTTTGTAGACCAAGAGTCTAATCGAATAGCAGTTGAGCGTCAAATGGCTGCAACTGTTATCGTGTTAATTCCACTACTGCTTGTCTTTATCTTCCTTCGTAAATATATCATGCGCGGTGTTGCCCGCGGTGGAACTAAGGGTTAGAATTTAAATTAACTCTGCAAGGAAAAATTATGAGAAAATTATTTTTAGCACTAATCGCTATCTTCTCAACACTATTTTTAACTGCTTGTGGTAAATATGATGTAACTTTTTGGCACACTTTTGGTAAAAAAGACATCACAGCCATTGAAAAAAGATTAAAAGATTTCACTAAAAAAACCGGAATTACCGTTAAACTTGAACAAAAGGGAGGATACCAAGACATTAAAGGTGCGATTGACAAAACTCTTTCTACTAACAATCGCCCCAACTTAGTCATTGCTTACCCAGACCATGTTGCTTCATTTAACGAAAACCGCAAAAATGTCCTTGATTTAACTAAGTTCATCAATGAAGGAACTCAACTTCAAAAAAAATACATCAGCGACCAAGACTTTAAAAAAGACTGGGATGAACAGTTTTATGATTTCGTAAAAGAGTCTCCTCTTTCTGAAAAAGGAATCTACACAACTCCGTTTGGCCTTTCTACCGAAGTTATTCTTTACAATAAAGAACTTGCCGCAGAAATCCCTAACTTTACTGAAAAAGTAAAAACTTGGGAAGGTATTTGGGAAATGGCTAAAGAATATCGCGAAAAACATACCGAAAAGTTTGACAAATTAGTAGACCTTCCAGATCCAAAAGAACCTGGCAAAACTAAAAAACAATTTGAACGTACAGCTGTGTTTGGCTACGACTCAGACGCTAACATGCTAATCACTATGGCAAAACAATACGGTCTTCCGTACACAGATTTCGTGAAAAAGAACGGTGAACTTAAAGGGGATGCTTTTTTCCACGACACTACACAAAATGCACAATTAGTAGAAATGTTAGACACTTTAAAAGGTTACGCTGCTCAAAACTTATTTACAACTGGTGCAACTTGTGGAAACAAATATAACTCAACTGCCTTTAAAAACAAACAAATCGTGTTTACCATTTCTTCATCTGGTGGAGTTGGCTACAACATTCCAGATAAAAATAACCAATTTGAAGTAGGCATGCTGCCACTTCCTCAACCTGAACTTCAACTTAGAAAAACTGAATTAAGAGAAGCAAACGACTTACTTAAAACGGATCCAAATAACGCAGACTTCAAAACACTTCAACACAACGCACAAACTGCATACGACGCTGCGAAGGCTAAATATCCTAAGTTAAAAGAAGATAAACTATCTGGTGCTTCAATTTTCCAAGGTCCTTCAATTGCGATGCTTGACCAAGCAAAAGAAGATGAAGACTCTTATAAAAACGTATCTAACCAAAAAGCATACGAAGTATTTAAATTCTTATTTAGCAAGGAAAACGTACGCGACTTTTCTTTAGCTAAAGGCTACGCGGCACCGCGTAAAGACGTTTTTGAAACCGAAGAAATTAAAGACTTTATTAAAGAAAATAAAGCTCAAAGCACCCTTGAAGGCTTAGTTGCTAAATCTTTTGAAACTATCAAAGACACACTTGACAAGAAAAACACTTTCCAATCTATAGCTTATGAAAAATCTTCAAATGCACGTACAGTTGCTCTAAACATCATTAAAAACGTGTTAACTGACGCCGAAGTTGGCAAAGAAATTGTCACTAAAGAAGAAAGCAAAGACAAAAAACCTTTTGAGGCCTACAACAGTGTTAAAAAAGAAGACCGTCTAAAAAGAATTCAAGCACTACTTAAGTTTTACTACGGTAAACACTGTAAATACGAATAAACCCTGCAAAACAAACTTTTAAGATAAATAAACAACAGCCAAGTAATTGGCTGTTGTTTTATATATAAACTAATAACTTCTAATTTTATTTAAAAGAAAGGAGCAAAAATGAAGAAACTAATTTTAACGCTAACTACTCTGTTAACTTCTGTTTTTTTAGTAGCTTGCCACAAAGCATTTTATATTGCCAAACAAGAGTCAGACATCATAATTCATAAACTAATTATGGGCAGAAGTTATGAAAACTCCGTGCTGGAACTGAAAAACATCTCAGATTCCGCTAAAAACCTAAAAAACTACTCAATCAGATACTTTAAAAAATCCAGCCAATTTAGTGAACTAACTCTTCCAAATAAGGAACTAAAACCTGGTGAGTTTTTTTCAATCGGCAGCGTTGGGGCAACCCTGATAAAAACTAAAGGCGACACATCAACTGGCAATGCTGGCAAAAACGTTGAAGTTGATCTACTTCAAAGCAAGATAACTTTTGGATACTCAAAGAGAATTGAGTTAAAAAAAGAAGCCAAAACTATTGATGTATACGGCCAAAAAGATGCAAAAAACACTTTAGCTGAAGAAGCATCTCTTTATCGTTTTGTTGAGTTTGAAAAAAACCTTGGTGAAACTCACCTAAACTTCGTTTGGTGTTTGTTTAAAGTAGAGTACTACAGTGCACTTGGCAAAAACTGCCCACTAACCTACGAAGAAGTTTTGAAAGGACCTAAACCTGACTTAACTAAGTTAGTTGAAGACAAGGTAAATGCTGGCAAAAACCTAAAAGAAACTTTAATTCAAAATATCTTAAACAAAACTCCTGGCAACGGCGAAATTATTCCGGTTGACCGAGTTAGTCTTTACAAAGATGGAGACACAACTGACTTCGTGGTGTCTTTTACAGAAAGCGCAACTGGCAATAAAGTTGAGCACATTCTTCCAACCAGATACGCATATTGTGATACCCCTGAGAAAGGAAAGGGTGTTACACGACCTGAACCTTTTGCCAACCAGGCTACTAACCTTACTCATGATCTACACGAAAACGCAAAAACTACATACCTGCAAACTATACCGCGTGGGCAAATTGACGGTAGTTTTGGTCGCTACTTTTTAGTAGTTTGGGCAGGCAACGATCTTGTTGCATTTAAATTAACCAAAAACGGACTAAATGAAAAACTACCATCTAGACTAAATATTTCAGATGCAATACTTTACAACGACATCCCGCTTGAATACTACATTGAAATGGCTTACTACTACGCTGAGCAAAAACGTCTAAACCTTGCCTATGAATATAACAAAGACCCTTACTTTAACTACCGCACTGGTAAATTTAGAAAAGGTCACGAAAACGCAAGGATAAAAACCATTGAGTAAAAGAACACTTTTAACTGTCCTGCTTTATCTACTTTTTGTAGTAATTGTAGGCGTGCCTTTCTTTTTTGCAATTAACGCAGTACTTGGAAAAAGAGACCTTGATTACTTTCAGTCCAATGTCTTGGCGCTGTACGCTACTCCTTCTAAACAAAAGCAATATCTACAGTCTTACGCAAAACTTTTTGGCTATGAAACTGAAAACTCACCAGTTTTTGAGTTTAATACTGAAAATTCCGAACACTCTAGTATCAAACTCTTGGTGCTAAAGGCACATAACCTCAAAACTAAGCAAAACGCACTGCTTGTGTATGTTTCTGAACTACTTGCCTATTCAGGTGCTCCTGACAACTACGTTGTAGACGTTGCAAACAAAAACCGTCATCATCCCCAAAACTACAAGTCAGAGGTGCATTATCGCCTTGAGTTTTCGTTTACCAATTCAAACTTTAAGTTCAAACAAAAAAACAAGTTCAGTGATTTTTTAAAACCGTTTATTATCAATACTGATTTTGTAACAAACAATGGTAAGTTTGAAAACTATATAGACGGAATCAAAATAACACCAACCTACGTTCCTAGCACTTTTCCAAACAAACAAAAACTCAAAAAACCTGAGTTAATAGTTGCTACTAGCGATTCAAAGTTTGCAAAAGAAGATACAGCCTACCCTGAGGCTAAACGTATTTTAAGCACCAACCATAAATTATTTGACCGTAAATATCTAACCCAACCTTTTAATCTTACAGATCAAGCAGAAATTAAAATTAACTACTCTGGCCTAAACCGCGGACTTGTTTTGGTATCACTTGCTGGCACTGGTTTGATTTTGGTGATTACTTACTTTACTTTCATTAGAAAACCACTTAGAGTTTTTATAAAAGAAAAGCGAAGAGCAGCGCACCGCCGCAAGCAAGAGCAAGCAGGAATAGATACAGAAACCAAGTTATTTGGCAAAACTGCCGACAAAGTTGAACAAGACAAACAATAGACAACAAAAATGTGTGTTTTTCTTAAAAATGCATTTACAAAATCCTTAAACTGGGCTATAATTTATTTAAAGGAGACATAATAAAATATGTTTAAAAAATTATTATTAACATTTCTTACACTAATCGTTCCATTTGCTTTAGCATCATGTGAACCAAGATATTTTGATGATGTTAAAGTTGCTAAAATCAAAAATATCTACAACATGAACGCTGGCGACCCAGTCGCTGCTTCAGGTATTCTTTTCCGTGCGGCTTCAAAAGCAACTTGGTATTTAACAGACGGTACATCTACAATCAAGGTATATGACCGCGATGGCAATATTGACCACGACAAAGATTTAAACTACGATTTTCAAAAAGTTTTAATTAAAGGTAAAGTTTCAGAGTTTGCTGGTTTAAAGCAAATTGCAATGCAAGACATTAAGTTAAATGAAAAATCAAGTGCTAAACTACCTGAACTTACAGACATTTCGCAAGTTAAGTTATTTGCAAAAAACGAAAAAGGTAAAGAACAAGTTTCTGCTGACTTTGCTAGCCTAGATGGTAAATTAGTTAAATTTGGCGCTAAATTACTTGGCTTTAAAGAAACATACGTAGGCAAAGTAATTGAACAAAAAGATAACAAAGATCAACTAATTGCTGGGAAGACTCCATATTACATTGAAGTTCAACTAGAAATTAATGGCGAAAAAACCAATGTTCGTTTTGATGTTCGCGAGCCAAAATGGGCAAAATGGTTTCAAAAAAACATTGCAGCAGTTAAAGCACTTTACAAAGACATTGAGTTTAAAGCAACAGAAAAAAAGAACAAAAAAGGTGACAAGATTGAAAAAACTTATCTTGAATACAAATTAGCTGAAGCAAAACAAGTTACAGTAAGCAACGTAATTGCGTCAGTTTACAAGCCTTATGACAAAGCAAAAAAACAACTAGTTGGCACATCACTTGCTCAGTTTGACATTTCAACTAGATTCACTATTACTTTTAAATAAGCCGCTTATACTTTATTTTTTTAAAAAAACTCAAAAACCCCGATATTTTATCGGGGTTTTTAAATTAAGTGCAAAAACCACACAAATGTGGTATCCTATTTCAGTTAAGTGTACACAACACTTAGTGGTAGTTGCTAATCTAAGCGACGCTAACCACATGCTTACATAATTTAGTAAAAGGAGGTTGTGTTTATGGCTAAAAAAATTGTCAAGCAAATCAAACTACAAATTCCGGCTGGCAAAGCGACACCAGCAGCACCAGTAGGTCCTGCTCTTGGTCAAGCGCAAGTTAACATTCCGCAATTTGTTAAACAATTCAACGACGCTACTCAAGGTCAAATCGGCTTTGTAGTGCCAGTTGTAATTTCTGTATATGAAGATCGTTCATTTACATTTGTTACAAAAACTCCACCGGCTTCAGATCTTTTAAAGAAAGAAGCAGGTATTGAAAAGGGTTCTGCAAACCCACTTAAAAACAAGGTTGCTAAAATCAAACGCGCACAAGTTGCTAAAATTGCTGAAATCAAAATGCGTGATTTAAACGCCAATGATTTAGAGGCTGCAACTAAAATTATTGAAGGATCTGCCCGCAATATGGGCATTGAAGTTGAATAAGGAGCACTGAAATGCAAAAAGGAAAAAAATACACAGAAAGTGCTAAACTTATCGACAAAACAGTTCAATACTCTTTACTAGATGGTGTTGAACTTGTTAAAAAAGCAAAATTCGCTAAGTTTGACGAAACCGTTGAACTTGCGCTTAAAATGAACCTAGATTCACGTAAAGCCGAACAAAATCTGCGTGGAGCCCTAGTGCTTCCACATGGTACTGGAAAAACCCAAAAAGTCTGCGTAATTGCTGAAGGTAAAAAAGCAGAAGAGGCTAAAAAAGCAGGCGCTGACGTAGTTGGCGACAACGAACTAATTCAGCAAATCGCTGGTGGCTGGCTGGAGTTTGACGTCATGGTTGCAACTCCTGACATGATGCCAAAACTAGGTAGGCTTGGTAAAGTTCTTGGACCTCGTGGTCTAATGCCAAACCCTAAAACTGGAACTGTTACTTTAGACGTTGAAAAAGCAGTTCACGACATTAAAAATGGTAAAGTTGAATACCGAGTTGACAAATTCGGAAACATTCAAGTACCAGTTGGAAAAGCATCTTTTTCATCAAAAGCACTAGTTGAAAACATCGCAGTTGTACTTGACCAAATTATTAAAATCAAACCAGCAACTGTCAAAGGTACTTACCTTAAAAATGCTACAATTTCTACAACTCAAGGCCCAGGCGTGAAAATCAACCCAGAAACTCGCTAGAAGTTGTATAATATTTAAGTCAAGAAAATTAATCTCCAAAGACAGCAGGCGCCAACTTAAGTCCTGCCGAGGAAAAACAAAAACAAATCAAAACCCTTTTTTGTTTAACTCGCTTTGGCTATGTTAATTTAAGAAAAGGGTTTTTAATTTAACCATAGATATAAACGGAGGAAAAATGAAAGAAAGTTTAGTCTTAAAACAAAAACAAGTAGACGAACTTAGCCAAATTTTTACAGCCGCTAAAACTATCGTTGTTTTTGAATACGGAGCATTGTCTGTAGAAAGTCTAACTCAACTAAGAAGAGCACTTCGCAAATCAGAGTCAAACGCAAAAGTTTATAAAAACAACATAGCACGCCGCGCTGCTTTAAAATCTGGGCTAGCCGACCTTGCAGACCGCTTAGTTGGACAAGTGTCAATTGCCTACTCACTAACCGACACAGTAGCACCTGCAAAAGCAGTTTATGAGTTTATCACAGCATATCCTGACAAAAAAATTGTAGCAGGTGCTGTAGACAACAAAGTTGTCTCAGTTTCAGAAATTGAAACTCTTGCAAAACTTCCCAACAAAGAAGGTATGCTTCAATTATTGGCAGGTGCAATGTACCAGCCACTTCAACGCCTTGCTATCGGGCTTAATATGTTAGCAGAATCAAAATAATTTTGCTAAGGAGGAAATAATAATGGCAAAACTAACTAAACAAGCATTTATTGACGCACTTAAAGAAATGACTATCCTTGAAATCAAGGAACTTTTAGACGGACTTAAAGAAGAGTTTGGAATTGATCCAACTGCAGTTGCTGTTGCTGGACCTGCTCAAAGCGGACCTGCTCAAGAAGAAAAAACAGAGTTCACAGTAGTTCTTAAATCATTTGGTGAAAACAAAATCGCCGTGATTAAAGTAGTTCGTGAAATCACTGGTCTAGGCCTTGCTGATGCTAAAAAAGCCGCTGAAACTCCAGATTCAGTACTTAAAGAAAACGTGTCAAAAGAAGAAGCCGAAGCAATTCAAAAGAAACTTGAAGAAGCCGGCGCTAAAGTTGAACTTAAATAGTTTTTACTTTAGTGGAACATTACTTTACTCACAAACCGCAAATTAAAAGTAAGCAAACTAAATATAGCGCCGTTGTTTTTAAAAAACATTTTAGTTTTTTTAAAGACAACGGTGTTTTTTCCAAAGACAACTTAGACAAAGGTACCTACCTTTTTTTAAAAAATTTTGACCTCAAAAACCCAGGCACAAAAACTACCTTAGATGTAGGCGCGGGAACTGGCGAAATTTCCATAATTTTGGCCAAAATTTTCCCAGAACTTAAGTTCACAGGAATTGAGATAAACGAAAGAGCAGTAGCTCTCGCTAAAAAAAACAGAGAACTAAATCAGTGCATAAACACTGAGTTTATCCAAGGTGATTTTCTGGAGTTTAAGACAAACAATAAGTTTGACTTAATTGTCTCAAACCCACCAATTAAGATAGGTAAGCAAACTGTTTTTAAGTTTTATGAAAAAACCAAAAGCTTGCTTGCAGAAAACGGTCAGTTTTCATTAGTTGTCAAGCACTCGCAAGGTGCAGATAGCCACTTAAAGTTTTTAAAAACTTTATTTAAGATAGTGGAATTTAAAAAAGACGCAACTTACTATTTAATTTCGTGTTTTAATTAAAACCTTATCTTTAAAAAACCGCTTTAGCGGTTTTTAAAAACCAAAAAGGAGTTTAGATAAATATGGGACGTGCATTTGAAGTTAGAAAAGAAGCAAAAGCCAAAACAGCCGCGGCTAAAACCAAAGTTTACTCAAAATATGGTCGCGAAATTTATGTACTTGCTAAAAATGGGTCACCCGATCCGCAAAGTAACCCTGATTTAAAGCGAATTATTGAAAAGGCTAAAAAAGACCAGGTGCCAAACGACATCATTCAACGCGCCATTGATAAAGCCAAAGGTGTTGGTGGTGAGAACTTTGTGCCAGTAGTCTACGAGGGCTTTGGACAAGGCGAGGCTCAGTTTATCATAGAGACTCTGACTGACAACGTCAACCGCACGATTTCACAAATCCGCGCCATTTTAAACAAAACTGGGGGTAAACTTGGAGTGTCTGGTTCAGTTTCGCATCAATTTGCGCACGAAGCAGTTTTTAAACTGCCAGTTTTAGAAGACGATGTGCTAAATGCCTTGCTTGAGGCGGACGTAGACATTAAAGACACCACAGCGCTTTCGGACTCAACTGTGGTTTTTGCTGAAATTGATAAATACAGCCAAGTTAAATCTGCTTTAACTAAAGCATTTCCAGATGTTGAGTTTGAAGTTGACGAAATTACATACTCAGCACTTTCCTTAGTTGAACTAAACAAAGAACACCAAGAGAAGTTTGACAACATGCTTATGCAACTTGAAGAACTAGACGACGTTCAACATATTTATCACAACGTAAAATAATCATGGAAAAAGAAATTTTAGACTTTATTTTAAACAAAGTTGGCTATATTGCCACTGTTTCTAAAGAAGGTGTGCCAAACGTTGGCCCTAAAGTCACAATGCGCCATTTTTCTGGAAACATCTTAATTTGGAACGAAACCACTTGTAAACACACTAAATTCAACATTGAAAAAACCGGCAAGGCTTCAGTGTGTTTTGTAGACGAAAACACACAAACTGGGTATCGTTTTGCAGGTCGCGCCACAATTTTAGACAAAACTAGTCAATTGTTTGAACTCTACTCAGAAAACGCAAAAAGTTTAGGCTTAAAACAACCTGAATTTTTTGGGCAACTTGTAGTTGAACAAATTTATTTGCTAGACAGAGGTCCGAAAGCCGGAACTTTGCTTAAAAACTTTGTGTAAAACATTTCTTAAAATAACAAATAAACATTAAAATATAAACAAAAAAGGATAACCAATATGAACAAAACTCACCTAGGAAGAATTCAAATTACTTTACCAATTTTGGCAGTTGTAAGCAATATATTTTTAATTTTTATTGCAACAGTTTCAATACGTTTTGCACTAAATGGGACGCCTTATGGCAGAGGTGAAGCAACTAATTTTATATTTCTTTTTTTCTTTTCGGCGTTCCTAATACTTTTTTTCTCAACTTTATTGTTAAATTTAATTGCACTAATTAAACAAAATTATCAAACAGCTTATTTATTTATCTTACTAATTTTAGATTTACTAATTTTAGGTTTTCTATTAGCATTTACCCCATTAGTCATTTTTTATCCTGGCGGGTTTGTGTACATTCCCTTAGAAATTTTCTTGCCAATTTCAATTTTAGCATTCCTTTTTAATTTAATGCACTTGATTTTAGCGTCAATTCGTTTTTCTAAAAACTTAGCTGCAAATAAAAATTAAATTAATCTTTAAAACCAAGCTTTGCTTGGTTTTTTATTAATTTGCAATAATTTGTGTTAAAAAACCAAATAGTATATAATTATTAGGAATGTGCACACGCACAAAGGCAATGATATGTAAGGTTATTAAAACACAAATAGCCGTTGCTGTGTTTTAAACAATTTACATGGAGCAAGCCTAATCTTTAGAATTAGACGAAAGGAGACTTTAAACATGGCTGAAAAATCAAAAGGAACAGTAAGAATTACTCTTAAGTCGTATGATCACAAACTTATTGATCAAGCCGCACTTAAGATAGTTGACGTTGTAACTAAAACTGGTGCCACTGTCGTAGGACCTGTGCCACTACCAACTAAACGAGAAATTTTCACTGTACTTCGTTCACCACACGTTAACAAAACAGCTCGTGAACAATTTGAACGAAGAACTCACAAAAGATTGATCGTAATTGAAAAAATCGGTCAAAAAACCTTGCCACAATTGTTTCAAACTGACTTACCATCAGGTGTAGATATTGCCCTAAAACAATAATTTATACACAAAAACTGGCAAAACAGACAAATTATCGTAAACGATAGAAAGGAAAAATTATGTCTAAAGGAATCTTAGGTAGAAAAATTGGAATGACTCAAATCTTTTCAGAAGACGGCAAGTTAATTCCAGTTACCGTTCTAGATTGTGCAGACAACGTAGTGCTACAACAAAAAACTGTTGAAAAAGACGGATATGTTGCTACACAACTTGGTTGCCAATCAAAACGCGAAAGTCTTGCGAACAAACCAATTTTGGGACATGTTGCAAAAGCAAATACTGCTCCTAAGCGCTTCGTTAAAGAACTTAGGTTCAAACACAGCGCCTCTGAGCTAGCCAGCCTTGCAGTTGGTCAAACTGTAGAACCTACAATTTTTCAAGTAGGAGAATTAGTAGACGTCATTGGAATTACTAAAGGTAAAGGATTCCAAGGTTCAATTAAGAGACACGGTCAACGCCGTGGACCTGAGGCTCACGGTTCTCGCTACCACCGCGCCCCTGGTTCAATGGGTGCCATCAAGGGAAATATGAAAGGAAAACCACTTCCTGGTCACATGGGACACGAACAAGTGACTATTCAAAACCTTGAAGTTATCAAAGTTGACAAAGAACAAGCCCTACTTTTAATCAAAGGTGCTGTTCCTGGTCCAAATAAAGGATTTGTTGTGGTTAAATCCGCTGTACGCTAAAGGAGTTTAAATTATGGAATATAAAGTATTAAACCAAAGCGGCAAAAAAGTAAAAACAATTGAGTTAAACGATTTTGTTTTTGGAATTGAGCCACACAAACAAGCACTTTACGACGTTGTTCGTGCACAACGCCTAGCCATGCAACAAGGTACTCACCAAGTTAAAAACCGTTCAATGGTTTCAGGTGGTGGCCGCAAACCTTATAAACAAAAAGGAACAGGTAGAGCCCGTCAAGGTTCTCGCCGTGCAGTTCAATTTGTAGGCGGTGGAGTTGCGTTTGGTCCACAAGTTCGCGAATATGACATCAAAATCAACAAAAAAGTTCGCCAACTAGCCCTTCGCTCAGCACTTTCTCAACACGCTCAACGTGGCACTTTAGTTTTAGTTGACAAGGTTTCTCTACCTGAAGTTAAAACTAAACTATTTGCCCAAATTTTAGAAAGTCTAAAACTAGAGCGAAAAGTTCTGTATGTTGACAACGAGTTTGAACCAAATGTTGTCTTAAGCGCACGCAACTTAAGTCAAATTACTGTAATGAACGAACCTAGCCACACTTCTGTATATGACCTGCTAGATGCTAAATATCTACTACTTACAGTAGGTGCTGCTAAAGAATTTGAGGAGGCATTATGTTAAATTTAACTAAAATTAAACAATTTGATATTTTAGTTGAACCTATTATCACTGAAAAATCAAACAAGTTAATTGAAGCCTCAAACTCATACACTTTCCGTGTAAAAAAAGACGCAACTAAACCAGAAATTAAGGCAGCTGTTGAAACTATTTTTAAAGTAACTG
Organism: uncultured Acholeplasmataceae bacterium; assembly: GCA_963541405.1. Taxonomy (GTDB): domain Bacteria; phylum Bacillota_I; class Bacilli_A; order Acholeplasmatales; family Acholeplasmataceae; genus CALISC01. The sequence continues at coordinate 5,006 of CAUTSX010000002.1, read as the reverse complement.
TCTTGAAAGTAAGAACTGTGATTTCTCCTGCTAAGAAAAAAACAGTAGGACGTTACCAGGGAATGGTATCTGCTTTCAAAAAAGCCATCGTTACTCTAAAAGAAGGCGACAAGATTGCTGAGTTTACAATTTAGTGAAAGGAGTAAATCGTGAAAATTAAGAACTATAAACCTACTACTAACGGACGCCGTAATATGTCCGTGATTGATTACTCTGAACTTTCAAAAGTTGCTCCAGAAAAATCACTACTAACCACTTTAAAGAAAACCGGTGGTCGCAACAACCAAGGAACGATAACTGTCAGACACATTGGTGGCGGAGTTCGCCGCAAATACCGCGTTATTGACTTTAAGAGAAATAAAGACGGAATTGACGCAGTAGTTAAAACTATTGAGTACGATCCAAACCGTTCGGCAAACATTGCTTTAGTTGTCTACAAAGACGGCGAAAAACGCTATATTTTGGCTTGTGAAGACTTAAAAATTGGCCAAGTTATTCAAAGCGGCGAGAATGCCGATATCAAAATTGGAAATGCTTTGCCACTTAGCAAAATCCCAGTTGGTACTTTTGTGCACAACGTTGAGTTAAAACCTGGCAAAGGTGGACAAATCGCGCGTTCAGCGGGTACTTCTGTCCAAATTCTTGGTCGTGAAGAAAAATACGTACTACTTCGTCTACAAAGTGGCGAAATGCGCAAAGTCTTGGCAACCTGCCGTGCTACTATTGGTGTAGTTGGCAACTCTCAACATGAACTAGTTATACTTGGTAAAGCCGGCCGCGTTCGCTTAATGGGCGTAAAACCACACGTTCGTGGTACTGCGATGAACCCAGTTGACCACCCTCACGGTGGTGGTGAAGGCCGTACACCAATCGGTCGTAAACAACCACTTACTAAATGGGGTAAAAAAACTCGTGGTGTTAAAACCCGCGATCCTAAAAAAGCATCTAACAAACTTATTGTTAACCGTAGAAAAGGAGGAAAATAATGTCTCGTTCAATTAAAAAAGGACCTTATTGTGAATACACACTATTGGCAAAAATTGAAAAAATGGCAAAAGCAGGCGAAAAGAAAGTTATTCAAACCTGGTCTCGCCGTTCCACTATTTTCCCAATTTTCGTAGGCTTCACTCTAGCCGTTCACAACGGAAAAGAACACGTGCCTATCTATATTACTGAAGACATGGTTGGCCACAAACTAGGTGAGTTCGTACCAACTCGTACATTTAGAGGACACACTAAAGCAGACAAACGCGCTGCTGCTAAATAAGGTTGGTGAAATTTATGGAAAAACAAGCAAAAGCAATCGTACACGACGCCAAAGTTACACCACGTAAAGCCAAATTAGTCATCGACTTAATTCGCGGAGCAAATGTGAAAGAAGCACTTGCTTACTTACAATTTACTAACCGCAAAGCATCACCGATTGTCAAAGAATGTTTAAAATCTGCAATCGCAAATGCTGTAAATAACTTAAAATTAGACCAAACTAAGTTGTATGTCAAAGAATGCTTCGCAACTGAAGGTCTAAAAATGAAAAGAATGCTGCCACGTGCCAAAGGTTCTGGCGACACAATTGTTAAAAGACGTAGCCACATTACAGTTATTGTGGCTGAAAGGGGATAAGAATGGGTCAAAAAGTTAGTCCAGTCGGTCTAAGAACCGGAATTATTCGCAACTGGGAATCTCGTTGGTATGCAGACAAAAAACTAGTGCCTGCTTACATCAAAGAAGACTTCCTAATCCGCAAAACCATTAAAACTTATCCTGAATACAAAGAAGCGCTTATTTCTTCAATTGAAATTGAACGCTACAAAGGTAAAGAAAAAGACAAAGTTAGAATTCGTCTATACACCGCCAAACCAGGGCTAGTAATTGGCACTAACGCCGAAACTCGCGCCAAAGTTATCAAAGCCCTTGAGAAAATTACTAAAAAAGACATTATTTTAAATGTAGTTGAAGTGAAACGCTCAGAACGCAGTGCCGAAATTGTAGCGCAGTCTATCGCTACCCAACTTGAAAACCGTGCGTCTTTCCGCCGTGTGCAAAAAATGGCAATTCAGCGTGCTCTTAAAGCCGGAGCCTTGGGTTGTAAAACCCTAATCTCTGGTCGTCTAGGTGGTGCTGAAATGGCGCGCTCAGAAGGCTACTCAGAAGGTCGCGTTCCTCTACAAACCTTGAAAGCAGACGTAGACTACGCAACTGCTGAGGCCAACACAACATACGGTATTCTTGGAGTTAAAGTCTGGATTTACAACGGAGACGTTAACAAAGGCGAAACTCGCGAAGAGAAAATCAAGGCCTATGAAGATGCTGCTCCTGAGCGCAGACCAAGATTTAAAAAACCAGGTCAAAGACCTGCTCGTCCAAACGGAGGTAAATAGTTTATGTTAATGCCTAAAAGAACTAAATATCGCCGTCCACACCGAGTATCCTACGAAGGTGTTGCCAAAGGTAGAAACGAAGTTATCAACGGAGACTTCGCACTGCAAGCCCTTGAAGGTTCATATATTACTTCTCAACAAATAGAGGCTGCCCGTATCGCGATGACTAGACACATGAAAAGACTTGGTCAAGTTTGGATTAACATCTTTCCACACATGTCTCGTACCAAGAAACCTCTTGAAGTGCGTATGGGTTCCGGAAAAGGTGCGCCAGACCACTGGGTTGCGGTAGTTAAACAAAACAAAATCATGTTTGAAGTAGCCGGAGTTGCCGAAGAAATCGCACGCGAAGCACTTCGCTTGGCTTCACACAAACTACCAATTAAATCAAAAATCGTGAAAAAGGAGGTTAAATAAACATGAAAAAGATGCAAGAACTTAGAAAATATACTGACCTTGAAATTGAAAGCAAAATTTTTGAGTTGAAGCAAGAAATATTTAACCTACGTTTCAAACAAGCAACAGGGCAACTTACAGACACAGCCCGCGTTAAAAAAGCCCGCAAGCAAATCGCTCGTCTCTACACTATTTTAACCGAGCGCAAATCAACAAAGGAGTAGTCAACAATGGAAAGAGAAACTAAAAGAAAAGTTTTCCGTGGTAAAGTTGTTTCAGATAAAATGGATAAAACTATAGTTGTCGTTGTTGACACTTATAAAAACGATCCACTTTACAACAAACGCTTTAAGGTATCTAAGAAATTCCACGTTCACGATGAACAAAATGAATGTAAAATCGGGGATATCGTTGCGTTTGCAGAAACCCGTCCACTTTCTCGCACTAAGTCATTTAGACTAATTAAAGTGCTTGAAAAAGCCGTGGTAATTTAGTTTGAGAGGTGAAGCGAAATGATTCAACAAGAAACTAGATTACTAGTCGCAGACAACACAGGAGCAAAGGAAGTTTTAGTAATTAAAATTCCTGGTGGTACTCGCCACCGTTATGCAAATATTGGCGATCTTGTGGTTGTAACTGTGAAAAAAGCAACTCCTGGCGGAGTTGTCAAAAAAGGTGACGTTTGCAAGGCTGTGGTTGTCAGAACTAAAGACGGCCTGAGAAGAGCAGACGGTTCATATATTAAATTTGGTGAAAACGCAGTTGTATTGGTCAAAGAAGACAAGACCCCTCGTGGAACTCGTATTTTTGGACCAATTGCTCGTGAGCTTAGAGACAACAATTACACTAAAATTTTGTCTTTAGCACCAGAAGTTTTATAAAAAGGAGGAATTTGTTAAATGTATATCAAAACTGGAGACAAAGTTGCCATCATTGCTGGCAAAGACAAGTTCACTACCGATAAAAAAGGTGTTAAAACTCGCACAACTGGCCGCGTTATTCAAGTACTTCGAGACAAACAAATGGTTGTAGTTGAAGGCGTGAATATCGCTAAAATCGCCAAAAAACCCAACCAAAATAGCGAAAAAGGCCAAATAATTTCTAAACCTATGCCAATTCACGTGTCAAACGTGGCGCTAATTGACCCAAAAACCCAAAAACCTACCCGTGTTTCTTTTAAAGATGAAAACGGCAAAAAGGTGCGCATCGCTAAATCTGGCGACGCGATTAAATAAGGAGCAGGCAAATGACTTCAAGATTAAAACAACATTATTTAAAAAAAGCAATTCCTGCTTTAATTAAAGAGTTTAAGTACTCATCTGTCATGCAAGTGCCTAAACTTGAAAAAATCGTGATTAACGTCGGAGCAGGAGATGCTGCTCAAAACTCCAAAGTTATTGAAGATATCGTCAAAGAAATTGGCCAAATCGCGGGACAACACCCAGTTGTCACTCGCGCGCGTAAATCAATTTCTAACTTCAAACTAAGAGAAAATATGCCAATTGGTGTCAAAGTCACTCTGCGTGGTGAGAAAATGTATTACTTTTTAGATAAACTAATTTCAATTTCTCTACCAAGAGTTCGCGACTTTAGAGGAGTTTCTAAAACCGCGTTTGATGGCCGTGGAAACTATACCCTTGGTGTTAAAGAGCAACTAATTTTCCCAGAAATTAGATTTGATGATATTAAAAAAATCCGTGGTATGGACGTAGTTTTAGTAACTACTGCTAAAACCAACGAAGAGGCATTTAGTTTACTTAAAAACTTAGGCATGCCTTTTGCTAAATAGAGGACTCAAACTTATGGCTAAAAAATCAAAAATTAATGCAAATAACAAAAAACTAGAAGTCTATCTACGCTATCAAGAACGCGCACGCGAGCTAAAGGCAAATAAAGACTATTTAGCACTACAAAAATTGCCAAGAAACGCATCGCTTTGCCGTTATCGCAACCGTTGTCAAATTGACGGTCGTCCACACGGTTTCATTCGTAAATTTGGAATTTCTCGTAATAACTTTCGCAAAATGGCAGCAGCAGGACTGCTTCCTGGCGTAAAAAAAGCCAGCTGGTAGAAGGAGGCATTTATGGTATCAGATACAATTGCAGATATGTTAACTCGCATTCGCAATGCGAACAGACAACACAAATCAAGCGTAAATGTTCCACATTATACTGAAAAGGAACGTATCTTAAAAGGGTGAAAGTCAGCAGGTTTTATCGCTTCTTTCG
>CAUTSX010000001.1:0-51019 GCA_963541405.1 uncultured Acholeplasmataceae bacterium | reverse complement strand
AAATTCACCAATAACAAAATAGTGGGTGCTTTCTTTGCTCTGTACACACAAATTTATCACAGTGTCTTTATACCAGACCTATTTTTCAAAAGTTTAATAAAGTTTGAAAATAGACTAGTAAGGCTATTTTTCGAAACTCTGTATTATATTCATGAACGTAAAATGGAAGCAATATCCCACAACATAAATGAATTTTTAAAACATAAAATTCCTGATAACTTCTTAATTTCTAAACTGGTGCAACTAGCACAAAAATTACTTTTATATCAAGATGCACCTGATATTTTTATTAAGTATTTTTTAGAATTTTTAGACACAGAAATTAGCGGAGTCTACAAATCTTTCTTCATTTTGCTTGCAAGTAATTTCTATAAAAATGTCAAGGGCGGAAACATAATTTTAAAACTAATTAAACTAAACAGTAAACTAACTAAAATCGTGCCACAAGCCGAATAATTCTGAGTTCTTGTTATATAATATATATAACGAACGACGGAGAAAATATTTGAAATTATATAATTTTTTAACCAAAAAAATAGATAATTTTAACCCAGAAGCAGGCAAAAAAATCGGCATTTATGTGTGCGGACCTACAGTTTACTCATACATTCATGTTGGCAATGCTCGCCCTGCTATTTTTTTTGATGCAGTTGTTCGCTATTTAAGATATCGCGGACACCAAGTTTTCTTTGTTTCTAACATTACCGATATTGATGATAAAATCATTAGTAAGGCAATTTCGGAAAATATTAGCGAGCGAGAAATTGCACACAGATATAGTAAAGAGTACTTAAAAAATCTAGCCGGTTTAAACTGTGAGTTTCCAGACTCAATTCCTTACGCCACTAAATACATTGACCACATAATTGAATTTATTGAATCCTTAATTTCAAAAAATCTAGCCTACGAAAAAAACGGAAATGTCTACTTTAGAGTTAATTCAATTGAAACTTACGGTGTAATTTCTCACCAAAATACAGCCGAGTTAGCAGTTGGGGCCAGAGTTTTTGTTAACCATGATAAAGAAAACCCGCTTGATTTCTTGCTTTGGAAAAAGACAGAAGAAGGCATTAAATTCAAATCACCTTTTAGCGCTGGCAGACCGGGCTGGCACACAGAATGTGCTGTGATGAACAAAGAGTTATTTGAAGACACTCTTTTAATTCACGGTGGTGGCTCTGACTTAAAGTTCCCGCATCACGAAAATGAACGTGCTCAGTTTCTTGGAGAAACTGGACGCGAACTTAGTAAATACTATATGCATGTTGGCAGAGTTAATATTGACAATCAAAAAATGTCTAAGTCTCTTGGCAATGTAATCAATGTAAAAGAAATTATAGAAAATGGCCAAACAAACGGATTTAGACTTTTAATACTTTCACATAACTTTGAAAGCCCAATTAACTTTTCAAGAGAACTACTTCAAGAAAACCAAGCAGTATTTACCAAAATACAGCGTAAATTAAGAATACTTACCTTCAATCACCGTGTTGCTGGTTTTGAGTTTAAAGAATTAAACAATGTTGTTTTAGATAACTTTATTAAGTACATGGAAGATGGTTTTTTAACACCGCTTGCTTTAAGTGATTTACACCAAGTTATAAAGAAACTAAGTATCGGCGAAACTAGTTCAACTAACGCTTCTGTAATTTGCTCTATTTACAAAGTTTTAGAAATTTTAGGTTTTGAAATAAAACTACCTGAGTTTACTGACTCAGAGTTTGAATTATATAAAACCTGGCAACAAGCCCGTTTAGACAAAGACTTTAAAAAAGCAGATGAACTTAGAGTTTGTCTAACTGAAAAAGAACTGATTTAACTAACTGAGAGGACACTATGGAAAAAAACAAAAAAGTCGAAAAGACTCAAGTAGAAACTGAAATCAAAAGAGAACCTGATTTGGATGCAAAAGAAAACACAGCTAAAGAAGTTATAGAAAGCGAAAAAACTGGTTTGGATAATAAAGCAAAAAACTTAAGTAAGCTAAAACAAGGTAAAAAGGGTTTGATTAAAAAAACTGTGACCATTGTTGAAGAAAGCACAGAACTACACGAAATTCCCGATGAACTAAAACAACGCTACGCAGAAATCAAACCCAAAGAAAAGAAAGTAAAAAGACCTCGCAAAAAAGAAATTAAAGTCGTTCGCTACAACCCAAATGTTGAAACTGGTTTAACCGACCAAGAAGCGGAAAACAGGCGAATCCTCGGGATGGCTAACAACTCCAAAACCAAGACCTCAAAAAGTTATTTTGCGATTTTCTTTACTAACATCTTTACACTGTTTAACTTAATCATGTACCCGCTTGCAGTTTGGTTAATTACAGTCGGCGCAAAACCCCAAAACTTAGTGTTCTTAGTCGTAACTACCATTAACGTTGTAATTGGTATTGTGCAAGAAATTAAAGCAAAATTAACTATTGAAAAATTAACTATCTTGCAACAACCTACAATTACTGTTTTAAGAGAAGGTAGTCAAAAAGAAATTAAATCTAAAGAAATTGTTTTAGATGATTTAATTATTTTAAAACCAGGTAGGCAAATTCCGTGTGACTGTGTGTTAGTTTCAGACGGTGGGCTTGAAGTTAACGAGGCTTTATTGACCGGTGAATCTGACGCTATCGTTAAAGACAAAAAAGCTGCACTTTACGCCGGAAGTTTCGTAGTTTCCGGAACTGGTGTTGCCCAAGTTGTGGCAGTTGGTAAAAACGTATATATTGAAAAATTAACTAGTCAAGTTAGAAAAGTTAAGAAAAACAAATCTGAACTACTTAAATCGCTTAAACTGCTAATTACTATCTTAACTGTCTTAATTATTCCAATCGGCTTTACTTTATTTTACTTTTCTACAAATCATTTAGACCTTAGCAATTCAGCAGTTTATAAAAGCGCAGTTGAAAAAACAGCAGGCGCGATGGTTGGAATGGTTCCAACTGGTTTATTTCTGCTAACATCTGTGGCCTTGTCTGTTGGTGTTCTTCGTCTTGCAAAACACAACACATTGGTTCACAACTTATACTGTATCGAAACTCTGGCTCGCATTAACGTGCTTTGTTTAGATAAAACTGGAACAATCACCGATGGTTCAATGACTGTAAAAATGTCGTTGGACTTTAATCAAACTGAGTCAATGTATTCAAATGAACAGCTACTACAGGCTTTTTTAAATATTGACAACTCAGACAACCCAACTAACTCTGCTTTAATTGAACGTTTTGGCAATAACTTTGCTTTAAAACACAACGCCTATATTCCTTTTTCAAGTAGTCGCAAATACTCTGCGATTGAGTTTGAACAAGTTGGTACCTTTTATTTAGGTGCACCTGAATACATCATTAAATCTAAGTTTAAACAGATTAACGACAATGTAGAAAGATATATCTTAGAAGGTTTCAGAGTGCTTGTATTTGGCTACACAAAAACACCACTTGGCGACAAAATCCCACAAGATGTTTCTCCACTATCTTTAATTGTAATTGAAGATACAATTAGAACAGACGCACTTGACACTATTAAGTTTTTCAAAACTATGGGTGTCGACATTAAAGTAATTTCTGGTGACAACCCGCTTACAGTTTCAAGAATCGCTGAGCGCGTTGAAATCGAAAACTACAACAAATACATCTCACTTGAAAACGTCAAAGACGAAGAAATTGAAAATATTTGTACAGAATACACTATTTTTGGCCGAGTTAATCCAACTCAAAAACGTCTGCTAGTTCAAGCCCTTAAGAAAAAAGGTAAAACTGTGGCAATGACCGGAGACGGTGTCAACGACATTTTGGCCCTACGCGAAGCCGATACTTCTATTGCTATGGCTGAGGGTTCTGAGGCTGCTAGAAACGTCGCTGAAGTGGTTTTGATGGACTCAAACTTCTCCTCAATGCCAAAAATTGTTGCAGAAGGCCGCCGAGTTATTAACAACATTGAAAAAGTGACTACCTTGTTTATTACTAAAACTATTTTTTCTGTGGTACTTTCTTTAATTGCAATTTACTTAGCAGCTGCTAAAAGAGGTGCATATCCACTTGAACCAATCCAGCTAGTTCCAATTGAAAGTTTAGCAATAGGCATTCCTTCCTTTTTCTTGGCACTTGAATACAACAACAGTGAAATTAAAAAAGATAACTTCCTGTGGAGTATTATTAAAAAATCGATGCCGAGCGCTTTGACGATAATTTTAGAATGTGTCTTGATTTATAGTTTAAGCAAAACTCTAAACTTAACCGCGCAAGGTCATGAAAGAGTTATTCCAACCTTAATTGTTTACAGTGCAACTACAATTTGTTTAATTACTCTGCACAAAATTTGTCTACCGATGAACTTCAAGCGTGGAATGCTAGTAACAACAATGATTTCTATTTTCATCGTGCTAGTCACTTTTATGTCTGAATTCTTTGCAATCGCTCCAATCTTTAAAGTTGGCTACTATAGTGGAAATGCATTAAATATCCAAGAGTTGCTGCTGCTAGTTATACTACTGCAAGCAGGATGGCCGCTAATGTATCTGTTTACCAACATTGTTGCTTGGACTAAAAAAGGAATCCACAACGCAATTGTGTTCTTTAGAGATTCCAATAACTTACCGGAAGACAGCAAAAAATGATTTACTTTGGCAAAAATGTTGTTAAAGAAATGATTTTAAATCACTTTCCGATATTCAACGTTTATTTAGATGAAAAGTTTTCAGACCAAAAGTTTTTGGAGTTTTTAAATCAACATAACTCCAAAATTGAAAGAGTTGCAAAAGAACGCTTATTTAAATTAACTAACACTAAAGACAACCAAGGTATTGCTGTTAATGCAAGTAACTATAAATATTTTGAGTTAGCAGAACTGCTTGAAAAAGATATTAAAAAAATAATTATCTTAGATGCAATTCAAGATCCACATAACCTCGGTGCTTTACTAAGAAGCGCAGAGGCCTTCGGAATTGACACAATTGTAATTTCAAGTAGAGAACAAGTTAAAGTAACACCAACTGTCTTAAAAGTGTCAGCAGGTGCTGCAATTAAAGTTCGAATTTCAATGGTGAAAAGTATTTCAAAAGCCATTGAAACTCTAAAAGAAAATAATTTTAAAGTCTTTGCTACTACTTTAAATACAAATAAGTCAGTTACTTGCTTAAAAGCAGAAGACAAAATTGCAGTAATTCTTGGAAATGAAGGACTAGGTGTCAGAAAAAACCTAATTTCGCTTTCTGATGATTCTGTGACCATTCCAATGATTGGCAAAATAAACTCACTAAACGTATCTGTTGCTGGTGCGATAGTGATGAACGAAATGACTAGAAAGGATTAAAATGATTAACTATAATGACTATGAACTCATTTATTTAGTTCAGTGTCATTATGACCAAACCAGTTTAAAAATCATTTTTGACAAATACAAAGCCTTTATCTACAAAGTAGCCTTAAGCAAACGCAACTACAGCCTATCTTTAGAGGACTTAGTGCATCTTGGCTTAGTTTCACTTAAAACCGCCATTGAAAGTTACTCAGAACTTTTTAACAAAACTTTGATGCGTTTTTTTGAACTAATTTACTTAAGACGACTTTCTAGAGAACTTAAAAGTGCCTACAAAAAAGCACAACACATTACCAATATAGACCACGAAATAATCGATAATGTACTTTTAGTAAGCGATAATATGGAACAGTATTCATACAAAAAAGAAAAACCTGAAGTTGCCGAAATTCAGTTTAAAAACAAAGATTTAGCGCTAGTTTACTCACTTACTATAAAAGGTCTTAAACCAAGCGAAATCGCTAAACAAACAGGTTTTTTAATTAAAAGAGTTTATAATTTGTTGGCTAGAATTCGCCAAGGGATTAAAAATTCAGGCACAAGAGTCTTGAAACAAAAAATCGTGAGGTTATGAAATGAACACACTTAGAATAAAAAATTATTCAGTTTCAATTGAAGATAAACAAATTCTTAAAAACATTTCTCTAGAAGTTAAAAGCGGAGAAGTACACGTCATAATGGGACCAAACGGAACTGGCAAATCTACACTTTTGACTTCCTTAATAGGACATCCTTTGTATAGAGTTGAAAGCGGTGAAGTTTATTTAAATCAACAAAACATACTTGAGATGCCTACAGACGAGCGTAGCCGCTCTGGGCTTTTTTTGGCGTTTCAAACTCCTACCGAAATACCTGGCGTTAAAAATGTAGATATTTTAAGAGAAGTTGTTCTACAAAAAACTCAAAAAGGCTTCAAACTCTTTGACTTCATTACTGAAGTTGAGAAAGCCACACAAGAACTAGGACTAGGCAAAGAGTTTGTGTTTAGAGAAGCAAACGTTGGGTTTTCAGGTGGTGAGAAAAAACGCAATGAAATTATTCAACTAAAAGTCTTAAAACCTAAGTTTGCACTACTTGACGAAATAGATTCAGGTCTTGATGTAGATGCTTTAGAATGTGTCGGTAAGGCTGTTTTAGAAGAAGTTAAAACTAACAATTTGGGCGTAATTATCGTTACTCACTACGAGCGTATTTTAAAACACATTAAACCGGACTTTGTTCACGTTTTACTTAATGGCAAAATTGTAAAGACAGGTGATGCTACCCTAATTGAAAAAATTAACAAAGAAGGCTATGCTTGGTTAAATGAAGAGCATAAATAATTTAAAAAAAATTAAAACTGTTTTTAACAGCCCTTTTGGATTTAAGCATCTTGAAATTAAAGACGTTTCATTTGTTGAACTAGAATTCGGTGCTAATTTAACTGGAACTGTGTTTATTGAATTAAAAAGCGCAGGAACTCTAGATTTTATTGTTAATTTAGCAGAAAAAGCAGATATTTTAATTCACTTGTTTTTAGTTTCGGATAACCTAAAAACAAAAATCAATCTAAATACTACAGGCATTAAATCAAAACTACAATTTAATTTGCTAACCGTTACAAATAAAACACAAGTAGTAGATGTTGATTTAACTGCAACTAACCGAGCAAAAAACTCAGAAATCTACACTTCTGGTTTAGCAGTTGCAACCCAAGAATCGTATATTAGACTAAATTACGTAGGTCAGATTGAAAACAAAATGGCTAAATCAAAACATTTTGAGAAACTAAAAGGTTTCATTAAGGACAGCGCAAAAATGGAATTAAATCCTATTCTTGAAATTAAAGAGTTTGATGTGGAAGCAGGACATTCTGCAGCGAGTGGCAACATTAATGCCGATACTTTGTTTTATTTAAATTCAAGAGGAATTGACAAAAACACTGCCGAAAGAATTATCTTAAATGGGTTTGTTGAGCCTTTTTTCAATATTATACCAGATAAAAAAATACAAGAAAATTACCTAAAAGAATTGAGTGGAAAATTATGAGATCGGTAAGAAAATACTTTCCCTTTTTTAAAAATAATCCAGGTTACGTTTATCTTGATACAGCTGCTACTGCACTTAAACTAAACAAACAGATTAAGGCAGAAACTGACTTTTTAAAAAAGAACGGTACTAATGTTTTTAGAGGTGCATACCTACATGGTTTCGCGGCAACTGAACTTTATCTTGAAAGTAAAAAAACAGTTGCTGAATTTTTGAATTGCTCAGATAAAGAAATCATCTACACAAAAGGTAGCACAAATGGGCTTAATTTAATTGCAAATTCTATAGCTAATTTTATTCAAAAAGATGATGAGTTTCTAACATCAACTTTAGAGCACAATGCTAATTTTTTGCCTTTTTTTGAACAAAGTAAAAAAGTTGGTTTTAAAATCAAATATATTAAACTAAACGAAAATAAACAAATTACAGTTGAGAACTTTAAAAAAGCGCTAACTGAAAAAACCAAAGTAGTTTCTCTTACCTATATTTCAAATGTTTTTGGTTATGTCACTCCAATTAAAGAAATTGCAGAGATTTGCAGTGACAAAGGTATTATTTTAATTGTAGATGCTGCACAGGCTGCTTCAAGAATTAAGATAGATATGCAAGCACTAAATTGTGATTTCTTGGTGTTTTCAGCTCACAAAACATATGGGCCAAATGGTCTTGGTATGCTTGCCGGTAAATTAAATAGCCTAAGAAAACTAAATGCTTTTGAGTATGGTGGACAAATGGGGGAAAGTATTAGTGAAAAAGAAATCATTTACAACCCCGCTCCTACTAATTTAGAAGCAGGAACCCCAGCAATCAGTCAAGCAATTTCTTTTAAAGAAAGTTTAAAGTTTTTAATGGATATTGGTATGCGAAATGTAGAAAAGCACGAAAAAGAACTCACAGACCTTACTTACAGTGAACTTAGCAAAATTAATGAAGTTGAATTGTATACCAAAGTGCCTGAAAGTGGAATTATTTCTTTTAATATCAAAGGTGTACATCCACACGATGCTTTAACTTTTTACGATCAGGAAAAAATTTGTCTGAGAGCAGGACAACATTGCTCAGGTTTGGCATTTACAAATTTAGATGTAGAAAGTGCGCTTCGTGTGTCTTTTGGGATTTATAATAATAAAAAAGATGTGTGTAAATTTATTTATGCCACTAAGAAACTAATTGAATTTTTCCAAGGAGTTTAAAATGAGCGTTCAACTGAATAATTTATACAGAGAAGTTATTATGTTTCACTCAAGCAATCCTTACAATAAAGGGCTTAAAAAAAAACCAGAAGCCAAATACTTAAAATTAGTAAACTCAAGTTGCGGTGATATTGCAGAAATTGAAGTTATGCTAAAAGACAGTAAAATAACTTCAGTTAGACATCTTTCAAAAGGTTGCTCAATTTCTTGTGCTGCTGCATCTGTGCTTTGTAAAACTATTGAAAATACTGAAGTTAAAGATGCTAAAGAAGTAATTTCTGCTTATTTTAAAATCGTTAAAGGAGAAGAGATTTCACCAGGTTTTGCAAACAGTGAACTTATTGCTTTTTCTGGTGTTAAAGCATTTCCTGCAAGAGTAAGATGTGCAACACTTGCTTGGAAAGCTCTTGAAGAAATCTTAAATACTTTATGAAAAAAAGAGAAATTAAAAATAAAGAAGTTCTAGATAACTTAAAAGATACAGCAATAAATCAAGACTATGAACTTGGTTTTCATGTAGAGACAAAACCTGAAATCAATCTTGGAAAAGGGCTTAATAAAGAGATAATCAAAAAAATATCTGAATCTAAAAATGAACCATTTTGGATGCTTGAACTCAGACTAAAAGCGTTTGAAAAGTTTTTGGAACTAACCAATCCTAAGTGGGGTCCTGACTTGAATTTTATTGATTTTCAAGATTTTAAATACTACATTAAATCAAGTAAGCTAACTAATTCTTGGGATGAAGTGCCACTTGAAATTAAAACTGTGTTTGAAAAAATCGGTATACCTGAGGCTGAGCGCAGTTATTTAGCGGGTGTCACTACGCAATTTGAGTCAGAAGCGGTTTATCTTAAAATTAAAAAAGACCTTGAAGCAAAGGGTGTGATTTATTTAGATACAGATACAGGCCTACGTTTGTTTCCAGAAATTTTTAAAGAGTATTTCGGCAAAATTATTAAATATGACGACAACAAATATGCTGCTTTAAACACAGCGGTTTGGAGTGGAGGTTCTTTTATCTATGTTCCAAAAAACGTAGAAATCAAGGAACCGCTGCAGTCTTATTTTAGAATGAACGAAAGCGGGTTTGGGCAATTTGAACGTACTTTGATAATTTGTGAAGACTATAGCTACTTAAACTACGTAGAAGGTTGCACGGCACCACTTTACTCAAAAGATTCGCTGCACGCAGCGGTTGTTGAAATTTTTGTAAAACCAAACGCAAAATGCAGATACACAACAATTCAAAACTGGTCTAAAAACATCTTAAACTTAGTTACCCAAAGAGCGTACGTTGAGAGTTTCGGTGAGATGGAGTGGATTGATGGCAATATGGGTTCACGTATCAACATGAAATACCCATCAACTATTCTAGCGGGACCTTACGCTAAAGGAAAGGCTTTGTCTATTGCTATTGCCAGCGAAGGTCAAGACCAGGATACTGGTGCAAAAATGATACACTTAGCACCAAACACTTCTTCAACTATAGTTTCTAAAAGTGTAGCAAAAAACGGCGGGATTGTTGATTATCGTGGGAAAGTTTACTTTTCTAAAAAAGCACACTCTGCTTTTTCTCACATTGAATGCGATACTATTTTAATGGACGAAGTTTCAAAATCAGACACTACTCCAATTAACATTGTTAATAACTCAGACTCTTTTTTAGAACACGAGGCAAAGGTTTCCAAAATTAGCGAAGAACAATTGTTTTATTTAATGTCTCGTGGAATTGATGAAAAGAAAGCAACTGAACTTATCATTATGGGCTTTATTGACCCATTTTCCAAAGAATTGCCGATGGAGTACAGTGTTGAGTTAAACAAGCTAATTAAACTAGAAATGAAGGGTTCTATTGGTTGATGTATAAATATACTAAAAATGTTAAAAATTCACTTTATGTACATAAACTAGGTCAAGTTCCTGAACAGCTTTTTATCACAAATAAAAAATTTATAGATACTTTACTTCAAAATAATTTAACAAATTATTCAGGATATAAAAAAGCAGTTGATAAAAAGTTTAAACTTAGCAGACTAACACCTGTTTATTTAAATTCAAAAACTTGTTTTATTCAAACAAAACAAATCAATAAATATGAGTGTCAGTTGATCAACATCAAGGCAATCAAAGAAATAAAAGATTGTGTAAAAGAAAGTGAAATTACATTTTTAGATGATACGGTTATATCTATTCCCATATCCAAAAATACTATTCTTAAAAAAATAAAATTAGCAGAAGAAATAGAATTCTTTTTAAAAAAATGTTGATTAAAATTTAATCAACATTTTTATTTTACTAAAGAGCCTAGTTAAACGAAAATACAAGCAAAGTAGATAAAATAATTTTTTAAATGTGTTAACTTTTTAAAAAACAAAAATTGCCAAACAGTAGTGAATTTATTTTAACTATTGCTTGTTTTTTTAAACAAACACACAGCGAGCGCTTTAAAAACTAAAAAGCCCAAAATAAATAAGGAATTTCGCTGAATACAGTTTGTTTGCTGAATCCTTAAACAGACCATATAGGAACAATTATTGTGTTTTCGTCTAGCATTGAAACTTTATCGCTTACACAAATTATTGCAGTTTTTTTAATTTCAATTTTTTGTTTTCTAAGATGAAAAATACCTTTTAACATATGTGTGTAAGGGTGGCTAGTTTTTTTAATTTCAATAGCGTACATAGAATTGTCACATTCCAAAATCAAATCGACTTCTTTTTGTTCTTTATCACGATAATAATAAAGATTAAAGGGTTCTGCTAAATTAAAGTATGAACTCCGGATTTGATTGATAACATAGTTTTCCAATATTGCGCCACTTATAGAACTATCTCTTAAAATTTCTGGTGAATGGTGACTAGTTAAATAAGAAACTACGCCAGTGTCAAAAAAATAAAGTTTTGGTGCTTTAATGGTTCTTTTTAATAATTTGTTTGAGTATGGGTGCAGCAAATAAATAATTTGCGACTTTTCAAGTAGGAATAGCCATCTTTTTGCTGTATCATCAGAAATATCTACGTCCTGTGCAACTGAGTGGATATTTATCTCTTGTCCGACTCGACACGCCACTGCTTTGATGAAATTTCTAAATTTAAAATTATCTTTTATGCTGATTTCATCTTTTATATCTCTATACAAATAAGTCTCAATATAACTTTCAAAAAATATTTTTCTGTCTGTTATTTTTTTACTAACGATTGCAGGCAAACCGCCAAAGAAAATACGCGTAAATATTTCGTTTATATCAGCTTTTTTAAGTAAAAAAGACTTGTTATTAAGTTTTGAAAAATCCAACTCGAACTTGTTTAATCTTGTATTATTAAACGCTTCATTTTGTGTCAATCCAGTCATTTTTAGTATGGCAACTCTACCTGCAAGGGACTCTTGTGCAAGGTTCATTAGTGCAAAAGATTGCGACCCAGTTAGCCAAAAACTGCCAGGTTTAGCACCATTATCAATCGCGATTTTTATATAACTAAAAAGTATAGGTGCGTATTGAACTTCATCAATTAAAATAGGCGGGCTATAAATTTGTAAAAACAAAGCAGGGTCTTTTAAAGCAAGTTCCCTGTCTTGTAGATTGTCAAGAGTAACCTTTTTTCGCCCAAGATCAAGTTTCTCTAACATAGTAGTTTTTCCTACTTGTCTTGGACCTGTCAACAATAAACAAGCGTATTGCTTACTAATACTAATAATTTTTTCTTCTATATCTCTTTTGATATAAAGCATACACAGCCTCCTATATAAATATTGACCAAAATACGATACCATCTTATTTTAGTCAATAATTGAAACTTTGTCAATATTGGGCAAAAGCTTTTTTTAATTTAATGCTAGTGTGTTATCCTTTTTATGTGAATATAGTTGTGAGGTAATAAATGAAAAAGACAAATTTAATGTGTAGTCAATGCCTTCAGAGAAACTATCAAGTTGCAGTTGGCAATAAAAGAATTGAAATAAAAAAATACTGCCCAAAATGCAACTCACATACCTTACATAAAGAAAATAAATGATTACAAAAAGAAATAAAACTACTCAGTTTAAATGTGGTAGTTTGCTAATGGGTGGAAATAACAATATATACATCCAGTCAATGACCACTACTAAAACTAAAGATGTAGAAAGCACTGTCAAACAGATAAAAGAATTAGAACAGGCGGGTTGCCAAATCATCAGAGTAGCGGTTTTAGATGAAGCAGACGCAAAATCTATTAAAGAAATTAAGAAACAAATCAATATTCCATTAGTTGCAGATATTCATTTTGACTATCGTCTGGCTTTAATTGCAATTGAAAATGGTGTTGATAAAATCAGAATTAACCCTGGTAACATCGTAAATAAAAACCACATCAAAAAAATTGTTGATGCTTGTAAAGCAAAAGAAATTGGTATTAGAATTGGACTAAACTCAGGTTCCTTGCCAAATGCTTTACCTGCAACTGCTGAAAACTTTATTAAAGTAATGAAAAAAGAAGTCGAAATGCTTGAAGAATTTGGTTTTACCGATATTTGCCTTTCTTTGAAAGCGACTTCTGTTTTAACTACTATTGAGTGTTATGAACTTGCTGCAAAAACATTTAAATATCCGCTGCACATCGGAGTTACTGAAGCAGGTACACTAATCGGTGGCACTGTTAAAAGTAGTTCTGCGCTTTCTGTGCTTTTACTGAAAGGAATTGGCAACACTATACGTGTGTCTTTAACAGAAAATCCAGTTTTAGAAATTAAAGTTGCAAAAGAAATTCTGAAGTGTTTAGGACTAAAAAAAGACGGTGTTGACTTTGTTAGTTGCCCGACATGTGGACGTTTAGAATACAATATGGAAGATATTGCTAAACGAGTTGAAAGTTTTTGCGATACTTTAAATAAAAAGATAAAAGTTGCTGTTATGGGTTGTACTGTTAATGGTCCCGGTGAAGCAAGGGATTCAGATATCGGGATATGTGGAAACAAAGATAATGTTTTAATTTTTAAGAAAGGCAAAGTCTTTAAAAAAATAAAACCAGAAGACGCTTATTTAGAACTTACAGAAATTATTAAAAATGATTTTTAGTGAGCGGATAAAAAAAGAGACACAATGTGTCTCTTTTTTAATATCCTAAACCAACTGCTTTTTTAACCTTAGCGTAGTTTTCTTTTGCAAGTTTTTCAGCAAATTTTTTGCCGCTTTCTAATGTTTCAATTAACTCTTTTGAGTTAACTAGTTTTTCTATTTTTTCGCCCAACGGAACGATTTCCTGGACTAAAACATCGGCCAAATCCAATTTAAATTGGGCATAATTTAAAGAGTCTTTATATTTGTTTTCAATATCTTTAACAGATATACCAGTAACTCCTGCATAAATGTTTAATAAATTAGAAATCGCCGGTTTTTTATCTAAATCAAAGTATATTTTCGCTTCTGAATCAGTTACAGCAGACTTAATTTTTTTGATAATAACTTCTTTTGGATCTGAAAGTAAAATGTAGGATTTAGGGTTTTCAGAACTCTTAGACATTTTTGCGAAAGGGTCTTGTAAGGACATTATACGGCGTGTGTGTTTATTGATTTCATATTTAGGTATTTTAAAGGTTTCGCCATAGAGTTTATTAAAACGATGAGCAAGAGTCTCGGTTAACTCCATGTGTTGTTTCTGGTCTTCACCAATTGGCACAATGTCTGCGTTGTAAAGTAGAATGTCTGCTGCCATTAGAGCAGGATAGGTAAACAATGAACTTCTAATATTCTTAGAGTTAGCAGATTTTTCTTTAAATTGAATCATTCTGCTAAGCTCACCAAAATAAGCAGTGGACTCCATTAAAAATCCAAGTGCTGCGTGTTCATTAATTTCAGATTGCACAAAAATATGAGTACGTTTTTTGTCAAATCCTAGTGCAGAGTAACACGCTGCAATTCTTAAAATATTTTCTCTAAGCTCTTTTGGGTCAATTGGCAAAGTAGTCGCGTGTAGGTCTGCAATAAAAATCAAAAGTTCTGAGTCTGGATTCGCTTCAACAACCGCTTTTAGGTTTTTTAAAGCGCCTAAATAATTGCCAAGAGTTAGGCTTCCGGTTGGTTTGATTGCGGTTAATATAATTTTTCTATTTTTGTCCATATGAATATCCTTTGACAACTTTTGTCTCTATTTTAGAAACACCTCTAAAAACTTCACCGTCAACTTGTACAGTTTTGGTATTTTCGGTTTCTATTGTGATTTCTTTGCCTTTAAAAATTTTAACAAATCTTTTAAATACTGTGTGCCAACCTAAATAAATAAACGGAAATAATAGCAGCAAAAGTAATCTTGAACGGATTGCTACTAAAATTAAATAAAGAAAATCTTCTCTTTTGGCCATTGGAGCAATTTTCATGCCGCCACCAAAATAAGGGCCGTGCATTACAGAAGCAAGGAAACAATTTTGGTGTTCACTAGCCACACCGTCTACCAATACTTTTGCTGAAAATGGTTTATATCTAAAAAAAGTAGCAATGGTGACTTTGGCAAAAGTGCTTTTGATTTTATATGCTCGCATGTTATCGAGACGTCTGCAAATTTCTCCATCTATACCAATTCCAACACCGTTTAAAAACAAGAAGGTTTCATTTCCTATCTTGGCTTGCCCACAATACTTTAAATTGGCCTTAAAATCAACTGCCTTGGTTTTGTCTTTAAAACCACGAAGAAAATCGTTGCCGGTTCCACCACGTGCAACTAACACAGTGGCTTTAACCTGAGTTAAGTTAACAGAGTTTACAATTTTATTTAAAGTACCATCTCCGCCAAATATCAAAATAACGTCTCTTTTGGAAAAAGACTTGAAATACTTTTCAATATCGGAAAGTGCGAGTATTGAGTTTAAAGTAGCGTTATCTTGATTTTCTAAATAAAACTTATGTGCTTTTTTGTAGTTTTTAGAAAGTGGATTGTAAATAATTCTATACATCTAAAAGTTAATTAAATTGCAAAAGTACTAAATTGTTTTTTGCCACGTTTAATCACAAAATATTTTTTAAAAGCAGGTCTCAAATCACTTAATTTAAGTTCAAAGTTGGTAATTTTCTCTGAGTTTACAGAAATTGAACCCGCTTGCATAAACTCACGAGCCTCACGTTTAGATTTTGCTAAGTTAAGTGAAACTAAAATATCTAAAATACTTGAGTCTTTTTCAAACTTTTGTTTGCCAAACGCAGCGTAAAGCATCTTATATTCGTCTTCGCCAAGATCCGCAAGTGCTCCTTTAAATAAAGCGTCTGTAATTTTTTTAGCAGAAATAAGTGCTGCTTTACCATGTACAAATTCACAAACAAATTCGGCAAGTTTGGTTTGCGCAAGTCTTTTTTCAGGTTTTTGTTTAACAGAAAGTGCGAGTTCTTCAATTTCTTTTACAGAAAGCAGGGTAAGTAGTTTTAAATACTCAACTATCATTTTATCTTCAACGTTTAAAAAGTATTGATACAAAGTGTATGGTGAAGTTAGGTTTTCATCTAACCAAAGTGCTCCACTTTCAGATTTCCCAAACTTAGTACCGTCTGTTTTTAAAAGCAGGGGCGAAGACAGACCAAGCGCGTCGTTTTCGCCTTCTAGTTTGCGAATAAGTTC
This sequence comes from uncultured Acholeplasmataceae bacterium, assembly GCA_963541405.1. Classification (GTDB taxonomy): domain Bacteria; phylum Bacillota_I; class Bacilli_A; order Acholeplasmatales; family Acholeplasmataceae; genus CALISC01. The sequence goes on along the minus strand of CAUTSX010000001.1, from coordinate 34,909 downwards.
AAGGCCAGCGGTGATGTTTCCCCATTGTTCAGAGCCTCCAAACTGTATTTTGCAGTCGTAGTTTTTATAAAGATAGTGAAAGTCAATAGACTGCAGAAGTAGATATGAAAACTCGGTGTAGGAAATTCCGGTTTCCAGACGTCTTTTAATAACGTCTTTTTCAAGCATATAGTTAATTCCGAAGTTTTTGCCAAAATCTCTTAAAAACTCAATAATGGAAAGTTTAGATAACCAAGTTGAGTTATTTACAAAAATCACCTTGTCTGATTTTAAGATTTTTTTAACTTGTTTTTCAATTGCATCAACATTCTTTTTAACTTCTTCGTTGGAAAGAATATGGCGCTCACCGTTTGGTTTAGGGTCGCCAATTGCCCCAGTTGTCCCGCCAATTAAACAAATTGGGATCAATCCTCTTTCTTCAAGCAATTTGATTCTAATAATTTGGACTAAATGGCCACAAGTTAAGGAACTTCCGGTTGGGTCAAAACCAATATAGAACTTAGTGCCAGGCACTAAGTTTTTTTCAGCAAGTTCTAAAGAAGAGTAGTCTTTGACCATCCCCCTCCATTTAAGTTCTTCAAGCAAATTCATAAATTACCTACTACTTTCTCTTTCAATCAATTCATATTCTACGAAAGTTTGTGTCTTATCTATTTTAACATTTTCAATTAACTGAGTTAAGTAAATTAAGGCTTGTTCACCTAAACGGTAATTAGAATAAGAAATCGAAGTTAGTTGAGGAGTGAAAAGTTTGCAAAAGTTGGTGTTTTGCATGCAAACAACTCGGTAGTCAGTACCACATTTTAAGTTTTTTTGTCTAAGTAAGTTAATGGCTTTAAGTGCAGTAATGTCTCTGGTTGCAACAATTGCTTCAATTTTGTTTTCTTCAAAAAATGACAAAAACTCATGTTCATCAATTTCTTCTGGATCCATTCTAAAAATATATGATTTTAAGCTACTTGCTTCAATAGTTTCTAAATATCCGCTTTCTTTTTCTAAATTAGAAAAGTAAGTGATTTTAGAAGTTAAAAATAAAATTCTTTTCATGTTTTTTTCAATTAAGTGTGTAGTTGCAGTTACAACAGCATTTTTAAAGTCTAGTGCTGTAAAAGTTACGCCTGGCAACTTAACTGCGGTGTTAATAAAGGTAAACGGAAAATTAGCATTTAACAAAGGCTTGGTAAATGCTTCTATTTGTTTGTTTGTGATGTGTTCATCTAAAAAAATAATTCCATCAATTTTTTCGGCTAAAACTGATAAAATAAAAGCCTCATAGTTATTTTTAGACTTATATGAAAAAATACGGATTGTGTATTTTTGGTTAGCTGCAGCATCCAAAATTCCAGAAATTAACCTAGAAATTGAAGGTCTAGAAACTTCAGATAAAATTAGGGCGATATTACGCGAGTTTTGCGATGCCAAAGAAGCCGCTACTCTGTTTGGGAAATATTGCATTTCTTTAATAATCTTCCAGACTTTTTCGTGGGTTTTTGGACTAACCTTGCTTGATTTAGCTAAAACTCTGGAAACCGTCGCAATAGATACGTTGGCTTTTTTAGCAATGTCGTAGATTGTGTGTTTTTTAGACATAAGTTGTTCCTTTGTAAGATATTTAGGTTTTATATGAAAGTATAACCCGATGCGTAAACATCGGGTTATTTTGTGAAAACAATTTTATATTAGTAATAAACTTTAATTTCTTTAATATTAAAACGGTGGTGAGAATTATCTTTAGGTTTTTCTGTGGCAGAAAGTTTTAAACGAAGAGCGTCTGTTGATTCACCAATTTCAAGCGAATATGTTTTTCCATCAAATTCATTAATATCAGTGATTTCATTAGCAGTTTTCCACTCGCCGTTGACTCTATATTGAATTTCTAATTTTTGGAATTTATTGGTATTTGATTTATTAGTCCATTTCTCCATAAAAAACTCAATTTTGGATTTAGAAGCTGTTTTGCCTAATTCTATTTCAATATAACTGAAGGTGTCATTATCGTTTTTTGCCACTGTAAATCCAGTTTTTCCAGAAGAAGCACTAACGCCTTTAAATTTAAGTATATCATCAGCGCCAGTTATTTGGTTTTTAACTTTTTGAGTTCGCACCTTATAACCACTACCTGCTGGTGATTTAGTAAAATCGTAGTGTTTAGCCAGTTTCATGCTGCTTGGATCTTCTGGTTTTGTACCTTGGGTAATTAATTTCACTAATTCTTCAACAAGTTTTTTAAGAGCCTCAAGTTGTTCAGCCTGTTGTTTAGTGTAGCCTTCTTCCCATTTTTCCAGTTTTACTTTTGCAACTGGATTGTAAGCATCGTTAAACTCAGTTCTTTTAGCTTGGTCTGCTTTGACGTATTTGCCGGAAACTTGCTCTGGTTCTTTGTTTTCAAAAGGTAGATCTTTAATTTCTTTTGCTTTATCTAAAACTCTTTCAGCTTTGTATTTTAACGAGTTTTGTTCACCAGTTTTAACTAAATTTTTATATTTTTGGACAAGTGCTTTAAAATTGTTAAACTCAGCTTGCAGTTCCTTGCTTGCCATATCAAATTTATGTTCGTTTAGTTTTTCTTGAATATCTTCAATTTGAGCCTTAAGTTCATTTAATTGTTTTTGAGATGCATGAACATATTGTTTGTCTTTTTTAACTTCGCTAGGAATACGACTAATCCATTCAAGTTGAGTAAGTTGGATGGCGTTTAGAACAGTAATGTTGACATCTTGTGTAATGTTTTTACCATCTTCTAGTTTTTTAGTTCCATCTGTTACTAGTTTTTTAACTTCATCAAGTTTATTTTTTAACTCTTCGTATTTTGCTTTTTCTTCATTTGTAGGTACACGGTCAAAAGTGTATTTAGAAACTGTTTGGTAAAGTGTGTTTAATTCTTGTTTTTTTGAATCTGCAGCTTTGATGTATTTGGTTCCTTCGTCAAACTCACTTGCGTCTTTTTCAGACCAAGTCATAGCAAGCAAACTTTTTGCGTATGTTAACACTTTTTGTGCTTCGCTGTTGCTGATGTAACCTTCTTGACGAGTACCTTTAGTGATTTTTCCTAAAAGTTGAGTGACTTGCTCTTTAAGAATTTTATATTCTTTAAGTTCATTTTTAGATAGGTTTTGAGGGTCAGCAGATTTTAGTCCATTCAAACGTTCAATAAATTTATCTTTTTTAGTAGATGCACGAACATACTCTTTGTCTTTTTCAACCATTTCAGGCGCTTTGTTGATAAAATCTAGTGCTGCTAATTTTTCGCCGTCTGCAATTATTTTGTCAAACTCTGCTTTATCTACTTTGTTTGAAGGATTTGGCTGACTTTCGTCTTTTTTAAGAACAGTAATTGTAAATGTTTTTTTAGCGTCTTCAATTTGCGCTGTAATAGATACAACTTCGTCTTTATCTTGACGAGCAACTAAAACTTTTCCATCTTCATCAATTTGCACAACCTTGTCATTTGAAGATTGCCATTGGATTTTAAATTTATCAATCTTGGTTGGAACTGTAAAATCAGACTTTACAGTGTCCTTGGTTTCACCTTGAGCAAATTGCAATTCAACACCTTTAATAATTTTGTGTGGATCTGCTTTTTTACATGCAAAAGTAAAACCAATGATTAGCGTTGCTAAGATGAAAAAGAAACTAGTTTTAAGTGCTTTCATATATACTCCTTTAAAGACTAAACGTCTTTCAAATACATAAAAATTATACTACAAAATCTTAAAAATGTAAACGCTTACATTTAAGAAATTAAAAACGGGACCAAACTTGGGCCCGTTTTACCTATGTTAGTTAAAAAATTTTAAAACTTGTAGTTGGTGTGAATCTTAACTGACCTTTAACTTTTACTAAAAATAAGCCTTCAAAGGTTTTGTTGATATCTTTTTTACCTTCAAGTTTTTTAAGTTCGTTATAAATTAGTTTCTTTTTTGATTTTGCTTCAGATCTTCCGTCGTATTTGATTTCATACTCAGTATCACCGATTGAAACTCTCACAGTTATATATGCGTATTCTTTGCCTTTATTTGTTTTTGTTTCTTCTTTATATTCTTTGATTTGAGCATCAAATTTGACGATTTTGTTTTCGTGTGCGTTAACCTCGCTAGCAGGGCGGTTAGAAATATCTACCGCACTAAAAGTGTCGTTTAATTTAGTAAACACAGGCTTAGGGGTTTTTGCAATTTCTTTGCCGTATTGACTTTCGTCAACTACCGCCTTCATACTTACTTTATCGCCAGTTTTAATACCTTTTGCGTAGATAAAAGTTAAGTTTAAAGCATTTCCATCGCCGTCAATGATTTTGTTGTAGCCACCAACATTCACGTAGTATCCTTCAACATGAATCTTTGTGCCTTTTGGTTTCTCTGCAGCCTCTCTGATACTCATTTTTTTGTAATCATCTTGAGGTGCTGGTTGCGGTGTTGGTGTAGGATCTGGAGCAGGATTTGGTTTTGGAGTGGTTTTGCACGCAAACATAAATCCAACTGATAACACTAATACAAGTGCTAATGTGATTTTTTTAAAAATTCCCATTTTTTCTCCTTTTTTAAAAAACTTCATATATAGTATAGACTATCAATTTTAAAAATTCAATCAATATCGGTAAAAAATGTAAGCGTTTTCACCTCCAGCATTTCAATGCCCAAACAATTTTTAAGCGAGTTTAAAGCTTCGTTTGTATCTAGTTTAATTTCGGCGTAAATTTTGTCTTTATACAAATACTTACTATCAATTTGATTCAAAGCAGAAACAAGGTTAAGCACTTTTTCTTTTGCGCTGTAGTTGAATCTAAAAGTAGCAAGTATGTAGTTCTCTTTTTTGACTTTTTTAATTTTTTTAATTGCTTCAACTGAAAGACTTTTGTAAGTTCTAGTCAAAGCGGCTAATCCTAGTTTAATTCCGCCGTAGAAACGAATGATAATGGCAGCAAAATCAGTGATATCTAAGTTTTTAATAGTTGTATAAATTTGAAAACCAGCGCTACCGCCAGGTTCTTTGTCGTCGCTGAACTTAAAGTTTTGCTTAATTTTATATGCATATACATAGTGAGCAGCATTAGGATACTGCTTTTTAATTTCTGCTAACTTATGTTCAAAGTCAGCAGTAGTGTCTGTCTTTATAACTAAGGTGTGAAAGACTGATTTTTTAATTTCTGTTGTAAACTCTATGTTGTTTTTTAATAAATACACTAATCTCTCCCTGTACACTGTGCTAAAATTACCTAAAGAGGTTTTTTAAATGAAAGAAAAACAAATTTCTCTAACTGCTCTTTATTTATATCTTACAACAGCGCTTGCTGCCAGTGCAAGTGCGGTGCTGTTAAGCGCATTTAACTTAATTAAGGCAAATGCTGCCGACTTAAAACCAGAAATTCAGTCATCTGCTCAACTTTCTTTGATTTTAACCACAGCGGCAATTATGCTGATTGTGGCGATTGCTTCTGGGTTTGCTTATTTAATTTTTTATGTGCTAACTTATATTAAAAACAACCAAATTACTAAAAAGTTTGACTATGCTTGTTTCTTAATTGGTTTTTTTATTCCAATATTTGCGCTTGTCTTTATTGTCAAAGTTGGACTTTTGCAAAACAAATGTCTTTGCAAAAATAGATGCAATGCAGAAAGCACTAAGAATTAACGTAAAAAATCAAATTGACTTAAAAAACCCCATAATTATGGGGGCTTTTTATATTTTAAGAAAACTAGAAGAAGCAGGACATTCTGCATACATAGTGGGTGGATTTGTTCGAGACTTAGTTTGTGGGTTTAAAAAGTTAAGTACAGATATTGACATCACAACAAGTGCTGAACCACAAGAGATTAAAAAAGTATTTAAGTACACTTTTGACAAAGGTATTAAATACGGAACAGTTGACGTATTGATTGACGGAGTTGCCTACGACGTGACGACTTACCGAAGTGAAAAAGACTACCAAGACAACAGGCACCCTGAAAGTGTTGTTTTCACTAAAGATATTAAAGAAGATTTGGTCAGAAGAGACTTTACGATAAATGCGCTAATCTTGGATAAAAACTACACAGTTTTGGATTATGTTGGCGGACTTTTGGATATCAAAAACAAACAAATTCAAACAATTGGTTCACCTGACTGTCGTTTCAATGAAGACGCTCTTAGACTAATTCGCCTCATTTACTTTCAAACAAAACTGGGTTTTTCAATAGAATCTAACACGAAAGCAAGTTTAAATAACTTAAGTAATTTAGTTAAGGAAATCCACCCTGAACGCATAACAAGCGAGTTTAACAAGGTTTTTTTAAATGGATATTTTCGTGAGTTTATCAATAATTTACGTGAAACTAAGATGTTTGATATAATTATTAGGCGTAAGTTTACCGACAATCTGCTAAATGGTTTTACTGCTTGTTTAAATGTAGATGAGATGTTGGGTTTTTTGTATTTTTTGGAAAAACAAGAAAACCGATATTTTATCTATACAAACAAAGTTAAAAATCAAATTAAATTTATCAAAAAGATTGTTGAAAACAAGTATTTTGAAAAAGATATGCGTGTAAACTTAATTCGCTTTCAAACAGAGACAATAGACCTTGCTTTAAAAATTGCCAAATATTTTTACAACCGCGACTACTGCCGAAATGAAGTTATCCAAGATGTTTCAAGATATATTGAGGCTGAAAAATATGTTAAAAGTAAAAATATCAACTACGAGAAACTATTTAAAAATAAAGCAAAGGCTGAATATGGTGAACTTATTTTGAAGTTAGTCAAAAAAGTGGCCGATGAAGGATACCTGCTGAATGAAATTAATTAAAAAAACAAATCTAAGACTTAAAAATTTTGGTTTTTTTGCTTTCTTAAAAAGACACACAATAAAGTTGCTTTTCTATATTTTAGTTGTAGCAAATAATAATTATAACTATTAAAATAGTCACTTTCTTTTAACAATTGAAATAAACCTGGAAACTCAATGAAAGGGTTTGAGTTGCCTTGATATTTTAAAATTATTTTATTTCGTCTCTTTTCAAATTCAGAAATTGGGGTTTCAGCACCCCATTTTTTTATTTCAGAAAGTGAACCCATGACAGTGGAAACTCTGCTGTTGTTTAGGTTTTCAAAATCAATTAGTTTGAGTTCTGGGTAAATCAAAGCCATGTAAAAAAGAATACGTGCGACTTCTCCGCTTGAAACTTTGGATGGCCAAAATTGTTTGTTTTTTAAGTTATATCTAAAACGATTTGCAAAATTTGGGTGCTCACTAAAAAAATAATTTGACCTAAACTGATTGACTTTAGCGGTGGAAAGTCTAAGGTTGTGCAAATCAGCTCTGATGTCGCGATCGCTTTGCTGAACTCTTTTCAAACCAAGGCGCGAGTTTGGCCAGACGTGTTCTTTGTTGAGTTCCTTGCCATTCCATACTGCAGGATATAGTTTGTTGTCATAAATTGTAGTAATTTGCGTAAGGTCGTTAATTGACTTGTCTGAGTTAATTAACACGCCTTGACATTGGCTGTAGGCAAGATAAGTACGCGGTTTAAAATTTTCTTTTAGTGAAGCGATTAAAGAGGAAATCTCTGCTTTACTTTTGGGGTTTATTTTTTCAAGCACGATATCATTATTGACGTTATTTTCTTCGCACACATACGGCAAATACTGATAAGTTATGTATTTTTGTTGGTTGATAGAAATGTGTTTTGTTTTTATAAATATAAGTTCTCCAACCATATAATTATCTTTTTCTGGATACAACTTTATGCTTTCAAAGTTCTGAAAATTAGCCGAAACTTTGCCTAAATACGCTTGTTTTGAAAACGCATAAATCAGTTTTTCGACTTCTTTTTTATACTCAGATTCAGTTGCTTTACTTTGTTTAAACTGACTAAAAGTATTTAAGAAAATTGAGTCAAAATTATAATATTGAAGTTTTTCAATTGCTGTTATTATTTTTGTTTTTTCGCTTAATAAAGCGTTTTTATAGCCTTTGATTTCTAACATAAAGTCTTTTTTATGGTTAGCGATTTCAGCGGTTAACTTAACTTTGGTGTCTAAAAATGGTTGAGAAACATTCCCTGTTTTTAAATCAATTAACTGACTATTTGAATACCACTTTACAGTTTTGCCAAGATATAGTTTAGGCAAATAAACTTTGGTTAGAATTTCATTTTCAAAACTTTGTTCAATTTCAAGTCCTGAGGTTGGATTGCTTTTATTTTCAACACTTTTTAGCAATAAAAAAACAACAACCACAGAGATTGCTATAAACAAAAGTGTAGCCTCAGCTACATTGAAAAATTGACTTCTTCTCCTTTTGTCAACAATTTCAATGGTGTTGTTCATTTACAAATTATTTTAATTTACTAGTAGTTTAAATTTTTAGAAGTTCTTGGAAAAGGCACAACATCGCGAATATTTTCAATACCAGTTATAAACATCACAAGTCGTTCAAATCCAAGTCCAAAACCAGCAGACTGAGTGCCACCATGTCTTCTTAAATCCAAATACCATTTAAGTGGTTCAATGTCCATTTTTAGTTCTTGCATACGAGCAAGTAATTTGTTGTAGTCATCCTCTCGCTGAGATCCGCCAATTAACTCACCAGACTTTGCAACAAGCAAATCACAGGCTGCCACGGTTTTGTTGTCATCGTTTTGTTTCATGTAAAATGCTTTAATTTCTTTTGGCCAGTTGTAGATAAAAACAGGCGACTTAAAATAAACATCGGTTAGGTATTTTTCGTGTTCAGTAAATATATCTTGACCAGGCTTTGGTTCGTTTTCAAACTTAACTTTGGCTTTCTTTAAAATATCTATAGCCTCGGCGTGTGTAACTCTTGCAAAAGGTTTTACTTTAACTTCAGTTAATCTGTCAATTAAACCAGGCTCAACAAACTTATTGAAAAGTTCTAATTCTGGTTTTAATTTCAAAAACGCCTCATTTACTAAAAACTTAACCATTTCTTCGGCTAAAGCCATGTCTTTTTCAAGGTCAAAGAAAGCAACTTCAGGCTCTACCATCCAAAACTCCGCAGCGTGTTTAGGAGTGTTTGACTTTTCTGCTCTAAAAGTTGGACCAAATGTATAGACTCTTTGAAAAGCCTGAGCATAAGCCTCAGCGTGTAGTTGCCCAGTTACAGTTAAGTTAGCCTTCTTTTCAAAAAAATCTTTTTTATAGTCAGTTTGTCCAGGCTTTAGTGTAGAGACTACAAACATCTCACCAGCACCTTCTCCGTCGTTAGATGTGATGATTGGCGAGTTTAAATAAATAAAGCCTTTATTTTGAAAGAAAGTGTGGATAGCATGCGCTAACACTGAGCGAGTTCTGAAAACTGCGTTAAATAAATTAGTGCGGGCTCTTAACTCCAAGTGCTCTCGCAAAAACTCGCGAGTATGTCTTTTGGGTTGGATTGGATAGTCTGAATCTGTGTTTTTAATGATTTTGACTTCAGTTGCCTTTATTTCAAAGCTTTGCGCGCGGTCTGGAGTTAGAACTACCACACCAGTGACAGAAATAGAGGCACCTGAGTTTAACTTAGCGACATCTAAAAAATTACTTAAACCAGCCTCGTAAATCACTTGGATGTTTTCAAGTCTAAGTCCATCGTTTAAAGCAATAAACCCAAACTCTTTTTGGTCGCGATTAGTTTTAATCCAACCATTTAAAGTAACTTCCTTGCCAGCATACTCTTGAAAGTTAGTGGCTAAAATTTGTGAATCTATTAACATCTACACTCCTTTTTTATTTATAGTATCAATATAGTTCTTAAAGTATATAAAAATTACTTAAAAAACTAATCTTCTTGTTCTTGGCTAGGTTTTTTGTTTTCAACAAAAGAGATTGTCAAAACTCGGTCTTTGCCTTCACCGTGTGAATGGGTTTGGATTTTTTTCCAGTCGCTTAGTTTTTCGTGAATTATGTGTCGCTCATATGAATTTAGGTTTTTAAGTTCTGCAGACGCCTTGCTTGCTAAGACTTTTTTAGCCTCTTTAGTTGCTAAAATCTCTAAAATGGTTTTGCGTTTAGCAAGGTAGCCAGAAATATCTAAAATAACTTCGGTTTGTTCTTCGCAAAACTGTTTAGTTGCAATTTTTGTCAAAACAGCCAAGGAGTGTAAAGTATTCCCACGATTCCCGATTAAAAAAGCGTTTTCTGAAGTCTCTAAATTAAAGACAATTAGTTTGCCTTGTTCAAGAGTTCTAAACTCAATTTTAAGGTCAATGTCAAGAGTTCTAAAGATGTTTTCCAAATACTCTTTAGCAATTAAAGCAGGCGATTGTTTGACAAAAACGTTAAAAGTGCCAGAAGTAGTTGGGATAGCTTTGAGTTGAGTTGGGCTACACAAAAGTTCTTTGGCAGCAATTTTTATTGCAGTCTCTGCAGATTCTGCTTGAATGTTGTCAAGTTCTTTAATATTCATAATTATAATAACTCCTCTGTTTGGGGTTTGTTTTCTTTTTTAATTGAAACAATTTTATAAAAAGCAGTTTGACCGATTGAAAATAAGTTACCTACTATCCAGTAAAACGCCAGTCCTCGGTCGTTAATTGACCACCAAGTCATTACAGCAGCCATGATAATTCCAAAAATCAGCATCATACGTTGGTTGCGTTTAGGGTCTTTTTTTGGATCAATTACCACAGTACGAGCATCCTTTTCACGCATTTTTGCGGTTTTATATGAACTAATTAACTGAATTAAAACCATGGTGCAAAACACTATAAAGGCAAGCAGATAGTTAGTTAAGTCTTTACCGGCTCCTAAGTTTAGCCCCATAAAAGACTTGTCCCAAACTTGGTATGCGTAGTATCCACCTTCCACAGTAACTCGGTTAATGGTGTTGTAAACTCCAATGAAAATCGGCATCTGCAAGAAAGGAATTAAGAAAGACGAAAAGCCTACTTTGTATTTACGATAAATTCGCATCGTCTCCATCTGTTTTTGTTGAATAGAGGCTTTGTCTGTTCTGCCTTGATATTTACGTTCTAGTTTATTTAAGTCAGGGGTCATTTTCTGCATTCTGGCAGACATTACGTTAGTGCGGGCGTAAATTGGCCAGGCTAAAATACGCACGATTATTGTTGTAAAAATAATACCGATTGCAAACTTACCTGCAATTGAAGTATTACCAAGTAGCCAGCCCATCCAGGCTGTGGTTAAGTAGTCAAACCAACCGAAAGTTTGTTTGTGTAAAGGATATTGGCCACCACCTACAAAAACGTCAGTTGTTAGTCTAAAGTCTGGGTATTTTGCTGAAAACTCAGAGTTTTCACTTAGCACCGAGTTAAAGTTAATTTGGTAGCTGTAAGTAATTACTTCTTTGTCTTTGTTTTTAACTAAATATCTAGCCTGTTCAAAATTGCTGTCTATAACTTTTTTGGCAATTAAGTCCTTGGCATGGATTTTTTTATCGTGCCCTTCTTCAAGTGCTAATAGATTTTTTGCATACAGTGCTTTTTCAATAACTTCAGGTTCTGGTGCTTTGTCTAAATTAAAACGATAAATATTGCTGAATTTAACTAAGTCAGAAAAATTAACGCGTTCGCCAATTCGTCTAAAGAACGGAAAAGGTGTCAAAACTGGGTTTTTAGTGTTTCCAATATTTAACTCATAAGTTTGAAAATACATACTTGTTTTGCTTGCCTTAAAAAGTACTTTGTCGTAAACCACTTTAAAAGTGCGGCTGATGTTTTTGTCTTGCACATCTGTTAAAGTAACGTCTATTAGTCCGTTTTCATCAACTTTTTCGCCAAGCGTTAATCTGTATCCATCCTTGAAGTTACCACGGTTAAGTTGTTGAACAGATCCGTCTTCAAGTAGACGATATACAGAAATAGAAGGTAAGTTTTCAGTAAGCGGAGCAAGTGCTCTAAAGTCATTTCCTTGCAAAGAAATTTCTTTGCCTGAGTTTAGTTGCACACGCTCTGAGTAAGTACCAAATTGATGGTATAGACCAATGATTTTTTGTTTTTTATTACAAGACACTAAAGTAAAAACTAAAACTGCTGAAATGAAAAACAAAAGCAGGGTTTTGATTTTATTCATTGTTCCTCCACTTTATAGATTTTATTTAAAGAACTCATCAGTTCTTTTTGGATTTCTATGAAAGTTAGTGTTGCTGCTACAGGTTTAACTACAACTATTGTTAAAAAACTTAATTTGCATTGTTTATAGTTTCTCAAAATATTTCTGATTTGTCTTTTAATTTTGTTGCGTTGAACAGCGTTGCCAAATTTTTTACCGATTGAGATGCCAAACCTGGAGTGTGGCTCTGGTGTTAATTTAAATATAACCTTGAAATGCGGGGTACTAAATTTCTTGCCGGTTTTAAATATTTGGTCAAACTCTGCGTATTTTTTGACTCTGTATTTTTTTTCCATAATGTGTATAAAAAAACCACCTTAAAATATTTAATTTAAAAATATTTATCTGGTGGTTAGGTTCAAATATTTATTTAAATTATTTTTGGTGTTTAGTGTCGCTAACAGTTAAAACTAAACGTCCTTTTGCACGTCTTCTTTGTAGAACTCTACGGCCGTTTGCAGTGCTCATTCTTTCCATGAAACCGTGTGTACGTGCTCTTTTAATTTTACTTGGTTGATATGTTCTTTTCATATTAGTCCTTTCAAACAATGCTCTTAAAAGTTTAACATAACACAACTTTTTTTGCAATTTTTTTAATGCTAAAATTGAGATTTTAGGTGTGTTTTTATCGTCTTTCACTAAATTGTTTTTTATCCACAAAAAATGATTTTAGCCACAATGTGGATAACTCTGATGTGGAAACTGAAATGTGGAGATGTGGATAAGTTCAAGAAAATCGGCTATTTAAAGGGTTATTTTGCCTAAGTTATCCACATTTTTATCCACATATGCATACACTCAGACAAGTTATCCACAGAAATTGTGGATAACCAAAATTGTTTTTATTTTGCTTGTGTTGGTAAAATATTTACACAAAAGGAGAACTTATGGACAGCGACGTAAAAAAACTGTGGGAAGACATTATCAATCAACTTAAAAATGAAATTGAAGAAGAGAGTTTTGACTCGCTTTTCGGTACTAAAACTAGTATTTATAGGGTGGATAACAACATTGTCTATATTTTAGTAGACAACGATTTTGTCAAAACCAGACTTTCTGTGTATCACAGTGAAAAGATTAACGAAATCGCTGCTACTTTGTTTCAAGAAACTCCTTTGTCATTTAAATTTATTACAGAAACCGACCTTGAATATGAAAAAGAAAAAGAAAGTCCTGCTGCTTTTGAAACCAACAGTTATCTAGATAGTAAATTAAACCCAAAATATACGTTTTCAAATTTTGTAGTAGGTGTTTCAAACTCCTTTGCCTATCGCTGTGCGATTTCAGTTGCAGAACAGCCTGCTTCAACCGGAAATCCGTTCTACATTTCTGGTGCGGTTGGGGTTGGAAAAACTCACCTAATGCATGCAATTGGCAATGAAATGATTAAAAACAACCCAAATTTAAAGGTTTTATACATTCCAGCGAGTACATTTGTTGAAGAGTTTACAAGTGTTTTTTATGGAACCGATAAAACTAATCGTATGCAACAGTTCAACAAGAAATTCAAATCCTTAGACTGTCTACTGATAGACGATATTCAAATGATTAGTGGGGCTGAGAAAACTCAAAATGAGTTTTTTAAACTATATGAACACCTTCATAACTCAAATAAACAAATAGTTTTAGCCTCTGACCGCAAAACCAGTGAACTGCAAAACATCCACTCGCGCTTAGTTTCTCGCTTTGCTTGGGGCTTGACTGCCAGCATTGAAGTTCCAAACGATGAACACCGTGTGTCTATTTTAAAAAGAAAAGCCAGTGAAATGTTTGCACCAGAAACTACAAGCCAAATTGGCGAAGACATTTTAATGTATATTGCTAAAGTTATTAAAACTAATGTCCGCGATTTAGAAGGCGCTTTGTATTCGTCAATCATGAACTGCACAATGTCTAACATTCCAATCACCTTAGAAAATGTCAAAGAAGCCATTCGCGTGTTGATCAACGCACAAACTGAGACTTTTGTACCAAAAGCTTCGGTTGAAAAAGAAGTTAACAACATAATTTCGGTAGTTGCCAAATACTACGAACTTCAGCCTTTTGACATTCTTTCATTAAAGAAAAGTTACAAAGTTGTCACTGCTAGACACATTTGTATGTACTTAATTCGCCAACACTATAATTTGGTTTTTACAAAAATAGCAAAACTTTTTAACCGTAAAGACCACACCACCGTGATATCTGCTGTTGAAAAAATCCAAAAAGAAATCAGTGAACAAGTTGAGTTAAAAAAAGCCATTGAAGATATTGAAAAGAAACTTGGAATTTTGAAATAAATTTGATTAAAAAGACGGGCTGTCCGTCTTTTTTTATTTATTTCTTAGTTAACTATAATGTGGAAAACCTATGAAAAATGTGGATAGATTGTGGATAACAAAACCGTCTATTTTTGGCCAAGATTTGCGTTTTTTTTGCCCTTATAATATAATATTATAGGTAATTGAGATAGTGATTTTTGAAGTTATCCACATTTCCACTGTCCCTAATAACAATAAATAAATAATAAAAGAAAAAAGGAATTTTTATGAACTTTAAAATTAAAACAGAAACTTTAATTGAATACATGAATTTAGTTGCTAAAGCCTTGCCAAATAAAAGTCCAAGACCACTTAGCGAAAGTATTAAATTCTCGGTTAAAAAAGATTCAATTAAAATATTTGCAAATCATAAAAACTTAGAGATTATGGCGATAGTTGACACGAATATTGAAGTACTTGCGGAAGGTAATGCGATATTAGATGGTAAAACAATTTTAAATATTATTAAGTCACCAGGTATTGCTTTGCACGAAGAAGTTCAGTTTATGCAAATTTCTGAATACCAAGTTCTGATAATCGCGGGGACTTCTGAGTTTAGACTGAATGCTTTAAACTACGACCTTGAACATTTAATTTTTGAAGAAGATGAAAAACCTATCTTGATTTCTAGCGAAGATTTAGCGATTTCCTTAAAAGAAGTGGTTTACTGCACAGCAGATCCTGACGCTAAACCAAGAATAGTTTGTCTAACCGGTGTGAACTTCGCGTTTAGCGAAAGCAGATTAACATTAACTGGTAGCGACAACGCTAGACTTGCTCAAAAACGCCTGGAAGTTAACTCAAAGAAAAATCTGAATTTAACAATTCCTGCCGAATCTATCAAGGAACTGCTTAAAATTCTTGAACAAACTAAAGGCGATGTTGAAATTTCGGTCAATCCACTTTGTTCAAAAGTACTCTTCGTAATTAAAAATGTCTTTTTCCAAACCGCCGTGCTTTCAGATAAATACGGCAACTTAAACAGTGCAACTCAATTTGAAACTAAACTCGCAATTCCTTTAAAAACCGTTGAGTTTAGCAATGCACTTAAAACAATTTCGGCAGTTACAGACAAATCAAAGTCAACTTATTTAATCAACTTCACTTTAAAACCAAACAAAACTTGTGAAGTTGCGACTTCGGAAAACGGTAAAGGTTCATCTCGCGCTATTTTAATTCCAGCAGGCGAAATTTACAATCAACTTGCAGAGACATTTTTAATGATTTTTTTGCTTAAACACCTGCAAGAGGCAATTTCTGTCTACGAAAGTCTGGGTATTGAAGAGCTCGCGCTTGAGTTTTATTCAAATGACCGCGCTGTTCGGATCACTTCACTAGAGGAACCTGAATTAGTTACTTTAATTACACCACTTAATAATTTTTAAAAAAAGGAAGTATACACTATGAAACAAATTAAAATTGAAAACATTGAAATCATCAGACGCACTCCAAAGGCTGTGTTAGTTGGATTCCCTGTTGAATCTGAATACAACAAATACGCAGTCTGGTTTCCAAAATCTAAAGTCAACATTAAAGGCAAAACTGCTTTAATTACTTTAGTTGGAGACGAGTATCAATTAGTTTTCAAAGAAACCCCGCTACTTGACCGCAAGGCAATTGCAAAAGGTTTCTTAACCGAAATTATTGAAGAAGAAAACTAAAAATTACTTATTTTCTGCGTTTTATACAGAGTTTAGTTAAATAAAGGTGCATTTTATTGGCGCCTTTATTTAATTTTTAAAAACCTTTAACAAAATAACTGTGTAGATATGTAATTTATTTAAAACACAAGGAGACTAACTTATGGAAAGTAAAAATAATTATGGTGCCGAAAACATTCAAGTCTTAGAAGGCCTACAAGCCGTTCGTAAACGTCCAGGGATGTATATAGGTTCAACTGGACCAACTGGACTACATCACTTAGTTTGGGAAATAGTTGACAACTCAATTGACGAAGCACTGGCTGGTTTCGCTGACCGTATTCAGGTAGAAATTCTGCCAGGTGAGTTAATTCGCGTTTCTGACAATGGCCGCGGAATTCCGGTTGATGTGCACCCTAAAACCAAAGTTTCAACAGTTGAAACTATTTTAACTGTGCTACACGCTGGTGGTAAGTTTAACAACGACTCATATAAGGTTTCAGGCGGCTTACACGGGGTAGGTGCTGCGGTTGTCAATGCTCTTTCTTCTAGTTTAATTGTAGAAGTTAGCAGAAACAACACACTTTATCGCCAAGAGTTTGCCTATGGCAACGCAGTTAGCGATTTAATTGACACCAAAACCCCAACCACAGACACCGGAACCACAATTACTTTTGAGTTTGACCGCTCAATATTCGCGGAATGCGAAGCCTATGACTTTGAAATACTGCGTGTACGCGTACAACAACTTGCTTTCTTAAATAAAGGCTTAACTATTTCTATCACAGATAAAAGACAAGAGGAGTGCACAGAGCACACTTACCGCTATGAAGGTGGGCTAAACGAATACGTTGAATTTTTAAACGGGCAAAAAATAAGAATTAACAAAGAAACTATTTACATTGATACTACTGCTGAAGACACCACCGTGGAACTTGCTATGCTTTACAACGACACCTACACGCCAAATATTTTGAGTTTCGCCAACAACATCTTAACCAAAGAAGGTGGGATGCACGAAGACGGACTTAAATTAGCACTTTCTCGAGTGATTTCTAAATACGCAACTGATAATAACTTAATGAAGAAAACTGACCAAATTTTAGGCGAAGACACCAGAGAAGGACTAATTGCGGTTTTATCGGTTAAACTGCCTGAGCCTCAATTTGAAGGTCAAACTAAAACTAAACTTGGAAACCCTTATGTTCGTCCACTAGTTAGTCGTTTAGTTGGCGAAGGTCTTGAGCGATTTTTACTGGAAAACCCACAAACCGCAAAGGCTATTGTTGAAAAGTGTTTAATGGCGTCAAAAGCCAGACTTGCGGCTCGTCGTGCAAAGGAAGCAACTCGTCGCAAAAGCCCACTTGACAATTTAGGCTTTGCTTCAAAACTAGCGGATTGCCGCAACAAGTCACCTGAAAACACTGAACTATACATCGTGGAGGGTGATTCTGCGGGAGGTTCGGCAAAACAAGGCAGGAACTCTGAGTTTCAGGCTATTTTGCCACTGCGTGGTAAAGTTTTAAATGTAGAAAAAGAGCGACTTGACAAAGTTTTGGCGAACAACGAGTTAAAATCTCTGTTTTTAGCGATAGGTTGCGGGGTGTCTAGTGATTTTAACGCAGACAACGCCAGATATCACAAAATCATTATTATGACGGATGCCGATGTGGATGGTGCACACATTAGAACCTTGCTTTTAACTTTCTTTTTCAGACACATGCCAGAACTGATTAACAGAGGCTATGTTTACATTGCTCAGCCTCCGCTTTTTAAAGTCCAACAAGGCAAAAAAATTAACTATATTTATAAAGAAAATGAACTTGAACCTCTGCTTGCTCAACTTGAAGGTAAATACACTATACAGCGCTACAAAGGTTTAGGTGAGATGAACCCTGAGCAACTTTGGGAAACTACGATGAATCCAAAAAACAGAACCTTGCTTAAAGTTGGAATTAACGACGCCGCCTTGGCGGATCAAACTTTTGATATGCTGATGGGCGACAACGTTGAACCTAGACGTGAGTTTATCCAAGAAAACGCTAAGTTTGTCAAAAACTTAGACATCTAAAGGAGCACACCATGCTTAATTTTTTAGACGAAGAAAAATTAGAAACAAAACTTAACGAAGAGAATTTAGAAGAATTTAGCCAAGACGAAGAGCAAGTGGAAGACTTTGAGACTAACCTTGCTGATTTTAAAGATGCCAAAGAAGAGCCGGTTGAAATAGTAAGCGAAATCAAAGACTCGTTTCTAGATTATGCGATGTCGGTTATTGTTGACCGAGCCCTGCCAGACGTTAGAGATGGGCTTAAACCAGTGCAAAGAAGAATTCTTTACGCTATGAACGAACTTAACATTTTACCAGGCTCTGCACACAAAAAATCGGCTCGTATCGTCGGTGAAGTAATTGGTAAGTACCACCCTCATGGCGACTCATCTGTATACGAAGCGATGGTTAGAATGGCCCAGGATTTTTCGTATCTGCACCCCTTAGTTGACGGGCATGGTAACTTTGGTTCAGTTGACGGAGATGGCGCTGCTGCCATGCGATACACAGAGGCCAGAATGTCTAAGGTTGCGCTTGACTTAGTGAGAGACCTTGAAAAAGAAACAGTTGACTTTGGCGACAACTACGACGGTAGCGAAAAAGAACCAAAAGTCTTACCTGCTCGTTTTCCCAATTTACTTGTAAACGGAGTTAAAGGGATTGCTGTTGGTATGGCAACATCCATTCCTCCGCACAACATGCAAGAGATACTTGCGGGAACCATAGCCCTGATTGACAATCCTGACCTTCCGCTAACTGATTTGATGAATATAATTAAAGGTCCAGACTTTCCAACAGGTGGCGAGATTCTCGATTTAAACGGCTTACATCGCGGTTATCTAACTGGACAAGGCCGTGTAGTTATTCGCTCAATCGTCGATATAAACACATCTAAAAGCGGAAAATCTCAAATCATCATTAAAGAAATTCCTTATCTAGTAAACCGTAAACTATTGATTGAAAAAATCTCTGAACTTGTGAAAGAAAAAGTAGTTGATGGAATTGTTGGAATGGCTGACGAATCTAACCGCAAAGGTACTCGCATAGTTTTAGACTTAAGACGAGACGTGATTCCAGAAGTAGTTTTAAATAACTTATATAAATACAGTCAACTACAGTCTAGTTTCGCGATTAACATGATAGCCCTTGTTAACGGAGTTCCAAAACAACTTGGGCTTATTCCAATACTTCGCAACTTTATTGAGTTTCAAATTGAACTGTTAATTCGCAAAACTAAGTTTGAATTAAAGAAAGCAGAGGCTAGAATTCATATTCTAAAAGGGCTAATTAAGGCGCTTTCTGCAATAGACCTTTGTGTTAAACTAATCAAAGAATCTAAGACTCCAGAAATTGCTAAAACCAAATTGATTGAAAATCTAGACATTGACGAAATTCAAGCAAAAGCCATTTTGGCTTTAACTTTGCAAAGACTAACCGGTCTTGAAATTGAAAAAATTCATGAAGAGCACCAAGAACTGCTGGCCAAAATTGAGTATTACAACTTAATTTTAAGCAGTTCAGATAAACAAAAAGAAATCATTAAAGGTGAGCTTACTGAGCTAATTGCTAAATACAACAAGCCACGTAAGTCTATTTTAAACTTTTCAACTTCACTAGACATTGAAAACGAAGACTTAATTCCACGCAGAGACGTAATTATCACAGTTACCGAAAACGGCTATGTTAAGCGAATAGACGCAGATCAGTATAGAGTGCAATCTAGAGGTGGAATTGGAGCAAGTGGCATTAAAATCAATGAAGACGATAAAGTTCAAGTGATTTTAAAAACCAACTCACACGACCAAATTCTAATTTTCACTAACTTCGGACGTGTATATCAACTAAAAGCCTTTAAAATCCCTGAAGCCTCAAAACAAGGCAAAGGTCTACCTTTGGTTAACTTAATTGATTTTCAGGAAAACGAACATTTTCAATGTATTACTAATTTAACCCACGACTTAGAAAACGGTTATTTATTTTTTTTAACCAAAGGCGGAAAGATTAAAAAGACTCCGGATAGCGAGTTTAGCCGAGTAAATGCAAACGGTAAAAAAGCCATCCAATTGGTTGAAGACGACGAACTACTTCAAGCCGTGCACTTTGAAGGCAATCCTTTTATTATGATCGCCACCAAACAAGGACAAGCCTTGAAATTTAAGTCAGATACTCTGCGTCCGCTTGGCCGCGCATCTCAAGGTGTGCGTTCAATTACTCTTGTAGAAGGAGATGAAATCATTGGCTGCTCTATCGTTAAAGACGAAGAAACCGATGTTTTAGTAATTTCTGAACTTGGCCTTGGCAAGCGAACTCAGGCAAAGGAATACCGCACAACTTCGCGTGTTGGAAAGGGTGTCAAGACTATGAAAATCACTGAAAAAACCGGCAGTCTAGTGGCGTTAATTGTAGCAACTGACCAACAAGACTTAATTGCGTCTACTAGCCTTGGCGTGGTAATTAGAACTCCGATTGCTGAAATTTCCAGAACTTCTCGAAACACCCAAGGCGTTAAAATTATCAAACCAGCAGAAGGCACAAAAGTCCAAACTATTACTTTAGATGAGTCTTTTCAAGAAACCGATAACGTGCCTCAAAGTAGTGAGACAGAAAGCGAGAGCATAGATGTTTGATTTAAATTATTTACAAAAAAACTTTAAAAAAGTTCAAGCCAAGTTAGCTTTAAGACCTAACTTCAACAAAGAAGAGTTTGCAAAACTACCTAAACTAATCTCAAACAAACGAAAAGTTCAGGCAGAGATTGATAACTTAAGAGCGAAGAAAAATACACTAACCGCACAAATCCCAGAACTTAAAAAACAGGGCAAAGACATTTCTTTGGTGCTTGCCGAAAGTAAAGAGTGCGGCGAAAAAATCGTTGCACTTACTCAAGACTTTGAAGTTGTTTCTAAGGAACTTGAAGACTTGATTTTAGATCTGCCAAATATTCCCGACAGCGAAGTAATATTCGGCAAAGACGAAAATGAAAATACCGTAATTAAAACTTATCTAGAACCTACAGAGTTTGATTTTCACCCGAAAGATCATGTTGCTTTAAATGAGCGACTTGGGCTGTTTGATTTTGAGCGCGCAGGCAAAGTTGCAGGCGCTAGATTTGTCTACGACATTGGTCTTGGTGCAAGACTAGAGCGAGCGTTAATTTCGTTTATGTTAGACCTGCATTCTAAACGTGGGTACACTGAGTGTATTCCACCTTACTTAGTGTCAAAGGACTCAATGTATGCAACTGGTAAGTTCCCTAAGTTTATGTCTGAGGCTTACCATCTTGAAGACACCGAACTTTACTTAAATCCAACTGCAGAAATTCCAATGATTGACATGTATAGAAACGAAATTCTGGATTTTAGTCGTTTGCCGCTTAAATATTGTGCTTACTCAACTGCGTTTAGACCAGAAGCGGGTGCTGCTGGCAAAGATACAAAAGGTTTAATTCGTCAGCATCAATTTCACAAAGTTGAACTAATTGCTTTCACAAAACCAGAAGAAAGCAAAAAAGAACTTAAGAAAATGTTAAAAGAAGCTGAATTGGTTTTGCAAAAACTTAACTTGCCTTACCGAGTTGTTAGGCTGTGTTCAGGAGACCTGGGACATTCTATGTCTCTAACTTATGACATTGAAGTTTGGCTACCTGGTCAAAACAAATATAGAGAAATCTCTTCAGTTTCAACCGCCAACGACTATCAAGCAAGACGCGCTAATATTCGCTTTAAACGTACAAAAGACGTGAAAACTGAGTTCGTACATACATTAAACGGTTCTGGTGTGGCAGTTGGTAGATGTGCGATTGCTGTAATTGAAAACTACCAACAAGCAGACGGAACAATTTTAATCCCTAAAGTATTGCAAAAATATATGGGAGTTAAAGAAATTAAACCAATAAAATAAAAAAGAAAGTCTATTTCAGACTTTCTTTTAATAAATGTTCAATTTCTTTAAAATCAATAGGTTCAATTTCAAAGCGTTGTGTTTTAAACTCAAGCCCTGTATATCTAGGAATTACGTGAATGTGAAAATGCATCACTTGTTGATTTGCCAACTTACCTGCGTTTGTATAGATATTAACACCTTTAGCACCTAAAGCAGTTTGCATAGTTTGTGCGATTTTTTGACTAACTTTGGTTAAGTGTATCAAAGTTTCCGGATCTACATCTAAGAAGTTGCATGCATATTTCTTTGGTATTACCAGAGTGTGTCCCTTACTTAGTGGATTTATATCTAGAAAAGCCAAACACAAATCATCTTCATAAACTATGCTTGCAGGAATTTCTCTATTGATTATTTTACTAAAAATTGTTCCCATTATTACCTCGTTTTTTTTAAAAATTATACTAAATTCAGAAAGGAGTTGCAATGAAAGACAGAGTTATAGTAGACCCGATTTATGGCTATGTAATTTTAAAAGAAGACATAATTAAACGCTTAGTTGACACTAAGTTTTTCCAAAGGTTACGACGTATTTATCAAATGGGCAACTCCTTTTTTGTTTTTCCTTCCGCAGTTCATACTAGATTTTCACACTGTCTTGGAGTTTATGAACTAGCAAGGCAAATTTGTGAAAAACTACCGATTTCTAAAAGAGAGCAGCTAATTTTAATGGTATCTGCTTTACTACACGACATTGGACACGGCCCATTTTCTCATTTATACGATAGTCTAGTTAACGGGGTTCACGAAGTAAGAGGTGCCTACATTATCGCTAACGACCCCGAGATTAGTGGAATCTTAAATGAAGTTGACAAAGAGTTTATTAAAGACGTTTGTTCTGTTTTAACAAAAGACAAAAGATTTCCTTTACTTGAATCTATTCTCTCAAGTCAACTAGACATCGATAGACTTGACTACTTAAAAAGAGATGCGTATTTTGCTGCAGTTAAAACCGGCGATATAGACTCAACCAAACTAATTAACAGTCTAACTGTTCATAACGGCAAATTATGCTTTAAAGAAAGTGCCGTGTACGCAATTGAAAATTATTTAATTTCTCGCTACCACATGTACATGCAAGTTTATTTACATCCTAGCGTAATTGGTCGTGATTTTAATTTAATGGAGATTTTTAAAGATCTTGAAGGTATTTTGGACCCTCAACTTAAAAAAGTCCTTAAATCGCCTGATAACCCAGATTTAAATATATTTCTAAATTTAGACGATGCTTATTTTTTGTCTTACTTTAAGCAACTTAGTGAAAGCAACTTACCAGCAGCAAAGTTAGCACACGAGTTTATATATCGTCAGAACTGGCAGCCTAAAGAGTTTTCTGGTCAAAAACCAACCGGTTTAGTTTGGGAGCTTAAAAAACAAATTTATGATTTTCAAAAAGAACCAATTTTACTCTTAACTCAAGACAAACACATTGTTAAACTGCAAGACTACTCTGATTTTGTTGCAAACTTAGCAAAACGCGCAAAGGTTGTAAAACAGTATACTTGGGACAAATAATGCAAGTATTTGTAGTTGAAGGGAAAAACGACATTAAAGTTGTCAAAAGTGTTTTTCCAGAGAGTATTTGTATTAAAACTAACGGGCTTGGCATTAACAAAGAAATTATTGACCAAATCAAAAGTCTTGAGAAAGACAACGAAATAATTGTTATTACAGATCCTGATAGCGCCGGCACTAAAATCAGAAACATTATTTTAACAGAAATTCCTTCAGCAAGTTTTTTAGATTTGCCTAAAGACAAATGTATTAAAAAACACAAAGTTGGGCTTGAAAACCTTTCTAAAGCAGATTTTTTAAAAATACTTAAAACTGGTAAATTGCTTAACAAGGCTGTTTTAAAGTGCAATAACTTTTTTTTATCAGATTTAGTAGAACTAAAATTAACTGGTCCTGAAAGTAGAAAAAACAAAAATAAACTACACTCCCTACTTGGTATTCATCACTTTAACACAAAACAACTTCTGAATTTCTTAAATAACTCAAATTACTCAAAACAGCAGCTGAAAGAGGTTTTAAATGCATAAGTTCAAGAAACATTTTGGTCAGAACTTCTTAAATGATTTAAACATTTTAAACAAAATGGGAACCTTAGTTAAACCCGGCTTAAATGTTTTAGAAGTCGGACCAGGAGAAGGCGCGCTTACCAAAATACTGTTAAAAAAATCAAAATCAGTATTTTCTGTAGAGATAGACAAAGAGCTGACAGAGAAACTAACCAACCTTAAAAACCAACATAAAAACTTTGATTTTGTCATCACTGATTTTCTTGACTATAGCCTTACTGGGCAAAATTACGATATTGTGGTCGGCAACATTCCATACTATATATCTACAGATATTATCTTTAAAATCATTAATAGCCAAGTTCCTGAGTTTATTTTGATGGTTCAAAAAGAATACGCAGATAGGCTTACTGCCAGTGTTGGTTCTAAAGATTACTCAAAGTTAAGTGTTTCGGTACAAAGTTTTTTTGAAGTTAAAAAAGCGTTTACAGTTTCTAAAAACTGCTTCTATCCAATTCCAAAAGTAGACAGCGCAGTTGTTTGTTTTCAAACAAAACCCGTGCTGGTTTCAGAAAACCACAAACAAAAATACTTTGAGTTTCTAAAAACTTGCTTCTTTTCTAAACGAAAAACTCTATTTAATAATTTACTTAAAACTAAAATTGAAAAACAAGATATTTTAAATGTTTTTAAAGATCTTAAAATCAATCAAAACATCAGAGCAGAAAAACTATCGGCAATTGAGTTTCAAAACTTGTTTTTAAGGTTAAACCAAATTAAGGAGGAAAAATGAAAGTAAAGGCTTATGCGAAAATCAATCTTGATTTAAGAGTAGGTGAAGTAATGGAAAACGGTTTGCATGAAATCGTTTCCATCGTCGCACCAATTTCTTTGCACGACAAAATTTGGGTTAAATTAACAAGTAAACCCACAAACCAAATAAGGTCTAAAACTCCTTGGTTTAAAGTAGATAAACTAAGTCAATTCTTAACTGATTTTCAAACTGAGTTTCAGCTTACTAAAAAAGTGGCACTTTCAATTCAAAAAAATATTCCGCTAGGCGCTGGACTGGGTGGTATTAGCACAGTCCTTGCAACCCTTTTGAATTCACTTTCTTTTTTATATAAGTTAGATTTAACACTAATGCAAAAATCAGACTTTATTGAAAAATATGGCCAAGACTGTGTTTACTTTTTAAATCCACAACCTGGTGTGATGCTAAAAACTGGTTCTACCGTTGAGTATCTTGACAAATGCCCTTTTAAGTATGTGCATTTAAAAAACTTCAGTGAGCCTTTTGAAACTGCGCGCATGTATCAAAGAGTAAAACCATTTGAAATCGACACAGAAAAAGTAAAAGAACTAATTAAATTATTTAATGAAGGCAAAACAAACGAGTTTTGGTCGAATGTTCAAAACGACTTTGATAAGGTCTATGAACTTTCTAACTCAGAAGACCAGAGTGTATATCTTGCACTTAAAAAAGCTTGCTTTAAACTACAAACTACCGGTTCTGGTTCATCTGTTTTTACACTTGACGGGAATTTTGAAGATAAACAAATTAAATATCCCGCAATTTCTTATTTTAAGAGATACAAATTTTTAAACTATCAAAACATCCAATTTAGCAAACAATCGGTTTTTAAAAAAATTCTTTACTCCTTACAAAAACTTATCTTTGTCTAAATTTCGTCAATTAAAATTTACCCCCATTAGAGATATACATAGTTTTATATGTACCCCATTTTCAGGACATAGGAAATAAGGTACATTTTATATGAGTTATAATACGCAATATAAATAATGTAATAAGATAAGCAATTTATCTTAAACACTGTATTTAATAGCGAAGACTTACTAGAAAAAATAAGTGTTTTTATTTGGTGTAAACTTTACTTAGGTTAGAAAAAAGAAATTTTAAGTAAAAAAACCATTGAAAATTTTACTTAAAAACGCTTTGCTTAGCATAAGTAAAATAAACTTAACTCAAAACGCGGGATTATTAAATTAGAATCTGAGTTAGCTGTTGTTTTAAAAAAAAGATGAAAAGCAGCATGTATGTATTGTTTCGCATGATTTATATCATTTGAAATTAAAAATAGACGCTGAACTTCAAAGTTTAATTAATAAACCAAACTTGCTTTTAGGCAAATTAGTTGGATTTGCTACTATTCTATCTACATTGATTTGTTTGTTTCCATGTATGTACAAAAAGAAGCAATTATCACTTCGTAAATAGGAGGTACATAAGTCTCACTAATTGATGTTTTGCAAAAAAAGACAGAAAAAACGAAAAAATCTAAGAAACTTCTAAAATTGTAAATTATATTAAAGCCACTAACTACGCTTTTAGTAGATTAGAAGAGAACTTCTGCTATGTGTATAGATAGTATGTTGATATTCTTTCGTAAGGAACAATGCTTGAGTAGCAATTAAAAGTAATCACTCAAACAAAGTAAAAAAACACCTCATTTCCCGAATTATCGGAAATGGGGTGTTTTTCAATTTTAAAAAGTAGTTTTTTAACCTAAGCTAATTAACGGTTATAGAACTCAACGATAAGTTGTTCGTTAATTTCTTGCAACACTTCTTTTCTTTCAGGGAAACGGACAAAAGTTGCTGTTTTTTTGTTTTCGTCTAGCTCAACAAATTCAAAACTTCTGAATTTAGCCTCAAGACTTTCTTTAACAACAAGTAAATCTTTTGAACGTTCTTTTAAAGAAAACACTTGACCTGGTTTTAGTCGCATTGATGGAATATCTGCTTTTTTGCCATCAACTAAAATGTGTCCATGGTTTACAAGTTGTCTAGCCTGTTGGCGAGTTCTGGCAAGTCCTGCACGATATACTAAGTTATCTAGTCTAGATTCTAGTAGCTTGATGAAGTTTTCACCTAAGTTACCTGCAAGTTTTTTAGCCTCGTGGAAAGTTTTGACAAATTGTTTTTCAGATACACCGTATGTAAATCTAACTTTTTGTTTTTCATTTAACTGAGAACCATAGTCAGATACTTTAGCGCGTCTTTTGCCGTGTTGACCAGGAGCATATGCTCTTTTTTTCAGTTCTTTGGCAGTTTCTGAAACTGAATAGCCTAAACGACGAGATTTTTTCCAAGTTGATCCTAAGAAACGTGACATATATTTTTACCTCCTTATAGAATAAGTCAGCAAAACGCCTTTATTTAAATTTATAATCTTTAAATTGCCTCATTTGTAAAGCAATAAACAAACTACTACATTCTAAGTTAAAGATATTTAAAACAAATAAATGCGTGCTTTAACAGTTAAAAAGTATACAACAGTTTAGCAATTTTGGCAATTATCAAGAATTATTTAATTTATTTGGAGCAGTTCCGTATATCTTTGCTATAAAAAATTTAAGTGTTTTGTTTGACTAGGCTGTTATTTGAAGTAAATGTTATCATTGACACGAAAGAACGGTGATATAGATGTGCAAAACTTCAAATATTTTAGTAAAAGTTAAAAATGATATAAAAACACGTGCTGAGATTGTGTTAGATAGATTAGGAATTTCAATGTCAGACGCAATTGCTGTTTTCCTTAAACAAGTTATTGCACACAATGGACTGCCTTTTGATGTTAAGGTTCTTTTAAATGAACCAATTTCTATTTTGAATTTAAACGAAGATGATTTTAACTTGGACTAGAAAAAGCAGAAGATGATTTTAAAAACGGTAAAGTACATAGCCTAGATGAAGTGAAAAAAGAGTTATTGGAAAGTTTGGACTAAGACATATAAAGCCTTAGTTTTTGTTTCAAATTTATTTTTTTGCCAATATTTTTTTAAATTTGTAAGTTAGTCTTTAAGACAACCAAGCGGACACACAATTACTCCGTCTTCGCGAGTATAGGCTAGGTTGGTAGTTGTGATTACCATTAAGAAACTAGGTTCTTTCATTTTAGGCGAAAGTAAAGACTTTAATTTAAGTAAGTTTTTAGCGCCTTCTTCAATTCTAACGCTGTTTCCTATCTTTACTTCAATTAACCCAAACTCTCCGTTGTCTAGACACACAACCGCATCGCATTCAAGCCCATTTTTATCGCGGTAGTGATAAACCTTTCCGTTTAGTTTCTCTGCGTATGTTTTAAGGTCGCGAACTGCTAGGTCTTCAAAAAGCAAGCCAAAAGTTTTAAGGTCATTTAAAAAAGAGCCTGGCCCTAGTTCTAAGGCCCTGGCAGCAATTGAGGGGCAAATAAAGTGCCTGGTTGGTGCAGTCCTAATTGCTGTTTTGCTACGTAAATTTGGGTTCCAGGCCTGAATGTCTTCAATAATAAAGTTTTCTTTAAATAACTCAAGGTAAGAAAGAATAGTGATGTTAGATATAGAAAGGTTGTCATTTTCTTTAATATCGTCCATTAAAGTTTTAATTGTACATTGGCTTGAGATGTTTCTAGCATATGACTTTAAAGTTTTTGTGAGTTTTTGTCTGTCTCTAAAATGTCTTTTGTCTTTTAAGAGATCGCTTTGAATTAATTGTTCAAAGTAGTCTTTTGAGATCTCTAAGGCAATTTCTTTTGAAACGCCTACACTTTGTGGCCAGCCGCCACGACAAATTAGGTAGCAGTAGTCTAGAAAAGTCAGTTTAGATTCCTGGACTTTGATTTTCTTGCCCAAAAAAAGTTCATTTAGACTAACTCCGCCAGTACTGTCTAGAGACTCATATAAAGACATAGGCCGCATAACTAATGTTGTTATCCTACCCACACCTGAATGCATTATTTGTGCTTTTTCTTTTTGCATCAAAGGTGTGGAAGAGCCTGTTAATATGAATTGGCCAAATTTACCTCTTTTATCTACTTCTGTTCTAATTTCATCCCAAATAAAAGGAATTTCTTGCCATTCATCTATTAGAAGTGGTGGTTTTTTTGCCAAAAAAGCCTCTGGTTCGGTTCTTGCCAGTTCGATGTTTTGAGCCTTGTTTTTGTTAGTTTGCATATAGATAACGCTATTGGCAAACTTCAAGGCTGTAGTTGACTTTCCACACCATTTAGGTCCTTTGATTAAAAGGGCACCACAACTTGCCAGTTTATCTTGAATTTTTTTCTCAATTATACGATTTAGATATTTTTCCATATGTACACCCGCACATATAGTTTAATATAAAAACTTAATCTAATCAAGCCACTTTATAATTTGGCTCAATTTCATTTTATAATTTGGATATTTTAGGTCTAACCATATTTACATGTTTTCTTTAAAATCTAAATTGTTTTTACGAACTTAATTAAATTTATATATTTTTACTTATTTCTTGTTTGTTTTAAATAACATACATTGCATATTTGGAAAAAAGTATCATTGACTTTTTCAAGTGGTGCGAACTCACCATTTTAGTTTTTAAACTCACCAAAATAATTAAGAAATTTGAATGCACTTGAAATTATTATCAAAACCCTTTAAAAGCAGATTTTAGAAATAATATTCTTAAATATTTTGAACAATTGGCTCAAACTTTGAACATATGGTGACAGATATTGCAAATTTTTTCATTCAACAGGCTTAATTTACATTTTATTTTTTGTCAATACTTTTAAAAATCCATAAGTTAGTCTTTAAGACAACCAAGCGGGCACACAATTACTCCGTCTTCACGAGTATAGGCTAGGTTGGTAGTTGTGACTACCATTAAGAAACTAGGTTGTTTTTCATCGGGCAACAGTGATTTTAATTTAAGTAAATTTCTAGCAGCCTCTTCAATTCCAATCGCGCTTCCTAGTTTAATTTCAATTAAACCAAATTTACCACTATCAAGATAAACAACAGCATCACATTCTAATCCACTTTTATCGCGATAATGATAAATTGTACCGCCCAGTTTGTCAACATATACTTTTAAATCACGCACAACCAAATCCTCAAACATTAACCCAAAAGTATTGAGGTCATTTATCAAATCATTGGGACCAATACTTAGTGCACTTGCTGCAATTGAGGGGCAAATAAAATGTCTAGTCGGTGATGTTCTAATTGCTGTTTTACTTCTTATATTTGGATTCCAGGCGTTGATATCTTCAATTATAAAATTCTTCTTGAAAATCTCTAGATAAGATGCTACTGTGTTGTCCGATATTATGGTGTCGCCGTCTGATTTCACATCGTTTATCAGAGTTTGAATAGAACACTCGCTTGAAATATTTCTTGCGTATGCCGCTAACGTTTTTTTAAGTTTGTCTTTATTTCTAACTATATCTGTACCTTCTAACAAATCTTTTTCAATAACTTGGGTAAAATAGTTTTTTGCAATTTTTAACGCTTTTTCTCTAGGTAGACCAACAGACAGTGGCCACCCACCACGGCATATTAAAAAACTGTAGTCAATTAAGTTTAATTTGGAAATCGTTCCCTCTGGATAAAAACCACTAAAAAGTACACTTAAACTTACCGAACCTGTACTTTCTAAAGATTCAAAAAGAGACATAGGGCGCATACATATAGTAGTAATTCTGCCAACTCCTGAGTGCATAATTTGAGCTTTTTCATTTTTTGACAAAGGTGTTGATGAACCTGTTAATATAAATTGACCAAACTTTTTTCTTTGGTCTACTTGAAATCTAACTGCATCCCATATGAAAGGTATAACTTGCCACTCATCTATAAGTAAAGGCGGTTCTTTTGCTAAAAAAATCTTTGAAGAAGTTTTAGCAAGCGCTATATTTTGTTCTTTTTCATCTATGTCTTGCATAAAAATTACACTTTTAGCGAATTTTAAAGCAGTAGTAGATTTTCCACACCATTTAGGTCCTTTAATCAATACAGCACCACAAGTTTCAAGCGCTTCTTTGAGTTTATTTTCAATGATTCGATTTAGGTATTCAGGCATATTTACTCCTTTAACTATATTGTATTGCTAATTGATTTTATAATCAACTACTTGGCAATTTGGCTTACTTCTACTTGGCAATTTGGCTTACTTCTACTTGGCAATTTGGACTGATTTCACTTTATAATTTTGCTCGATTCTACTTTATAATTTGGCGTTTTTTGGTATCGCGTATCTACTTTACTTCTTTAAAAATCTAAATTATTTCTTATGAATTCAATTAAGTTTATATGCTTTATCCCGTTTCTTTTTTGTTCTAAATAATCTAAAGTGGCTACATATTTAGGGAAGTTGTCTTTGATTTTTTCAAGTGGCGTGTACTCTCTGTTTTCAGTTTCTAAGTTCGCCAAAATAGTGTAAGCAACTTGGATGTATGAATAATTATTGTCCAAATCTCTTAATATGAAATCACATTCAAGTAGACCAATTCTTCCGACACTAACTGAGTATCCTTTACTCCTTGCAAAGACAAAAACTATATTTTCAAGGCTGGGACCAAAGTTTATTCTATTGTCCGTATTTAATGCATAGTAAAAACTCAAGTCCGCTAAATAGTATTTCTTTTCTCCTTTTAAGTATTGTTTGGATTTCATGTCAAACCTGTTGCATTCATAGAGAATTTTTGCATCAATTAAAATTTGAATGTATCTAGAAACTGTCTCTATAGTAATTGAGTAGCCTGCTTTTTTTAAATTTTTGGTTATATTGTTTAGACTAACGGTTGCACCAAAATTGTTAATAATATAATTTTTAACAATTTCAAATGTTGCTTGGTTTTTAATTTTTACTCTTCTTTTTATGTCTTTTTCAAAAATTTCTTTAACTAAACTTAAGATGTAGTTCTTTTTATCTGCAAGATTTTCAAAAAACAAAGAACGTGGGAAACCACCGCTCAATATATATCCGTTTAGTTCAAGCATTAAGTCTGATTTGGTTGAAAGTGAGTAGAATTTCTTCATTTCTAAATACTCATCAAAGGTTAAGGGAAAAATTTCAAACTCAATATACCTGCCTGTTAACTTAGTTACAAGTTCACCAGAAAGCAAATATGAGTTTGAACCCGTAATAAAAATTGAAAAATCCCCTTCTTCTCTAAACGAATTGATTACTAGTTCAAAATCTTTAACATTTTGAATTTCGTCTATAAATAAATACTTATCGCCTTTGATATTTTTAGTGCTAGACTCAATTAAACTTTCAAGGTCCTTGGCAGTCTTGATATTTTTATATCCTCTTTTGTCTAAATTGATGTAAACGACATTAGTATTTTTTACACCTTTTTGGGTTAGTTCATTTGAAATTGATTCCATCAGTGTAGATTTACCTGAGCGTCTAATACCAGTTATTACTTTTATTAAATCGTTTGCAAAATAAAACCCCCTGATTTTAGACAAATACTTTTCTCTTTTAAAAATTTTCATAAAATCCATTTCCTTCTCAAGTAAATTTTATTGTATATGCAAGTTAAAATCAAGTTAACGCCGAATATTTTTAAAAAAATTAAAAATATCCAGTATTAAATTCTATTTAACTAATAAAAACGCATCTAGAGTTGCATCTTTTGAGGTTGTGCTAATCACAAAAAAGGTTTAAGTAAATTCCCTAAACGCGAGGTCTTTGAAAAGCGCTGTAAGTCACAACCCGAAACTCACTAAAATGAAACAATTTGAAATTAAGTAGCCATGTTCAAAAATATAGTTTTAATTTGTTGTCTAGCAAAAAGATAAGTTGATAATACCTTTAAACATTTAATTCATAAAACAAGCAATATTTTTCAGCACTTTATTGGTATTTTAACTAAACCTTGTTCTAGGCTTTCAAAGGACATTCCGAGGGACATTCCGAGGGACATTCCGAGAGACATTATATTCGGCACACGATACGTTTAAATTTTTATCTTTATATCTTTTATTTTTTTAAGAAAATTTGTTAACTCGTAAAATACTTTTGCACAATAATGTATTTTTTTAAATACATTGTGTAAGTTCGCAAATAATTATCATTCAAAGCAAGCACGACACTATTTAAATTTTAAATAATATAAAAAGGCCGAAAAAGGCCTTTTTATATCTATATTTTAGTGTTTAGTGATTATTTTTTGTTTGGTTGATTAGTTCCCAATGTCCGTTTTTACCTCTACCAATATATTTAATATCGGTAATTTCTTTTATATACCTAGTAATTGTTTTCTCACTAACTCCTAAAATAAGTGCAATATTTTTGCGACTTACTTTGATGTCATTTTTAATTATATTTTTTATTTTATTTTCGATTTTTAGAGGGACATTCCGAGGGACATTCCGAGGGACATTATCCATAACTGGACCTACCTTTTGGGTTGCTATTTTCTTTAGTGGAATTGTTGTTTTAAAAATATTTTCTTCAACAAAAAGCGGATTTTTACCCGAATAAAGTTGTGTGTATTTATAGGTATTTCTCATTCCAGAGCCTAGCTCATCAGCAAGCCCGATTTCTCTAAAAACTTTTGATATAGGTGGATTTTTGGGAAATGGTTTAAACTTGAGTAAGTCTAAGGCTCCCAATTCGTGCGGCAAGTTGCTATTTTCAATCACAATTTTCTCATCATCAATAATCATTTTTGCAGGAAAACCGCTTGAATAGTCCCGATGCGCTAAAGTATTTGAAACTATTTCTCTAAGAATCCTATCTCTTGCGTTGACATTAAAAATCCCGTCTAAAACAAATAAGTCATTTAAATGTTTTCGGCCAAAGTTCATAAGTCTTTCATAACTGTCAATCAAGTTTGTTATGACGACATCTCTGTCGTCATATCTATCTTTATTTTCAACTCTAAAAATAGCGTCTGTTTTATGTTGAGGAAGAACAGACATTATTGAGTTATCTTTACCAAACAAAAGGATAGCGGCCAAAGTAATTCCTTCACGCTTGGTCTCAGGGTCTGTTAAAATTAACCCACTGCTTCGCAAAAGTTCTTCATCTTTCATAGTCTTCCAGACATGATCTTTATTGCGTCCAACAGCCATTTTTCTTGC
Source organism: uncultured Acholeplasmataceae bacterium (assembly GCA_963541405.1). GTDB lineage: Bacteria > Bacillota_I > Bacilli_A > Acholeplasmatales > Acholeplasmataceae > CALISC01. The sequence goes on along the minus strand of CAUTSX010000001.1, from coordinate 1,060 downwards.
TTTTTCAATAACAGAAGCATCTAGAAAGTCAATATCTAGATTAGGGTATACTTTATTTACAAAATATTCTCGTCTTTTTAGCGAATATAATTTGTAGATTGCTTCAGAATTGTTTGAGATGTTAATATCTCCATCAAATGACCTATCCCAAATATTACCGTTTTGTTTACACACTTGTGTACCTTCGGGTACCTTGATATAAATTATTTTTTTATCATCAATGGTGAAAACTTCCGGCTGTAGATAAAGAGGTGGGTTTATTTTCTGTGGATTGTTTATAGTAGTTGTAAACTCTTTAATTAGTTTATCTATTTTGTCAGGACTTACACCTATGATTTCTTTTTTATCGTTTACCCCCAACAAAATATGCCCACCATTTCTGTTGTTAAAAGAACAAACAGAATCAAAAACATTTTTAGTCAATGAATCTTTCGATTCTTTGAATTCAACATCTATCTTTTCGCCGTTTTGAATTAATTTCTTTATTTCTACTATTGTCATATTTTTAAACCTTCTTTATTTTTCAATATTTTTTTTGATAAAGGTATTTGAATTTTGAATTTCTACTTTATCTTTATTTACCACAAAAGTAATATAGTCACCGTTTTCTAAATTCAAAAGTTCTCTAATTCTTTTTGGAATAGTTACTTGTCCTTTAGACATAACTTTTGCTGTATCCATAAATATATCACTCATAGTATCACTCCTACTTTTCCTACAAATATTTTAGCATTATTGGAGTTCATTGTCATCTTTTAATTACTGGTGCTTTGCTTTTAGCATATGTTTAATTAGCTTAAATTCAAAAGGGTTTTGTATTTTTTAAAATAGTTAAACAAATCAAAATAAAACACTTTTGTTTAAAAAACAAACTTAAAAATTTTTAGATAAAACGAAATAAATACACACCATATAATTTGTAAAACCGCGACATAAAGCGGTTTTACAAATTAGAGAAATCGTTTTTTTTTTTTTTCAACTTCATTCCATCTCTTACAAAGAGGGATTTTTTTTTTTTTTAATGATACGGCGACCACCGAGATCTACACTATGAGTAACA